>JAZADL010000127.1:0-2975 GCA_036123635.1 Actinomycetota bacterium
TTCGGGAGTTGTTCGCCGAGGCTCCGGACCTGCTGGACGGTGATGTGGCCATCCTCGGAGAGCCGACCGGTGGAGCCGTCGAAGCGGGCTGCCAGGGGACGATGCGCTTTGAGGTGACCCTGGCCGGTACCCGGGCCCACACGGCCCGGCCTTGGATGGGACGCAACGCCGTCCACCGCCTAGGAGGGTTACTAGACGCCCTAGACGGCTACGAGCACCGGGAACCCGTAGTGGACGGCTGCCGGTACCGGGAGGCCCTCCAGGCCGTGCACGTCGAGGGCGGGGTGGCCGGCAACGTGGTACCTGACCGGTCCATGGTGCGGATCAACCACCGTTACGCGCCGGACCGGACCGGCGACGAGGCCGAAGCCCACGTACGGGGGTTCTTGGCCCCGCACTTGGAAGAGGGCGACGAGGTGGATTTGGTGGACCACTCGCTGGCCGCCGCCCCGGGGCTGTCTCATCCCCTCCTGCGGGCCGTCGTGGAACGCAATGACCTGAAGGTTGGGGCCAAACTGGGTTGGACCGATGTGGCGTTCTTTTCCGAGCGGGGAGTACCGGCGGTCAACCTCGGTCCGGGAGAGTCGACACTGGCCCACACCGCGGACGAGCGGGTGGAGCGGTCGTCGTTGGAGTCCTGCTACGCCGTCCTGAGGGACCTGATGGAGAACGGGATCTGAGCCGTCAGAGTGCCAGATCCCCGACGGTGGTCTCAGATTCGACGTAGGACGGTCACGACCTTTCCGAAGACCGTGACTTCGTCGGCCGAGTAGCGCTGTTCGGGGAAGGTCGGGTTGGCCGGGGCCAGGACCACGGTCTCGCCCTCGGTCCGGAAGTGCTTCACGGTGCCTTCGCCGCCCGGGGTGCCGGCCACCACCAGATCGCCCTGGTCGGCAGTGGGTTGAACGCGCGCGACCACGTGGTCGCCATCCAGGATGCCGGCTCCGATCATCGAGTCGCCCCGGACTCGGAGCATGAACAGGTCCCCATCGCCGGTGAACTCGGCGGGGAGGGGGAGGGACTCCTCGACGTTCTCGTGGGCCAGGACGTTGGTTCCGGCCGCCACGTCGCCAACCAGAGGAACGTGACGGATCGGAGCACGCTCCACCGGCGCACCGCTGACCGGATCGAACCGCACCTCGATGGCTCGGGGCTTGCTGGGGTCGCGGTGCAGGAAGCCACGGTCCTGGAGGGTGGTCAGGTGGGAGTGGACGGTCGACGGGGAGGTGAGGCCGACCGCCGTACCGATCTCGCGGACCGACGGTGGATAGCCGCGCTGGCGGGTTTCGGAGTCGATGAACTCAAGGATCTGCTGCTGTCGCTTGCTGAGCCCTGTCTCGGTCATGGTGCGTTCTTTCCGCTGATCGACCGACGGGTGCCGGTCGATTTGACAACGAACACATGTTCGATACACTGATCACTGTGACCGAACACCTGTACGCCGAATACATGTTCCCCGAACAGGCGTTCCATGTCAAGGACCCTATGCCGGCCTCGGGGCTGGCCTGTCACACCCGATCGTCAGGATGGATCACATGGACACGATGACCCTCGACACCCGAGCCCTCCAGCTTCCGCTCGACTTCTCTGACGGTGCCGGGCCCGCTTCGCCATACCGGCCCTCTCCGGCTCCGTCGGCCCTACGGCGCTTGGTAGCCGACGTCCTATCGGCCGAACCGGCTGCAGTTGCCGTCCGGCGCGAGGCGACCCCGGTCCGTCCGACGGCTACCAGCCTGACCGTCTACCGCCGCCGCCGCCTGCTGGTTGCCGTGACCCTCGGCCTCCTAGCCTCCGCTCTCTCCCTCCTAGGCGGCGAGCTGGTCGCCCGGGTCACTGGCACGCCCGGGTCGGCCGTCGTCGAGGCGGCAGGCGAGCCCGTGGTTTATGTGGTCCAGCCGGGTGACACGCTGTGGTCCATCGCCGAGCGGATCACCCCGGACGACCGCGACATCCGCCACACCGTGGACCGCCTGGCCGCGTCCACCGGTGGGGCGATGCTCCAGCCTGGACAGCGGGTCGTCCTGCCCTTCAGCTGAACCAGCGTCGTCGCCGGGTTCGATCCCGTGCCTAGGAGACCAGGTACCGGCAGAAGAGAAACCCGTCCTCAGATAGCACCCGGTGCAGACCGAGGCGGATCGGCACGGCCAGGCTGGGACCGTCCAGCAGGCCCCGGCCCCCGAGGCCCACGCCACCGACCAGCATCGGCGAGATCGATACGCACAGCTCGTCTACCAGGCCTGCAGCGAACAGTTGGTGGTTGAGGTGTGGCCCACCCTCGCACAGCACCGTCCGCGCTCCGATGTCGTTGAGGGTGGCCAGGAGCCCGGTCAAGTCCACCAACGTCTCACCGCACACCACTAGCTCGGCCAGCGGCTCCAGGGCAGCCCGGCGGTCGGCGGGAGAACTCGAGACGGTGGCCACCAGGGGTGCCGGATCACCGGGGTCGTTCTCGGCAAACAGGGGGAGGGTGGGGTCAAGGTCCAGGGAGCCGGACACCACCACCAGCCGGGGCCTCGGGGCCCTTCTCTCAGCAGCGCGTTGGGAGGCCACCGGATCGACGGGGCCTTGAGGTGGTCGGTAGCCCTCGGCTCGTACGGTTCCTGCGCCGACCAGGATCATGTCGGATAGTCCACGGAGCGCCTGAAAGACGCGGCGGTCGCCGGTTCCACCAAGGCCGCCTGACCGACCGGCCACCGTCGTGGCACCGTCCATGGAGGCCACCATGTTGACGACCACCCACGGACGACCCGGGGGAGCCGGGCGGTCGTCGTCGAGATAAGCCTCGACTGGGTCGACCTCGGGCCCGTCGCTGGGGTGGAGGATTCGCACGGCGCGACGGTATCCGGTCCAGGCTGTGGACAACCCCGTGGTCGTCCACCGGGAATTCCACAACCAATCCCCCTATCGGTCCACAGGCTGGTGTCCGTAGGTTCCCCCTCGTGGTCGGTGGCGGTCGGCTCGGCACGAACCATCAC
>JAZADL010000128.1:0-2935 GCA_036123635.1 Actinomycetota bacterium
AAACGGGTGGCCGTCCGGTATCGTTCCGGGCTGACGCGGACGTAGCTCAGCTGGTAGAGCATCACCTTGCCAAGGTGAGGGTCGCGGGTTCGAATCTCGTCGTCCGCTCCACGGGAACCCCCTGTTCGCCAGGAGGGTTCTCAGGTCTTTCTCTGTTTTGTTGGCTTGAACGGGATTACATCAAAGGTGACTGAGTCCCACTGAACTTTCAGTAGGCGACTCGGGGGATGCGCTCCTCCCAGGTGCGCTCGCAGACAACCTCAGTTCCCTCGTAGGCGGTGATGCGACCATCGAGCCGGAATTGGGTGGCGTCACAGGTCACGAATAGCAGACTCTCGGTGCGTGCCTGCCAGTCCTCCCGAGCAAACGTGAAGTCAGCCCGATATTCGACACAGGCCGAAAGCGGGTCTCCTTCGACGATTCGGTATCGCTGGCTACTCCTGCTCGCATATCGGAGCCGAGTGGCCTCCAACTCGATCTCACCGGCGTCGGCCTTCACCTCAAGGAGGTGTTCCTGGCTCAAGGGATCGTGGACTGTTTGGCGCGATCCGGAACCTTGACGCACCACACGATGGGGTAGGGGATCAGCAGCCTGGGGAGCTCCCAGATCTGGCGTTGGAGTTCCAGAACTCTTCGGGCCTAAAACCGGCAACTCGAGGCGACTGGCGGCCAAATCGATGCTCACGGTTGCTTCCTGGGGTAACGGCCAGGCCATGGGCCACATTTGTGTGGATAGGGCAAGACGTAGATGGTGGCCGGGGAGGATCCTCCAACCAAGGTCGTTCAGGCGGACCGTTACTTCCATGGCTTTTCCCGGATGCACCTCGGAGACACGGTCACGCCCATCTCGGAGCCTCAGGTTCAGAATCCCGTAACTCATGAGGGTGGAACTTCCGTCGGGGCTGATATCGCAGAGGCGGGCTGCCACGAGACCTTCTTCACGGTCACAGGCCACCGAGAGGTGGAGCAACGGGGTGCCTAGTAGTTCAAGCGGGTGGTCGAGCACCGCCATGTCGAAGCACGTGGACAGGGCGTCGTCAGGCCCCTGATCGTCTGGCAGTTCACAGATCCCGGCGACAGGCATGTACTCACCGCTTGTTAGCCCCGTCCATACCGGCGAGAAGACCTCGACGTCGAAATCTTCGACGGAGGGGGCCTCATCGAGTCCATTAGGGCCGAGGTACAGGGTCTTGGTGCAGATCTCCGACGATGGCCAAGTGTTCACAGCGACCCATTTGCCGGGTCGGACGCTAGGTGCCGGGGTCGGACTGTGGCTGTCCTGGAGGTAGGCGAGCAGAGCCGGTGCGTCCATCACGCTGTTTTCGTCGCCTCGAAGCCATCGATCCCACCAGGCCAACGCAAGGCCAAGGAAGTCGATTCCTGGCCCCGGGCCACCAAGATTTGGGTACACGTGACCCCACGCCCCCGAAACGCCGCGACATGGAGCGTTCACGTTGTCGAGTAGGCGCAGCACTGTGTTGGGCCAGCAGTCATTCCAACCGCTCACGGCAAGAACTGGTACCTGAATGCGGTCATATTGCTCACACACCGATCCTTGGACCCAGGTCTCATCACGTAGTTGGTGCTGGAGCCACGACTTGAGAAACATCGGAGTCTGGTCAAGGCGATCGCGCCACATGGCTCGCCAAGCGTCCCCGACGACAGCCGGGTCCGGTGGACGAATGCAGTAGCCGAACATCACGCCACCCCAGCCAACGCCCTGCCCCGGGTAGCCCCCCACCAAGTAGCCGCCGTCGTCGTAATAGCGGTCGACGGACGCACCGACAGGGATGACCGCCTTCAGCGCCTCGGGCTGGTGGGTAGCGGCCTGGAGGCTGGCGATTCCACCCCACGAGATTCCCATCATCCCAACAGATCCGGAGCACCAGTCTTGGCTGGCAATCCACTCAATGACCTCGACGGCATCTGCCTGCTCGCGAGGAGAGTATTCATCAGTCATCAAGCCTTCGGAGTCGCCATGGCCACGCATGTCAGGTCGGACACACGCATAACCGCGGGCAGCGAACCAGGCGTGATTCGCGTGGTCACGCAAGGCAACCCCGTCGCGTTTGCGATACGGGATGAACTCAAGGATCGCTGGGACCGGCTCGTGACCTGTCCGATCAGGGAGCCAGAGCTGGGCCGACAGGCGCACGCCGTCGGACATCGCAATCCAGACGTGTTCTATGACCCGATAGGGCAATGCACCACTACGGCTAGGCGACGATGGCTCCTCTTTTGGTATGGCCCGAAGTTAATCAGGTGGTTGCCGGCAGCAAGGAGGTCAGGACGTTTCACCGGCTGGGGCCGGGTCATCACACGGGTCAACGTCGTAGAGGCTGTCCGATCGCCAGAGGCCATCCTCCCAACCTGGCACAAGAGCTAGTCCAGCGTCAGCGAGAATCGTGCTGGCGGCGATCTTGGCAGCCACTTCGGCACCTTCTCTACAGAGGTGGACGCCGTCGATCTTGCGTATCGGCCACTCGACGCCGAGGCGATCGACATGGCCGGCGTAACCGCCATCTGCGTCGGTGAAACCTGAAGTCAGGTCGACCACAGACATACGGTCGTCGGTTACTGCTACGTCCATAAGCAGCCGATTCAACCGTTCGGGCCAACCGGGATTCGGAGATGGAAGCATCGTCAGCCAATAGACGTGTGCTCCATCACCAGCCAGGACGTCGTTCGCCATGCGAACGAGAAAGGCGAACGACTCCTCCCAGTTGGGATCATCAGGCCCGGGGATCCGACCCTCACCTCCCCAGACGTCATAGACGTCCCAGGTCCCGGTCTGAATAACCACGGCTTCGGGCCGAACCTCGGCGAGAAACGGGGGCCAGATTTCCCACCAGAAGTAAATGGGCCATTGGCTCAGGCCGAACCCGACCTGGGTTCGGTTGGCAGAGGTCACCAGACCAGTGTGTTCAAGTGCTGC
>JAZADL010000129.1:0-2627 GCA_036123635.1 Actinomycetota bacterium
CCGACGCGGTAGCTGATCCTGCCACGGGGTTGTTGGCCGCCGTCCTGACACTCGCCGCCCTGAAGAGCGGTCGGGGTCACCTGCTGGACGTCTCGCTGGCCGGTACGGCCAGATGGCTGACGGGCGATGGCCGGATGGTCGACGTCTCTGACGGCGTGGAGGTGGCCCGACCCAGGGCCCGAAGCGCCGATGCACCGGCCAGAGAGATGGGTGTCGACACCGCCTCAGTGATGGCTGGACTTCTTACCTGAGACGAGATCAGATTCGTGGTGCCCACGACGGGTGGTGCCGTGTACGAAGAGGATCTTTGGCGTTTCGACGTATGGACGGTGGTGGCCGACGACAACAACCGGGTAGAGGCGTTGGCGGCCGTCGGGCCACCGGGAGCAGCGCACTAGCGTCGTCCATCGTGAGATTTCCAATCGATGGCGTGAGAGTCGGCCACTGGACTGATGCCTCGTCTCGGACCGGTTGCACGGTGCTGCTGTTTCCGGTCGGCACGGTGGCCTCCGGCGAGGTGCGGGGCGGCGCGCCGGCTACCAGGGAATTCGACCTGCTGGCACCGGAACGTACCGTGGACCGTCTGGACGCCCTGGTGCTGTCTGGTGGCTCGGCGTTCGGTTTGGCCGCCGCCGATGGGGTGGTCGGCCTCCTGGAGGAGAGGGGAGTGGGCTATCCGACGGGTGCCGGGCCGGTCCCCATTGTCGTCGGCCTGTCGCTCTTCGACCTGCTGGAGGGCGATCCGACGGTCCGACCTGGGCCGGCCGAGGGACGCCAGGCCGCCGAGGAGGCGTCCGATGATCCGGCCGTTGGGCCCGTGGGGGCGGGGGCCGGTGCCACCGTCGGGACCTGGCGGGGTCGGGACCACGCCCGACCTGGCGGGGTCGGTCTGGCTGTCGCTCGGAGGGGTGACCTGGTGGTGGCCGCCCTGCTGGCCGTGAACGCCGCTGGGGATGTGGGCGATCCGTCCCAATCGGCCGCCGTGGCCGACGGTGTCTTCGCCGGGTGGCCCGAGCCGGAGGTGGGGCCTCTCGTCGGACGGTCCAACACGACCATCGGTGCCGTAGTCACTAACGCCCGAGTGTCTACCCACGGCTGCCTGCTCCTTGCCCAGTCGGCCCATGACGGCTTGGCTCGGGCCGTGTTCCCGTCCCACACCCGGATGGATGGTGACGCTCTGGTTGCCGCGGCCACCGGCGACACGGCGGTCGACGAAGGCGATCTCGACGTCCTGCGGGTTCTGGCGGTCGCCGCCGTGGAGCGGGCTGTCCTCACCGCCTGCTGACTGGGCCGGCTGGTCGGTTTCGCCTCAACCGGCTTGGTACGGCGTCAGGAGCGGACACCCCGCCAGGTGAGGCGGGAACCCAACAGGTGACTGGTCGGGGTGACGGCGGCCAGAGCGACGAGGAAAGCGGCCAGGGGGCCGAGCCCGAACCAGTTGACCAGGGCGTTGATGACGGCAAGCCGTACGAAGAGCAGCACCCCGAGCGCCAATTGCACACCGACGAGGCGCCGGAGCCGGTCCAGGGTACTGCGGGCCGCCCGACCGGCGAAGGTCCACAGGTCGTGGAGAAGGACGGTTAGGAGAATCCCTACCTCTCCAGCGATGGCCGCCGACCGGGTGAGGTTCCAGCCCTGCATGTCGAAGATCCAGAGGAAGGCCAGGGCATCGGCGATCAGAGCTAGGCCCGTGACGGCCAGGTAGCGAACCAGCGCCCGACTCCGCAGGGGGTACAGGCGAAGACGCATTAGGTGGCGGAGGTAACCGACGTAGTGGCCGATTGCCACCTTGGACTGGCCTTGCTTGCGTTCCAAGAACACGTATGGCGTCTCAACCACCCTGCGCACGTCGCCCCGGGCCAGGACCTCCAGAAGGATCTTGTAGCCCACCGGATCTAGGTCGGTGCCGACGACTACGTCTCGGCGAACCACGAAGTACCCGCTCATGGGGTCGGTCACCCGACCAACTGTCCCCGGGAGGAGTAGCAGGCCCAGAGCCTGGGCACCGCGGGAGAGTAAGCGTCGGGCCGCCGACCAGTTAGAAACCCCTCCTCCCGGGACGTGCCGGCTGGCCACGGCCACGTCGGTGCGGTCGTCCATGGCGGCGAGCAGGCTGGCTACTACCTCCGGCGGATGCTGGCCGTCACCGTCGATCACGCCGAGGAGTTCACCCCGGGCGTGTGCCCATCCGCAGGTCACTGCTGTGGCCAGGCCGGAAGCACCGCGACGTCTGAGTACCCGTAGTTCTGGTAGGTCGTCGACTAATGCACCAGCTACCTCCCAGGTGCGGTCCGGGCTGTCGTCGTCGACCACGATCATCTCGAAGCCGACACCGGTCGCCGAGAGCGTCCGGTGGAGTCCCCGCAGGAGGGCCTCGATGTTGGATGCTTCGTCGTAGGTGGGGACGACGACGCTCAGCCGTACTGAGGGGTCATGGTTTCCGGAAAGGGAAAGTGGTTGGCCATCCACCTCGACGACCGCGTGGCCGGTCATGGTCGCTCCTTGCGGTGTCCGTCGGGGTCGGGGCGCAACGTATCGGATCGGAGGCGGTCGTCGTGTGGCCTGCCAGAATGCAGGTGGGCCGGTAGCTCAGTGGTTAGAGCAGGCGACTCATAATCGCTCGGTCG
>JAZADL010000130.1:0-6331 GCA_036123635.1 Actinomycetota bacterium
GTGCGTTTCACTACTGGAGGATGGAATCCTGTCCTGAGAGACGCAACACCCCCAGAACTTGGAGGACTTCTCAAATGAATCGAACATCTCCGCTCGCCGGACAAGTCGCAGTGGTTACAGGTGCTAGTCGGGGGATCGGCAAGGGAATCGCAATCGGACTCGGTGAGGCGGGCGCGACGGTGTATGTGACGGGCCGTACTAGAGGAAGCGGTGACCGCACGATTGACACGACTGCAGAACTCGTATCGCTAGCTGGCGGCCAAGGCCATGCCGTTGAAGTTGATCACGCTGTTGACAGCGAGATTGACGGACTATTTGAACTCGTGGAATCGGAACACGGCGGCTTGGACATCCTCGTGAACAACGTTTTCAAGATTCCCGACCCTCCCGCCTGGGAAGGAGGTTTCTGGGAACACCCGCTGGAAATCTGGGACGGCCAAGTCGGAATCGGACTTCGCTCGCACTATGTGGCTTCTCGAAGTGCCGCCCCTTTGTTGTTGCAGCACGAGGGTTCGATGATCTTCAACATCACTAGCCCTGCAGGGTTGACTTACCTATTTAATGCTGCCTACAGCATTGGAAAGGCTGCACTAGATCGCATGACCCACGATCTCGGTTTAGAACTCCTATCGAAAGGTGTCTCTGTGATCGGCCTCAGACCTGGACCTGTTCGTACTGAGTTCATCCAAGACCAAGCATCTGCAGGTGCCCCGGTCCTGACCGAGGGCGTCGAAACACCAATCTTTGTAGGGAGGGTGGTAGCCGCCGTTGCTGCAGACCAAGGCCGGTTCGAAATGACTGGTCGAGTCCACTGGACTACAGATCTGGGTTCCCACTACGGGCTGGTAGATGAAGACGGTGCGATACCCATGTCAGCACGTGAACGATTCAAGGACGCCCCACGGGCAGATCCCTACGCGTCTGAACCGATGACCAACCTCCGCTTGACAAGACACGGCGGAGTTGAAGTGGAGAACTAGCACAGCAAGCTTCGCTCAACTCACAACAACTCCTCTCGGAGGCGACTGAAACCCCCGTGGAGATCGAAACCTGTCCTGGGGGTATATCACTGAGCGCAGAATCCAGCGGAGGTCCCGTCGATCATGTCCTCGAGGACAGGGTGGGCTGGGTCAGGACGATTTCGATCATCCTGGAATCACGGGTTAGTCGCTGGCGTTCACGGCCGCATGGAGGTCGGGAAGAAAGCCGGCGAGGTGCGTCATCTCGGTGTAGCAGTGATCGATCAGGAGTGGGCCGAGGAGATCGGGTGTGCCTGCTGGAAGAATGAACCGACTGCGCATCTCGCATCCTTTTCCTGTGCGGCGGACCGCGTGGATGAGTCGACCTTTCTGAGCACCGCTTTTGTCGTCGCTGCTCCCGGTGATCGCGCAGATCACGGTTCCGTAGTTGGCGTCGTCGAGCGACTCGGCGTCTAGGCCGATCTCGCTCGGATCGTGGAACGTGATGGCGAGCCGGGTTGGTAGCGGACCGATGTACTCGTCAACCCATGAGGTGTTGTCGATATAGCGCTCCCGGTCAGTCAGTCCCGACACGTCGCTGAGGTCGTACCGGGGCTGAGCAAATAAGTGAGCCTGAGGGTGCCATAGCTTGTATCGCTCCGTGCGGGCCATGTGCCAGCCGAACCACCAGTCGATCATCTCGGGTGTGGTGCCAGGCCATGAAGTCCTGATGGCGATACTGAGCTCACCGTTCGGACAGATAGCGAAGCCGGTCTCGAGGGGGAGGTAGTTCGGCTTCAGGAGGTCTGAGAGGTTCTCGAGGTTCATCCCCTCGAGGTCCTCTCTTGGTCCGGCGGCAATCGCATCTCGGACCTGTTCGGGCAGGCCAGGCACTTCCCAGTCAAAGAATGTCCGGGTGAGTTCGTCATGCTCGTCTCGCCAGATGCCGAGATGGGTGCTCCTCTGTGGATCCAGCTCGGTCTCGTAAGCGATTCGGGACTCGGCGCCACTCTTGTCCTTGTCGCTCACGACCCCAGTCTTGCCTAGTAGGCCCGGCTCGATACGGCTGGCCCTGTGTTGAGTTCTTCGTCCGGATCGCTTCGTTGGAGGCAGCTTGACCTCCGTTCGGTTAGGGGCTTTCTGGGATGGTCTTCGCCCTTAGGGGCTTACCGAAAAACCGCGTGTGCAATCTGTAGCCAGGGTCCCTTGTACTAGACGCTGACTGCACGGCATGTAGGCAAACGCTCTGAGGCCCACTGTGTTACTCCCCCCGGATTGTCACCTGGCTCCTACCCGTGTGGTCGTATACAAACGAAACCGAGTTGCCTTGCATGTTCGAGCCGACGCTCTGACCATCGACAGCTACGGCAAAGGGACCCTCCAAGAGTGAACCAGGAATCGTCACGGTGCTTCCACCGGTCGTTCCTGTAGGTCCGGCGGCAGTAAGCCGAATTTCCCGGTTCTTCTGATCGAAGATCACGTCGTAGATGTTCGAAGTGGACTCCGCTCGAACGACTGCGGTACCCACCTCGAATGAATACGCCACAGGTCGCAGAGGCTCTAGTAGTGCGCGGTAAAGGTGCCGTATAGCGGGAAAGTTGTCCTTACTCCCTCGCCCGTCAGTGGTCTCCGTTTTCACAACGACATAGATGGCGCGACCAGTGGCATCGATCTCCAGGGTCCGGTCCTGCGCAAATGTGCCTCCATAAATCCGATGACCACGATGGTTCGAGGTCGAATAGTTAGAGAAGGCTTGACCGTCGTTCAGTAGCGGTAGACCGAAGTTGGTGGGATACCAGGTCTCGCCACCGTCCTTGGTCCTATAAAGGTTGTGCGGTGAAATTGCGTACAGCACAAGCGAATTCACCGGGTCAATTGCTAGGTCGATGATCGGAGTTCCGCTTTCGTCAACCGAAAGTGCTCGCCATGACTTGGCTCCGTCGGTTGTCTTATACACACCGCTCTCCGTAGCGGCGTAGAGGGTCTCTGGATCAACGGGGTCCAACTGGAGGTCATTGGTCAACACATCGAGGCCGTTATTGACCGGAGCCCAATTCTCACCGGCATTCGTGGTCTTGTAGATCCCGATGGCGGTGCTTGTCTCATGCAATGAGGTCATCGCATAGGCGGTATCGGGGTCAGTTGGATCGACAACGATCACGTTGATAGCGGTTTCAGTGCCGATTGGGAATCCTTCGCTCACTTCAGTGAAAGTCCGTCCAGCATCAGACGATCGAAAGATATGTGCGCCATTGAGTGTGAACTGGAGGTTGTAGACGGAGTCATGTACTGATCCGACGTAAATCACGTTCGGGTCGGACGGTGCTACGGCAAGGCCATGGAGGTGAAACCATCGGCGGTGGGTTTCGTCTAGAAGGCCCATGGACCTAGTTGTGTCGCTGACGCCGATGTTGACCGCTTCGGTGATATCAGTCCATACCGCGCCACTGTCGACGCTTTGCATCAGTTCCCCGTCATCCATCCAACTGGTGACGTACATGACCGTGGGGAACGTACGGGTGAACGCGAACACCATTGGATAGTGGGAAGCCCGGAACGGAGCGAACAGCCAGGTATCGCCGGCGTCAGGGGTAAAGAATGCTCCGCGTCCGGATTCGCCATCGACCCAAAGGTTGAACGGCAGCAGAGGATGGGTGCCGAGTTGTGCTGCTTTCGCTTCGTAAATCCCCTTGTCGCTCCGGAACCATGTCAGTCCACCGTCGGTACTCTTGTAGAGCCCCTCGCCTTCATGAATACCGTCGTTGAAATGGTCGGTGTGGGTGGTAACCAGCTCTGAAGCGGTTCCGACATAGATCGTGTCGGGATCGGTTGGGTCTACTGCGATCGGCGTAAGGAACGTGTACGGCAGCCCTTCGCTGCGCGGTTGCCAGGTCATGCCCGCGTCATCACTGCGGAAGACTCCCTCGTGCGTCGCTACATATGCGACGTTTGGTTGGCTTGGAGCAAACACAACTTTATGTAGGCGTTCTGTGGTCAGTCCGCTGTTGGTGGCGGCCCATGTGAGCCCACCGTCCTGGCTACGAAACATCCCCGCTTCTTGGCTAGCGACCAAGATGATCTGAGGATCTCCCGGATTGACTACCACTCCGTATGTGGCCTGATGTTTGTGTTCAGCAATGGGTAGAAGATTCCCACTCCAAGATTCACCTCCATCGCGAGAGACCTGAACGCCGTTGTTGGCAGCAACCCAGACCTCGCTGGAGTCTCCCGGCCGTATGGCGAACTCGTGGATCGCTCCGCACGTGTCACAGGTCCCCGCATATCGCCATCCGAGTCCGCTGTCGTCGCTGACGTACACGGAGACCGGTCCGCGATCTGTCCCCGTTCGATAGTCGCCCTCGTGGCTAACCGTATAGACCACATTTGGCTCCTCGGGGGAGAACGCCACGGCGGTGAAGAGTTTTGCGTCAGGTGCAGGGTTGACCCTGTTCCATAAGCCATAAGAGCCTGCGTTCTTGCCGACGACCTGGATCCAACTGGCGCCTCCGTCATTGGTCCGCTGCACTGGTCCCTCCAGGATCGTGTACAGGACCGTTTCAGGATCAGTCGGATGGACGGCAAGGCCGGAGGTGTGTCCGGAGGCGTGAACCAGTTTCCAGGTCGCTCCGGCATCAACGCTCTTGTAGAGCGACATGTCGTTGGAGTCGATTCCGGCATAGATCACATTCGGGTTAGTGGGCGAAATCTGAATCGAGGTGAACTCTCCAGCCAACAAGTCAGCGACTGGCTCCCAACGCAGTTCTGAGCACATGTCACCCTCGTAGGCCGAACAGTGCCCCTCTTCTGCTGGTTGGTGACTCGCCATCGGTACTTCGGCGGCAACCAGATCACCTCTCACCAAACCAGCTAGATGCTCTCCGGGGGTCGGATCGGTGCCAGGCGCGCCGCTGCCGACCCATGACGACCAAGTTGAACCTTCTGCCATTAGGCAGTGTGCAATTAGATCAAGGTCACGTGCTGTCGGGCGGTAAAGCCCGTTGCGCAGTTTGTCGAACATTCCTTGTCCCACGAATTCCCAAACGCAGGTGGGGTCATGCGTGGGCAATTGGCATGAGTCGACCAACGCAAGTTCGCTGGATTGCAGGGTTCGCGTACCTAATCCGGCTGCCGCGTTCTCTCCGAGCAGGTCCCTCACACAGGTATACGAAGACTGGATGTCAAATAAGGAAACATCGGGCATCGCCTCTCCCCCAGATGCCGTCTCATCCACTACCTCTACCTCTGAGTCGGACGATCCGCTCAGGACACACTGCGCCACGCGTTCCACTTCCTCTGGCGACGGTTCGTAGCGACCCGCAAGAAGAAGATCCGTGATCTCCATCCCTAGGGCATTGTCGACACAGGAAACATCGTGGGTCGACGGTGGACAGTGTTCAATCTGTGTCAATTCGTGGCTGGTTGGAGGACGTGTATTTAGCTCGAATGCCGCCGTCTCTCCTAACGCTGTGATGATGCAAGCAAATCCCGAATGAATGTCAAATCCGGGTGTCGCGACATTGTTCGGTTCTGAACGCCCATCATCTTCCTCCTGTGCCGCCAAGGTGCTTTCGGGTGTCGCCTGATCAGCACCAAGCTCCATGGTGGTTGTAACCAACGTCGAAGTGCTCTCAGTAGATGCCTGATCAGCACCAAGCCCCATGGTGGTTGTAACCAACGTCGAAGTGCTCTCGGTTGATGCCTCGTTGGCTCCAAGCCCCACCGTCGTGGCTGATCTCAGAGTTGATGTGGAGTCGGACGCCTCCGAGCCACCACACGCCGAGACCAGCAACAGCACCATCAGAACTGTTGAGGCTTGTCTCATGTGCTCAGTCTCCCAGAATCCGGGAGCCGTCACGGAAGCCAAAGGCGGCCGGGTGTACGGTCCCGCGAAACACTCCCGGCTGCGGCCCCAGATGAGAGGCGGCTCTGATGGTCGAGGCCCTGCCCAACGCGACGGTCCACCGGATGCGGCACTACCGCAAGGACCGGCTACTCCAGATGATGCAAGAGCTAGATATCCCGACCCTGCTCATCTATGACCCAGTCAGCATCCGCTACGCCACCGACTCCCGGAACGTGCAGGTGTACGCCCTCAACCACGAGTGCCGATACCTGTTCATGGCCGCTGACGGCACCACCGAACTGTTCGACTGGGTTGCCGGCCACGACGCCTACCACGGCCACCTCGACACGATCGATGCTGTGCACGTTGCCCGACCGGTCGGTTTCATGAGCGACGGCGTCGACAACTTTGATACCTCGCTGCGCGAATGGGCCGAACAGATCGAGTCGCTCATCCGCCGCACGTCGCCCGACGACCTGCGGGTCGGCATCGACCGCCTCAGCCACTTCCAGGCCGTAGAACTCGAGCG
>JAZADL010000131.1:0-6177 GCA_036123635.1 Actinomycetota bacterium
CAGCCACTATCCCGTTGAAACCTGCACTTCCGGTGAAGCCGGCAGCGGATCCGTCGGTAACCATTCGTTGGCCCTCGCTGCCGAAGACGAGGATGGCGCCTGCGATTCCTGCCAGCGAGCCCGACAAGGCGAGGGCGAGGGTGATGTTCCGTTTGACGTTCATCCCGGATGCCCGTGCGGCGTCGGCCGAATGGCCGACGGCTCTTAGACGAAATCCTGTCGGGGTTCTCCAGAGGAGCAGGTACGCACCTACTGCGGCCAAGATCGCCACGGGGACTCCGAGGTGGAGCCTCGTGCCATCGATCAGATTAGGAAGCATTGCGTTGTCGGAAAGCCGCTGGGTTTGCGGAATACGGGTCCCCGCCTCCATCTCGTAGGGGTCAATCAGCGGGCCCCGCAGGAGGTAGTTCATGAACTGGACCATCACAAGGTTGAGCATGATCGTGCTCAGGATTTCGTTTACGGAGGCGTAGGCCTTGAGCGCTCCGGGGATGGCCCCCAATATTCCGCCTCCGATCATGCCTGCCAAGAGGACCGCCGGCACAAGGAGAATGGTGGGTAAATCCGGAAAGCTCAGCGCGACGACGGTGGAGAGAAGCGCTCCGGCGATGATTTGGCTCTCTCCGCCGATGTTGATCACATTTGCCCGGAAGGCGATCGTGATACCTGCGCCTACCAGAATTAGCGGAGTGGCCTTGACTGCCGTTGCGGCGATACGGGAGCCGCTTCCGAATGCCCCATCAAACATCGCGCTGAAGCCCTCAACTGGACTGGCTCCGAGCGCTAGGAGCATGGTTGCCCCAAAGGCCAAGGCGACTACCGCAGCCAGGAGTGGAACCAGTGTGCCAACGAGATTCTTGAGCACCCGCGCCTACTCTCCTCTGGCTACGGTTCGACTGGGCTGACAATGTCTACAACATTTGTTGGGGTGCGCCTGAGTTAGCCGCCAAGACCTCGAGAGCACCGGATCTGGATGTGTTGGGGACTGTTCAGGAATAACTCCATAGGGCCTCGGTGCACAGGGGCCAGAGGAAGGTGTCGAGGAGAGAATGGCAATCTGGGGCGGTGGGGGGATTTCGGTCAAAGGGGTGTCTGGCGACCACAGGATTGGTTGATGGCGTTACACCACTAGAAGGATTCCGTTGCAATCTTGTGCTTCGGCAACGGAATCTCTACGGTGCCGGGAGTCAGTAGGCAGGCGAGGTATCAGCAGGGGGCCTCTCCACCATGAGTGAAACAACCACGGCGGTTGAACTTCAGAGTGTCACCAAGCGCTTCGGCGATGTTGTCGCCGTCGATGACATCGACCTAACCGTCGCGGACGGCGAGTTCTTTTCCCTCCTCGGCCCCTCGGGCTGTGGCAAGACAACCACCCTGCGCATGATCGCCGGCCTCGAACTGCCCAGTCAGGGTTCCTTGAGTATCCACGGTGAGGAGATGGGTTTACGTCCGCCTAACAAGCGTCCCGTCAACACCGTGTTTCAGAGTTACGCCCTCTTCCCGCACATGGATGTTCGGACCAACATCGGGTTCGGTCTCGAGATGCGCAGGGTCGACAAGGATGAGCGATCCGACCTGATCGACTGGGCGGTCGCCCTCGTCGAGATGGACGGGATGGAACAGCGCAAACCCAACCAGCTCTCCGGCGGGCAGCAACAGCGGGTAGCTCTTGCCCGAGCACTGGTGAACCGACCCGAGGTGCTGCTTCTCGACGAACCGCTTGGTGCCCTTGACCTCAAACTCCGCCAACAGATGCAGACCGAGTTGAAGAACCTGCAGCGCGAGGTTGGTATCACCTTCATTTACGTCACGCACGACCAGGAGGAGGCGGTCACCATGAGCGACCGTATCGGGGTCATGCACGAGGGTCGGCTCCTTCAGGTTGATACGCCGGAGGCCGTCTACGAGCGACCTGTCACGCGCTTTGTTGCGGACTTCATCGGCCGCACCAACTTTCTTGAGGCCACGGTGGCTAGCGGTGACGAGGTCGTGCTCACCAACGGTGACCGGCTCCGCGTGCCGACCAGCCATCCTGAGGGAACAGCCATTGCGGTCACCGTGCGGCCCGAGCGCCTCACCGTGCACGGCCGAGGCCGGGCCCCGGAGGGCAGCCATCGGCTCGACGGCGTCGTCGACTCGGTTGTGTACCTAGGCAATGCTGTCACCTATTCGGTCTCCGTCGATTGGATGCACCTCGAGATCCGGTGCCCGGCGAGCCTGGCCGGTGACCGGAGGAGTCCAGGCGACGATGTAACGGTCTCGTTTGACCCCGACCACACCTCGGTGGTGATTGGGTGATGGCTGGGGTGACGACTCCGGGCCTCGAACGCCAGGCCGAACGAGCGGAGTCCCGCCGAGGCTTCCTGCTTGGGCTGCCGTCAATCATCTACCTACTGGTCTTCTTCGTTATCCCGCTTGGGGTCGTCATTGCCTATTCCTTCGCCACCCGCACCAGGACCGGTCGAACGGAACTCAACAGCTGGAATCTGGAGGCCTACCGACGCCTCAGCGAGGAGGTCGTTCGCGCCGTAGCGTTTCGCTCCCTCTGGTTCGCCATCCTCACCACGGTGATCTGTCTGGTGCTGGCGTACCCGCTGGCCTACTTCATCTCGACACGTCGTCCGACCACCCGGAATTTGATGCTCGTCGGCATCATGATCCCGTTCTGGTCCAATTTTCTGATCCGGACCTATGCCTGGCGGTTACTCCTGGACAGTGACGGCTTGTTCACGCAGATGGCATCGGGTATGGGCCTCGGCGACGGTCGCATTCTGTTCACGAGCAAGGCCGTGATTCTTGGCCTCGTATACGGCTATCTGCCCTTCATGGTGCTTCCGCTGTACGCGTCCATAGAACGAATTGACTGGAGTCTCGTCGAGGGTGCGCGGGACCTCTATGCCAGCGGCTGGGAGTCCTTCCGGCGGGTCGTCTGGCCGCTTTCGAGGCCAGGCGTCATCGCCGGCTCGATCCTTGTCTTCGTGCCCTCGTTTGGTGCCTTCGTTACGCCCGCCATACTCGGCGGCAACAAGAAGGGGCTGATGGGCAGCTACATCGTCGACCAGTTCATGGATGCCCGCAATGGCCCGCTGGGGGCGTCGCTCTCAGTGGTCGTGCTGGCCGTCATGCTCATTGGCACGCTCGTCTACTTCCGCCAAGGTGGGAGAAACCTGTGAATACCCCGACGACCGCACCTCGGCAAGGGGCCTGCTGATGGGCAAGGGCGCCGCTAGGTCGACAGCTGAGCCGATGGGGGCCAGCAGATGGTTGTTGCGGACGCATTCCCTGGTCGTCTACCTCTTCTTCTACGCACCGATTGTTGTGCTAGCCGCCTACTCGTTCAACAAGAGTCCAATCGTTGGCAAGTGGACTGGCCTTACGCTGTCCTGGTACGGCGACTTCCTCGACCACGACAACATCCAGGAGTCCATCTGGATCTCGGTCAAGGTTTGCGTCGCTTCGACGCTCATCTCAGTGGTGCTCGGCACACTCGCAGCACTGTCCATCGAGCGATTCCGGTGGTGGGGGCAGAAGACCTTCGACGCGGTTCTCTACCTGCCGATCATCATTCCCGACGTCACGATGGCCGTGATGCTGCTGGTCTTCTTCGGAGAAACTGCCCAGTGGTTCAACGTGATCCCGGGGGTCAACTTGACCGACGGCCTCGAGAAGTTGGTGTTGTCACACGTGGCGTTCAACATCTCGTTCGTCTCGGTCGTCGTACGAGCCCGACTCGCCAACCTTGACTCCTCCATGGAGGAGGCCGCTGCCGACCTGTACGCCAGCAGGTGGGGGGCTTTTCGAAGGGTCACACTTCCACAGATCATGCCGGGCGTGCTCGGTGGTGCCCTGTTGGCCATAACGCTCTCGTTGGACGACGTGGTCGTGTCCAGTTTCGTGTCGGGTGTGGGTGCCACCCCGGTATCGGTGTACGTATTCGGGATGCTGCGCAAGGGGGTCAGCCCCCTAGTCAACGCGGTGTCCGTCGTGATCCTTGCGGCGTCGATGGCCCTGGTCGTCGCGTCGCTGGTCCTTGAGCGGGTGACTAGCTCGCAGAAAGGGAAGTGACCCGGCAGACGTCGGGCACCGGAAAATGGGGGAGGAAGACCCAATGAAGAAGTGGATACGGATGATCGCACTGTTAAGTGCGGTCGGGATGGTGGCCATCGGGTGCGGATCGGACGCAGAGTCGCCCGCTCCGACGACTGCCGCTCCGACGACTAGCGCAGTTGACGCTGGTCCGCTGAGGGTGGCGATCGTTGCTCCGAGTGCGTCTGACGATCTGGCGTTCAGTCAGAGCATGGTCGATTCGGTAAATGCCCTGGACCGTGACATCGACTTGTCGATCACGGACGGCACCTTCATCATCGAGGATGCGGCAGCTGCGATTCGTGGCTATGCCGAGGACGGACATGATGTGGTGATCGCCCATGGCACCCAGTTCGGTGCGTCCCTGGTGGAAATCGCTCCGGATTTCCCGGACGTGACGTTCGCGTGGGGGACCGCTTCTGACACGCAGGGTCTTGACAATGTCTTCGCCTATGCGCCTGCAGCTGACGAAGGCGGTTATGTCAACGGTTGGATCGCTTCTTCTCTTACCGAGACAGGAGTCATTGGTGTGGTCGGGCCTATCGAGGCTGGCGACGCTGTTGCGTACATCAATGGCTTCGAGGCCGGTGCTCTCGCTGGCGGAGCTGCTGAGGTGAACATCACCTACACAGGTTCGTTTGGCGACGTGGCTCTAGCCGCCGAAGCTGCCGAGGCACACTTGTCCAACAACGCTGACGTCCTGACGGGCACCGCCCAGATGGTCGTTGGGGCGGTCGGTGTGGCCGCGGACAACGGCGTTCCTTGGTTCGGTACGCAGGCCAACCAGACGTCGCTGGCTCCTGACCTGGTCGTTGCTTCGCAGGTGTACCACTGGGAGGTTGTGCTCGAGGAGATGTTGAGGCTTCGCGACAGTGGTGTTGTCGGAGGCCAAGCGTTTGAGATCAACCTTGCCAACGGCGGTTTGGTGATTGAGTTCAACGATGCCTTCGTCCTACCAGCCGGCGTTCGTGACGAAGCCGATCGCCTGATCGAGGGGATAGGCACAGGCGCAGTCGACATCTCAGCTTCCGCGACTACCGCTGCGCCGGCAATGTCGGGTCTAGACGTGGATGCGGTGCTGGCGGCAGACCTGTCGGATTGTGCAGCGGCGCCGTCGGGTGACCCGATCCGCGTGGGAATGGCAATGGACTTCTCCGATGTGGTGGGGTTCGTGGACATCCCGGGTTCGAAGGTGGTGCCGTATGTGGCGGAGTTGATCAACTGCGCAGGCGGGATCAACGGGAGCCCAGTGGAGGTCCGCGTGGCCGAGGTCGGTGACGACGCGGCGTTGGCGACTCAGGAGTTGCTGGACTGGGGTGCCCATTTCCTGATCGGTCCACCGTTCGCGGACTTCGCGCTGCCGATCCTGCAGACGACAGGTGGCCAGGTGCCATTGTTCGTGGCGGCGTCGACAGAGCCGACGTTGGCTGACGCGTCGATCAACTCGTATTTGGTGACGTTTGATGACTACGGGATGTCGGAGGCTGCGGCGCGTTGGGCGTTGGACCAGGGCATCACCCGGGCGATCGTGTTCACCGAAGGTGCGGGAATCCCGTACACGGGTGTGAATCCGGATGCGTTCATCGCTGAGTTCGAGGCCAATGGAGGTGAGGTGGTCAGCACGCAGACTTACGTGTGGGCAGCCGACACCGACTTCTCGGCACAGGTAAATGAGATTGCCGGGCTTTCCCAGAACAACGAGGTGGTGTTCTCCGCGGCGTTGGCTTTCCAAGTGACGGCGTTGCGCGGTCAGCTTGAGGGTCAGGGCCTTGATGGATTGACCTACGTCGGAACTGATGCGCTGGACGCCACGGGTATCCAGGTCGAGGCGAACAACGAGGGCATTGCCCACACTCCGCACGTCAGCATCAGCGCTGGTGATCGGGTGGACACGCTGCTGGCCGGCTATGAGGGCGCCAAGGGTGAGGCGTTGGAGAGTCGTGGGTTTATGCCTCTCTACGTGGATTCGATGTTCGTGGGGATCCAGGGAATCTTGGATTGCGGGTGCGCTGATCCGGCTGGTATCGGTGAGGCCGTGAAGCAGATCTCGGGCTTTGAGGGCCTGTCAGGTGAGATCACCTATGCCGGCAC
>JAZADL010000132.1:0-7638 GCA_036123635.1 Actinomycetota bacterium
GATGTCCTTGTTGAGGCTGGTAACCCTGGAGACCTTTACCCCCTCGCCCAACTGGAGGGCGTAGCGAGTAACGGTCGGGCCTACGGTCATCTCGACTAAGCGGGTCTCGACCCCGTGGGCGGCCAACGCCTCCTGGAGGCGATGGCCTCGCTCCTCCACTGCCTTGGCGTCGACGTCGTGGGTCTCCTGGCGGGCCAAGTACTTCAGGGGTGGGAGACGCCAGGAGGAGTCGGCCACTGGGGCCCCCAACTCGATGGTGAGCTGTTCGCCGACCTCTGGCGGCATGGCCTTCGTTCGGCGCTTGCGCGACCGCTGCGGTGCCGGCGTGGCGGTCGGAGGCTCGGGGGGCGGTGTCACGGGCGCGGGGGCCGGCTCGGGGGTCGACACGGGGATGTGGTCGTCTCCCGGTGGGGTGAGGAGACCCTGGAGCCAGTTGCGCAGGCCTCGCAGGGCAGGCCGCAACCCTCCGACGGCACCGCGTGCCGCGTGGCGGGCGGTGAAAATCGCCCCCTTGGCTGCTCCTCGGGCCGCCTGACGTGCCGTGGTCCGGGTGATTACCGCGGCGGCCACCAACCCAATGCCGGACAGGATGAGCGCAGCACCCCAGGTAGCCACACCAGCCTCCAGGCCTCCACCCACTCCTAAGCCGATCAGGCCTCCGGCCTCGCCGAGCTCGTCGGCGCCGTCGTCCAGCCCGGGGCGGCCCCGGGTGATGTGCAATAGGCCGGTCACGCTCAGAACGGCCATTATCAGACCCACCGGAAGGCGTTTGGAGATCTCGCCCAGTTCGCTGCGTTCCCGGAACATGGCCAGGCCGGTCGCCACCATGGCTACCGGTAGGACTAGCCGTGTGGCCCCGACCGACCAGCCCAGGCCGTCCTTCAGGATCCGACCGACGACACCGGCTCGTTCGAGGTAGACCGACAGGCCGGCCAGTAGGCCTCCGACGACCAGTAGCAGGCCGAGGACCTCGTCTCCCCGACCGCCGAATGCTGCTCGGGCCATGCGCCTCAGTAGCGGAACGGAAGCCTCAACTTCTCGGCCGGCAGTGCTCACCGAAGTGTCATGTGGCCGGCTTTTTCCCTTACTATCAGCGGATTTTCCGGTCAAGCCGGGGCGCGCGGAACGAGAAGCCATCGGAATCGACGGTACCACCGGGGGGTGACGGCCCCGGGGCAGTCCCGGGATGGTTCGGGGGCGTGGGGCGGCCGCGAACGGCTCAATCCGAGGGTCAGCGGACTTCGATGGTGGGAACGAGGGCCGGACGGCGACCGGTCCGCCTGGAAACCAGCCGACCGGTGGCCCGACGGGTCAGGCGCTCCAGTTCCCGGGGCTCACGTTGGCCGTCCCCGACGGCCGAGCCGACGGCCTCGGTCACCGCCTCGGCCACATCGCGGTGCCAGGCGTTCCGGTCGTCAGGCTCCACCCAGCCCCGACTCTCGACAACCGGAGTACCCACCAACCGACCCTTGCGTCCGTCTACCACTACCCGAACGAACACAAATCCCTCGCCCGACATGGCGCGCCGTTCCTCGACCAGCGTTTCGGACACCTGACGACCGGACTCGTCGACCATCACGTACTCGTCGGAGACCCGACCGGCTCGAACCAGCCCTGCATCCTTCAAAGAGACCCGGTCGCCGTCCGTGCAGCGCATCACCTGGCTCTCCGGCATGCCCCGCCCGAGGGCCAGGTCGTGGTGGGCGACCAGATGGGCGTACTCGCCATGCACCGGGATGAATAGGTCCGGGTCGGCGGCCTCGTGGAGGGCCAGTAGCTCGTCGGCCTTGCCGTGCCCGGTGGTGTGCACGCCCAACTGGCCGCTGTGGACCAACTGGACGCCCCGGCGGGCCAAAGCGTTGTGGAGACGGGACACGGCGGCCTCGTTACCGGGGATGGGATGCGAGGAGAAGACCACAGTGTCCTGATCGCCCACGTTGAGGAATCGGTGGCTGCCGTCGGCCATACGTTGCAGGGCGGCCCGAGGCTCACCCTGCGAGCCGGTGCACACCACGCACGTGGTGGCCGGATCCAGATCATCCAACTGGTCATCGGTGGCCAGCATCCGGTCCGAGATCCGTAATAGGCCCAGCTCCCGGGCCAGGGTGACATTGCGCACCATCGACGGGCCCAGCACTACCACCGTCCGCCCCGTTTCGGCCGCCGCGTCAACCACCTGCTGGATCCGGTGGATATGGCTGGAAAAGGCGCCGACGATGATCCGGCGACCCTCGTGGTCGGCGAAAATCTGACGCAGTACCGGACCGATCGTGGCCTCCGAGGTCGAGGAGCCGGCAATGCCCGCATTGGTTGAGTCGGCCAGCAGGAGGCGGATCCCGTCGCTGTCGGCCAGCGCCCTCAGGCGATCCAGGTCGGTTACCCGACCGTCGATGGGGGTTGGGTCCAGCTTGAAATCGCTGGAATGGAGGATGCGACCCTGCGACGTTCCGAAGACGGTCATCAGGCCACTCGGCGTGGAATGAGTGACGGGCAGGAACTCGCAGTCAAACGGGCCGACAGGCAAGCGGGCATGGTCTCCCAGCTCCACCAGGTCGGGCAGGGGAAGGCTGGCTGACTTCAACTTGCCCCGGACCATTCCCAGTGTGAACGGCGCGCCATAGATCGGCATCGAGACACCCTCGCCGGCAAGAGATCGCAGCAGGTAGGGCAGCCCCCCGATGTGGTCCTCGTGGGCGTGGGTGACCACACAGCCTTCGATCCGGTCGGCTCGTTCCAGCAGCCAGGTGAAGTCCGGGAGCACCGCGTCGACCCCGGGAAGGTCGTCGGGGAACAGCTGTCCGCAGTCCAGCAACACAATGCGTCCCTCGGACTCCAAGGCAGCGCAGTTGCGACCGATCTCTCCCAGCCCGCCTAGGAACGTTAGGTGTACAGGAGATGCCATGAAAGACGACGTCCGGCCGTGGTCAGCCGCGGCCGAGCCCGACGAGGATCCGTCGGGCCAGGTCCTGGAGGTCGTCGGGTTCTGGCCCCATCGGTGGGCGGCAGTCGCCTCCGGGTAGGCCCAGCACCTTCATCATGGCCTTGGTGGGGATCGGGTTGGGATTGAGATCGCCCGACTCGAACGCCCATGAGGGAATCAGGCGCTGGTTGGCCGCCGTGGCGCCTGCCACGTCGCCGGAGAAGAAGGCGTCCACCATGGCCACCGTCTCCGGGGTGGCCCAGTGGGACGCCACGCTCACCACGCCGACCGCCCCCACGGCCAGCAGCGACAGGGTCAGGGCGTCCTCTCCGCTGTAGATATCGAAGCCATCGGGGGCGGCGGCCACCAGGCGGGCCGTCTCGCCCACGTCGCCCGCCGCGTCCTTCACAGCCACCACATTCTGGACCTCGTCAGCCAGGCGGAGACTGGTCGCCGTATCGATCTTGCGACCCGACCGGATTGGGATGTCGTAGAGCATCACCGGCAGAGTGGTGGCCTCGGCCACGGCCCGGAAGTGGTGGAACAGCCCGAGTTGGGACGGACGGTTGTAGTACGGGGTGACGGTGAGGATGGCATCGGCCCCGACGGCCGTGCACCTTTCAGTCAACTCCACGGCGGCCGCTGTGTCGTTGCTGCCGGCACCGGCGATGACGTGACAGTCCACGGCACTGGCCACCGCCTCCACCAGGGCGACCTGCTCGTCGTGGGTCAGGGTTGGCGACTCACCGGTTGTCCCGGCGAGCACCAGACCGTCGTTACCCTGTTCCACCAGCCAGCGGGCCAGCTCCACCGCTCCCTCCAGGTCCAGCGACCCGTTGGCGGCGAACGGCGTGATCATGGCGGTGATCACCCGACCGAACCTCGGCTCCATCTCCGCTTCCTCCTCGTCTCGAACGCCGGTCCGGCTCAGCCGGTGGCGTGCTCCCTTGCCCGCTCGATCCCCAGAGTGGCCAGCAGGTTCTCGTGTAACTCGAACCACACCCTGTGGTACGAGTCGACCATCACCCCGGTAAACCAGTCCGGGTCCCCAGACCTCACCCGGTCCAATGCCCCAGCCAGCCGGTCGCCATAGTCCCCGAAGCGGTCCAGTACCCCGGCCAGCGTCGCACACACCGGCTGCACGGCAGCATCAGTTTCACCCAGACGGTCGACCACCTCTCCGTCATAGACCAGATCGGTGTGGTCGTTGACCATCGGTTCGGCGTTCGGATCCTCGGGATCGGGACGCATCTGCCAGTCGGTGCAAAGGCCCAGAAAGGCCTGATTGATGTTCAGGAAGCACCGGTAGGCGGCGTCTACCTCGTCCCGAAGCCCGGTGCCGTCCAGCTCGGCGACCACCAAATCTTCGCCGTGGGTCCGGCCGTCGGAGGTCAGCGTCCAGCCTCTCAGGCGTCCCTCACGGTGGCGGACTAGGCCGGCGGCCTCCAGATCGGCAAGGTGAGCCTCGACAGCGTCGACATCCAGCCTTGTGGCAGCGGCTACGTCCGCCGTATCAGCAAAGCCCTGGACGCGCAGGGCGTGCACGACCAAGAGTTCGGCTGGGCTGGCGTAGGACATGTCGCTCACGCTACCCCCGGGTCCCGACGGGCCAGTCGGTAGAGGACCAGGGGATAGCCGCCCAGACCAATGAGGGTGAATACGAACCACTGGACGGCGTATGAGAGGTGGGGCCCGTCCCCTAGGTCCTCCGCCTGTGCGGAAACCGGCCAACCGGCCGATCCACTGGTAGCAGCCCGGATCCACATCGGAGCCAGGGGGATCCCCCACCGGTCCGACAGGGCCTCTAGGTCGATGCGATCCACCTCGGCTCCGTCACCCCGCTCGCCGGTCCGGCCGACGTCCAGGCTGCCCGCCACCTCGACCTCTCCTCTGTCGGGCGCCCAGGCCGACCGGTCCCCCTCTAAGTAGTAGACCCGGGGCACGAACCCCCGGTCGACGACTATCCCCACACTGGGGTGAATGCCGTCGACGCGTAGCAGGGTCACCGCGTGGACGCCAGGCACCCCGTCCCGAGAACGGTTGGCTAGGTAGACCTCCGAAGCGGCGTCCCACGTGCCGGACACGGTGACCCGCACATAGCGGAGGTCCTTTGGCGAGTTGCCCTCCTTCAGGGCCCCGAATGCCGTGGCCAGGGCCACCGCTGGCTCGTCGGCTCGGGCCGCTACCCAGGCGTTGTGGTCTCGTCGTTCATCTAGGCGACGGAGTTGCCAGAAGCCCAGGTTGGTGGTGGCCACCAGCAGGGCTACTACCAGCATGTGCGAGGCGACCCATGCCGGCCTCAGAAGCCGCCGGGTACCAGGTTCCACGGCAGGACCGGGTCAGAGGCCGAGCAGCGCGTCGAGGCCTACGGTCACGCCGGGCACCTCGGCGATCCGGCCAATGGACAGCACCACCCCGGGCATGAACGAGCTGCGGTCGGTGGTGTCGTGCCGGATAGTTAAGGTCTGACCAGTGGTCCCCAAGACGACCTCCTGGTCGGCCAGAGCGCCTCTCATACGCAGCGAGTGGATGCGGATGTCTGCCGGCCCTACGCCGCCTCGGGCCCCGGCCACCGTCTCTCGGGTGGTCGGATCGAGGGCCCAGTCCGATGAGGCGGCTGCCATGCGCTCGGCGGTGGCCGTCGCGGTACCCGAAGGGGCATCAACCTTGCCGTCGTGATGAACCTCCACGATCTCCGCTGTCTCGAACCACGGCGCTGCTATCTCGGCGAAGCGCATCATGAGGACGGCACCGATGGCGAAGTTGGGAGCCACTAGGCAGTTACTGGTCGTGAAGGCGGCCCGAAGGTTGTCGAGGTCGTCGTCACTAAGGCCACTGGTGCCAACGACAACGTGTACCCCGGCCGCGGCCAGGACCGGCAGGTTGACCCGGCTCGCCTCGGCCACCGTGAAGTCCACGACGACATCAACGCCGACGTTGAGCAGGTCTCCGATGTCGTCCACCAGGGTCATTCCGGAGACCTCCGCCCCGGGAGCCGACGGATCTGCCGCTGCGACCAGGACCATCCCCTCAGCGGCCGTGACGGCGTCGGCCACCATACGGCCCATGCGGCCGGCAGCCCCGAGCACACCGACACGGATCGGATTTACAGACATGAGGTGAGGCTAGCGGTCGCCATCGCGGCGGCCCGGCTGGGTTCAGGCGGTCGGTCCAACCACGGCCACAACCGCCTCGGGGGACAGCACCTCGCCCAGTACGGCGTTGACCTCGTCCAGGGTGACGGACCGCAGGGTGTCGACGTACTCGTCCAAGGGAACTACCCGGCCCAGGAGGCTCTGGCTGGTACCCAGCCGAGACATTCGACTCCCGGAGTCCTCTAAGCCCAGCAGGATTGACCCCTCAAACCCGTCGCGGGCGATATCCATCTCTTCAGCGGTAATCCCGTGGGTAGCCACCTCGGCCACCTGGTCGGCTACCACCCGTTGGAGCTCATCAGCTCGCTCAGGAGCCGTGCCGGCGTACACCGACACCACGCCGGCGTCCTGATAGCCGGCTGGCGAAGCGAAGACGTTGTAGGCCAGCCCTCGCTCCTCGCGCACGGTCTGAAAGAGACGGCTGGACAGCCCTCCTCCCAATACGTGGACGCCCAGGGCTAGGGCGTGGCGTCGGCGGTCGTCGCGTCGCAGGCCGCGCCACCCCCAGGCCACGTGAGCTGCCTCGGTGGGTCGGGTGATCCGTCGAGCTTCAACCGGTTCCTCCGTCGGTCCGGTGCGAATCGGTGCCGTTCCGTCCGTCCGGGAGGCGAAAGCCTCGCTTACCTGTTCCACCAGGGCATGGTGGTCAACGGCCCCAGCCGCGGCCACCACAAGGTTGGGCGCTCGATACCAGTGGTCATGGAACCCAGCCAGGTCTTGGCGGGCGATGGTGGCTACCGAGTCCTCGGATCCCAGCACCTCGCGGCCCAACGGGTGGCCGGGGAACAGCGCCTCGTAAAGGAGCTCAAATACGACATCGTCAGGATCATCGGCCTGGAGGTGGAGTTCCTCAAGGATGACCTGCCGCTCGGTCTCCACGTCGGCGGTCCGCAGAGCAGGCTCACCGATGACGTCGGCCAGTAGGGCGGTAGCCAACTCCTGGCCTCCTGCCGGGACTCGGGCGTAGTACGCCGTGTATTCCTTAGATGTGAAGGCATTCATCTCGCCGCCCGTGGCGTCCACCATCTCGGCGATGGCTCGGGCCGTCCGGCGGTTGGTTCCCTTGAACAACAGGTGTTCGAGGAAGTGCGAGGCGCCGGATACCGCCGGATCCTCGTCCCGACCCCCGACGGTCACCCATACGCCGACCGAGACCGAGCGGGCGTCCGGCATCCGTTCGGACACCACGCTCGGTCCTGCGGTCGGCCCGTGTTCGGGCAGACTCAACTCGACCACCGATTCGGTGGCCTTAGGGGCGCCGTGTCGGCGGCCCCGGTCAGCGGGAGCGCTCAGCGACCCCGCCGACGGCGACCACCGCCACCGCCACCGCCACCGCGACCGCGACCAGCGGGAACTGCCACGCCCAGATCTCCGTGGACCGCTTCGAGTTCGTTCTTGAAGGCGTCCTCGAAATTCGCCTCGACAGGACCGTCGTCGACTGCGTCGTCATCGTCGACCACCTCGTCAACTACGTCGTCGTCCGAATCGTCGACCACCTCGTCAACTACGTCGTCGTCCGAATCGTCGACCACCTCGTCAACTACGTCGTCGTCCGAATCGTCG
>JAZADL010000133.1:0-15239 GCA_036123635.1 Actinomycetota bacterium
TCGCCCTACCACCGGGGCAAGCAAGCGGCCCGGGAGTCGGTGGTGACGGCTACCGCGACCTGGTCGGGACGGCCGGTGGCCTACGTGAACCTGGTGGGGGGCCAGGACCAACTTGTGTTCGACGGCGGGTCGATGGTGGCCGACCCGGCAGGTCGCATCATCGGGCGCGGGCCCCGGTTCGAAGAGGCGGTCGTCCGCCTCGACGTCGACGTCGACGAGGTGCCCGCTCCGTCTGACGGACTTCCGGTGGTCGACGTGTCGGATCCAGTCGACCGATCTGACCTCCTGGTGGTTCCTCCGTTGGCCCCCCTCGACGAGGTGGGCGAGCTCTACGAAGCCCTGGTGCTGGCTACCCGTGACTACGTCCACAAGAGCGGCTTCAGCGACGTCTGCCTCGGTTTGTCCGGCGGGGTGGACTCGGCGCTGGTAGCCACTGTCGCCGCCGACGCTCTGGGTTCGGATCGGGTGCATGCCGTACTGATGCCGTCCCGCCACTCCAGCGAACACTCGGTGTCCGACGCCGAGGACCTGGTGTCTCGTCAGGGGCTCGATGACCTCACATTGTCCATCGAAGAGGCCCACCGGGCGTTTGGTGAGGTGTTGGCCATCACACCGGAGGGTGAGCCGGTCGGCCTGACCGACGAGAACCTGCAGTCCCGGATCCGAGGCGTGCTGTTGATGGCCCGGGCCAACGCCAATGGCTGGCTGGTTCTCTCCACCGGCAACAAAAGCGAGTCGGCCGTCGGCTACACCACTTTGTACGGCGACACAGCGGGAGCCTTCGCGGTGATCAAGGACGTCACCAAGACCCGCGTCTACGAGCTCTGCCATTGGCGCAATGCCCAGGACCCAGCGGCAGATGGCCGGCCAGTGGTTCCAGAGGCCATTCTGGACAAGCCACCTTCAGCCGAACTGCGGCCCGACCAACGCGACGACCAGAGCCTGCCCCCCTATGACGTGCTGGACCCCGTTCTGGAGGCCTACATCGAGGGGAACCGGACCCGGTCCGAGTTGGTGGCCGACGGTCACGACCCCGACCTCGTCGACCAGATCGTCGAACTGGTCGACGCCGCCGAGTACAAGCGCCGGCAGACCCCGCTAGGTCCGAAGGTCACCGTGAAGGGATTCGGGAGGGACCGCCGAATGCCCATCGTCAACCACTACCGAGGCTGAGGGTTCGATGTGGATGAGAAACGACCGACGGAATAGGTGACAGCTACGGGATGTTTCGCCATGATTCGTGACAATGGTCACGTTTTCACGTTGTGGTCTGGAGGGCCGTAGATAGGGTGGCCGACGATCGGGGGAGCGGGCCGATACGACCGGGTAGTTCCGGTCCGGCCGGTGGCTGATCGGACAGGGCGAAGGACTCGGGGAGTACCACCGGTGGTGGGGCTCCCCCGGCTGGAGGAGGTTCGAGGGTGGCCAAGGAGCGGATCGAACGAGACGAGGAAGACCTCGTCCGCCTGTACCTCACCGATATCGGTCAGTATCCGCTGCTGACTAAAGAGGGCGAGGTCCGCCTCGCCCAACAGATCGAGGCCGGGGTCGAGGCCCGGGCTGGGCTGGCCGACGGGGGAGATGACCTCGCACCGGCCCGCCGCCGTGAACTCAAGCGCAACCTGAAGCGTGGCGAGGACGCTGAGCGCACCTTCGTCCAGTCGAACCTGCGGCTGGTCGTTTCTATCGCCAAGAAATACCAAGCCTCTGGGCTGCCGCTACTGGATCTCATCCAGGAGGGCAACCTGGGCCTGATGCACGCCGTCGAGAAGTTCGACTGGCGAAAGGGCTTTAAGTTCTCCACGTATGCCACCTGGTGGATCCGTCAGGCCATCACCCGGGGAATCGCCAACACTGGTCGGACGATCCGCCTGCCCGTGCATGCCGGTGACACCTTGGCCCGTCTCCAGAAGGCCCGGTCGCGGTTGGAGCTCAAGTTGGGCCGTCAGGCCACGCTGGCCGAGTTGGCCCTCGAGGTGGAAATGCCCGAGGACAAGGTGACCGAGGCGCTGCGCTTCGCCGCAGAACCCCTGTCGCTCAGTGAGCCGCTCCGCGAGGACGGTGACGCCGAGTTGGGTGACGTGGTCGAGGACCGGGCGGCCGAGTCACCGTTCGAGGAGGCGGCCACATCCCTGCTTCCCGAGGAGATCAGTCGCCTGCTAGCTCCACTGGACTCCAGAGAACGCGAGATCTTGAAGTTGCGTTTTGGCCTGGACCGTGGCGAGCCCCGGACCCTCGAAGAGGTCGGGGAGCATTTCAACTTGACTCGGGAGCGAATTCGTCAGATCGAGGCCCGAGCCATGTCCAAACTGCGACACCCAAGCAGCGACACCGGCGCCCGCGACCTGTTGGCTGTTTGACCCGTCGGTCGGGTTCCGGACGCCCCGCTGGCGACCGATCCGGATAATGAGACTGGCGGAGGTGGACGGGAATCGAACCCGCCGGACGGGGATCGCCCGTCCCACCCGCTTTGAAGGCGGGGGAGCCCACCAGGTACTCAGACACCTCCACCGGTGACGGTACGGGTCATTGGTCCCAATCGCCACGTGGGGACGACCGGCCGTGCGATCGCGGGTCAGGTCGTCGTAGCATGCGGGGTATGAAGAAGTTCCTAATGCTGGGAGCCCTGGCCGCTCTGGTGGCTGTGGCTGTACGGAAGGTCCGCTCGATCTAACTTCGGCCGTTCGGTGCTGTCGGTCGACTTCGACGAGACGGCTGACGGAGTCTTCGGACACCAGCTATTGCGCCCAGCAGCACCACCGCGGTGAGAGCGCTGACCGCGATCCAGTTCCGGTCAATCGGGATCCGGTCGCCCAGCGGTACCGGGTTTTCAAACTCGCGGATCGGCCAGCCCCGCTTCTCGGCCTCCCGGCGAAGTTCACGATCGGGGTTGACGGCTACCGGGTGTCCAACCGCCTCGAGCATCGGGAGGTCGGTGGCCGAGTCCGAGTAAGCCCACGAACCCGCCAGATCGATCTCTCGGTCATGGGCCAGGCGTTCCATGGCGTCGGCCTTTCCCGGGCCCTGGGCGTAGAACTCGACCTCCCCCGTGTAGCGGCCTTCGGCGTCAACCATGGGAGTGGTGGCCACGAACTCGTCCACTCCGAGGTGGTCGGCCAGCGGAGCCACGATCTCGATGGGCGAGGCCGACACCAGGATCAACAGCCGTCCCTCGGCCCGGTGGTGGGCGAACAGATCAAGGGCCTCGTCGTAGACGATGGGTTCGATCACCTGGGCCAGGTGGTCGTGGGCCAGACGCCGGAGCCCCTCCTGCTCCCAGCCGGCAGCCAGGCGGAGGGCGGTCCTCCGGGCCCGATCCATAGCCGACTCGTCGGCTCCGAAGAACCGGAAGAGGAGCTGTCCCCAGGCCGCCCGGAGGGCCATCGGAGCGCTCAGGTAACCCGCCCGGTGCAGCGCGGGACCGTAGGCGGCCATGGAAGCCCGTGCGATGACCGTCTTGTCGAGGTCGAAGAAGGCCGCCTCCACGCCCTCGAGCCTAGGTCGCCTTGGCGACGGGGCGGTGTGGTGCAGCCGGTCGCGGTGATTCTTTCCGACATGGTCCTGGCGGCCACGGTGGCCATCCGCTCCTTGGACTACCGCCGGGCCGGACAACGACGGCCCGACAGGCTGGGTGTCGTCTAGCGTTGGGTGTGTTCGGCGGCCGAAGAGGGGTGCGGGAGACCAATGCGGCTCGACGTCCATCGTTCCCCCCGCGACGACCGCGTCGTTCTCGTTCTGGTCGGCGAGTTGGACCTGGCCGGGGCGCCCCGACTCCGCCAGGCTGTGGTCGCCGAGGCGGCGTCCGGGGAGCGCCACGTGGTGCTGGACCTGACGGCGGTCGACTTCATTGATTCCACCGGGTTGGGGGTCGTGGTGGGGGCCCTGCGGAGGCTCCGGACCCACGACGGTGAACTGTCGGTGGTCTGCCCGGAGCCGCGTCTCCGGCGGGTCTTCGAAATGTGTGACCTGGACCGGGTGTTCACCCTCCACGGGTCGGTGGATGAGGTGGCCTCCGCACGGGAGACGGCGTGACGCTCCGCAGGGCCCGCAGGGGTGTCGTGGAGTTGGTGGTGCCTGCTCGGGCCGAGTACCTGCAGCTGGTACGAGCCATCGTTGGCGCCACGGCGGGGCTCGAGCCGTCCATGGATCCGGGCCGGGTGGCAGACCTACGGCTCGTCGTGTCCGAAGCGGTGTCCAACGCCATCAAGGCCCAGGCATCGGTCGGAGTCGCCGATCCAATCCTCGTCCGGTGCGAGCCGTCAGGGGACCGGATCGTGGTAGAGGTAGCCGACCATGGGCCCGGCTTTGACGCCGGGTCTGTCCCGGATCTGCCACCCGTAGAGACGGCGGAACGGTTGGATCACGAGTCGGGGCTAGGCGTGTCGCTCATGCGGCGCCTAGCCGACGAAGCGATCGTGGAGAGCGGGCCGGGCGGCACCGTGGTGCGCCTTACCCTCGGATCACGGGGCCGCTGAGCCAGATTCCTGCCCATCGCGGCGGCCGTTGTCGCAACCATGTCCCGTGGGATACCCGAGGACGACCACTACGGTGCCTCCGGTCGAAAGCCCACCGGACAGGACCCATGACAGCCAGGCGACCCGCACCAAGCCTCACGTGGTTGGGGGGAAACCGTCCCCCGCACGCGCCGTGGAACGCCCGATGATGCCGTTTCCCGGCATCGAGCCAGCCGGCAGAATCCTCCCGATCGCGGTCGCAGTGGTCGAGGTCCCGGTGCTGTCCGGCACCCGTCTCATCTGGCCGGAGGGGGTCTCTTTAGCAGTGGCCTCCGAAGGCTCGTTGGTGGAGGGTGCTTGACAACGCACGGCCTCACCGGCCAACAGTGGACGGCGTGAGCACCTCCCTCGTCATCGTCGAGTCACCGGCGAAGGCCAAGACGATCGCTGGTTACCTGGGCGACGGCTTCGTCGTGGAGTCCTCGATCGGCCATGTGCGTGATCTGCCGCAACGGGCCTCTGACGTTCCGGACGCCTACAAGGGTGAGTCGTGGGCGAAGACGGGCGTCGATATCCACAACGATTTCAAGCCCCTGTACGTCGTCAACGCCGACAAGAAGCAGCAGATGGCACACCTCAAGCGCCTGCTGAAGGACGTCGACCATCTCTACCTCGCCACCGATGAGGACCGCGAGGGTGAGGCCATTGCCTGGCACCTGTTGGAGGTTTTGAACCCCAAGGTGCCGGTTCACCGGATGGTGTTCCACGAGATCACCAAGGGGGCCATCACCGAGGCGTTGGCGAACACTCGCGAACTGGACCGACGTCTCGTTGACGCCCAGGAGACCCGGCGGATCTTGGACCGTCTCTACGGATATGAACTATCACCGGTGCTGTGGCGGATGATCGGCTCTGGTCTGTCGGCCGGCCGGGTCCAGAGCGTGGCCACACGAATGGTGGTCGAACGCGAACGAGAACGAATGGCTTTCCTGGCGGCCGGGTACTGGGACCTGACGGCCACCGTGGCTACCGCCGACGGTCAGGCGTTCACGACCCGTCTGGTTGAGGTCGACGGCTGCCGGGTGGCGTCCGGGCGCGACTTCGGTGACGATGGCCGTCCCGACCGGGACGACGTGTTAGTCCTGGACCAGGCATCGGCAGACGCCCTGACCGCCGGGCTGCAGGGGCGGACGGCGACCGTGGACTCGGTGGAGGCCAAACCGTACCGGCGGCGTCCCGCCGCGCCGTTCACCACGTCGACCTTCCAGCAGGAGGCGGGTCGACGGCTGCGTCTCTCCTCTTCGCTAGCCATGCACGCCGCCCAGGGGTTGTACCAGAAGGGTTACATCACATACATGCGGACCGATAGCACCACGTTGTCGGACACTGCAGTGCGAGCCGCCCGGACCGAGATCCGAGAGCGGTTCGGCGCCGACCACCTGCCCGATGCTCCCCGGACCTACGCCAACAAGGTCCGCAACGCCCAGGAGGCCCACGAGGCCATCCGCCCGGCTGGGGACCGGTTCCGTCACCCAGACGAGGTGGCTGGAGAGGTTCCGTCGTCAGAGGCTCGGGTCTACGAGATGATCTGGCGTCGAACCGTGGCATCCCAGATGACCGACGCGGTGGGTGAGACGGTCAGGGTCCGGGCCACCGTCGACGTGGGGCCGGAGGGGTCCGAGGAGGGTCGGACGGCAACCCTGGCGGCCAGTGGGACGGTGATCTCCCACCAGGGCTTCCGTCGGGCCTACGAGGTGGAGTCCGACGACGCTGATGACGAGGAGGCCGAGCGGGTCCTCCCGGAGGTGGCAGTCGGCACGACGGTGGACGTGAACGAGGTGGTTCCCGAGGGGCACACCACCCAGCCGCCAGCCCGCTACACCGAGGCATCTCTGGTCAAGGGAATGGAGGAGTTCGGGGTGGGACGCCCCTCGACCTACGCCTCGATCATGGAGACCATCCAGCGAAACTACGTGTGGAAGAAGGGCTCGGCCCTAGTCCCCACACTGAGTGCCTTCGCCGTCACCACCCTCCTGGAGCGGCACTTCCCTCGACTAGTCGACTACGACTTCACGGCAGTCATGGAGGAGGATCTGGACCAGATCGCCAACGGAGAGGCCGAGCGGGTTCCGTGGCTGCAGTCCTTCTACTTCGGCTCGGACGACGACATCGGCCTGCACGCCAAGGTGACGTCCCGTCTGGGGGATATCGACCCCCGGGGCGTCTCGACTGTGCCGCTGGGTGCCACGGAGGACGGCGAGCCGGTGGTGGCCCGGTACGGAAAGTTCGGCCCCTACGTGCAGGTCGGCGAGGAGACGGCATCCATTCCGGACGACGTACCGCTCGACGAGTTGACCGTAGACCGGGCGCTGGAGTATCTGAACACCCCCGGCGACCGAGAACTGGGGACCGACCCGGCGACCGGCCTTCCAGTGGTGGCCCGTTCCGGCCGGTTTGGCCCCTATGTCTCACTGGGACGCCTTCCCGAGCGCCCGAGCCCTGGGTCCCCGGAGGCTCGGCTGATGGCGCTGCCCGGAAGCCGTCGGGAGGTGAAGGTGGCAATGGCCTACCTCCGCCTAGCCGCCGGTCGCCTCACCGAGGAGGCGACCCGCCTTGTTCTTACCGCCCCCAAGCGGGGAGTCGGCAAGAAGGCGCTAGACCGCCTGGAGGCCGATGTGGGGTCCGGGTCGACACCGGCAGAGGCTCTTGCTCGGGCGGCTGAGCTCGGGATCACCGGCCGACCGTTGGTTGGCATCGGTGATGTCCTCGGGCTGGTCGATGGCCTTGATCCCGACCAGCCACCAGACCTGGTGCTTCAGGGCATCCTGGAGACCTCCGGATACCTAGACGAGGTCCGGGACGCCGACAAGGCAGAGGTCCGCCTAGCAAACCTGGATGCCCTGGCTGAGGTGGTTGCCGAGTTCCCTGACATCACCGCCCTGGTCGACGAGGTGGATCGCCAGGCTGAGGTCGACGACCAGCCCCGGCCCCGGACGGCATCACTGTTCCAAACCATGACCCTGGAGCGGGTCACCTTCGAGGACGCCATGCAGTTGCTGAGTCTGCCCCGGGTGGTGGGCATGGACCCCGCCGACGGTATGGAGATCACCGTGCAGAACGGGCGCTTCGGTCCCTACCTCAAGAAGGGAGCGGACAGCCGCAGCCTCGACAAAGAGGAGCAACTCCTGACCATCACCCTGGAAGAGTGCCTGGAGGTGCTGGCCCAGCCAAAGCGCCGGGGTCGGACGGTGGCCCGACCACCGTTACGGGAGCTGGGTGTCGACGCAGCATCCGGCAAGACGATGGTTCTGAAGGACGGCAACTGGGGCCCCTACGTCACCGACGGCGAGTACAACGCTTCGCTGAAGCGGGGCGACTCGGTTGAGGAGCTTTCCGACGAGCGGGCCGCCGAACTGCTGGCCGAGCGACGGATGAAGGGCCCAGCCAAGAAACGACGCTGACCGGACTCCAGTGGACGCCCACCGGCCCGGCCCCACCGGCACGCCTCCGGGGACCGGCCGTCCCTCTTCTAAAGTGGAGGGGTGAGCGGATCGACTGGACGGGACGCGGCCAGCCGCCGGAACGATCCGGCGTCCGGCGACGACCTGGCGCCGTTCCTACCCGTTGGGGGCCGTCGGGCGCTGCGAGCCCGCCTGTTCGGAACGCCAGCCTTCTTCCGGCTGTGGCTCGCCCAGGTGGTATCGGCCACCGGCGACTGGCTGGGCTTGCTGGCCATCGCCATTCTGGCTATCCGGTTGGGCTCGGGGAATGAAGGCGCCGCTCTGAGCCTGGTACTGGCCGCCCGGATCGTTCCCGGATTCTTCTTCGGACCGGTCGCCGGGGTGCTGGTCGACCGTTGGGACCGCAAGCGGACCATGGTGACGTGCGACGTGGGTCGGGCCCTCGTCATGGTTGCCCTACCGTTCGTAGACACCCTGATCGGCCTGTTCCTGGCCTCGCTGCTCCTAGAGGCGTTCACCATGCTGTGGGGGCCGGCCAAGGAGGCCTCGGTCCCCCATGTGGTACCCGAGGACTCGCTGGCTACCGCCAACTCGCTCTCGCTGGTCGCCGCCTACGGCACTTTTCCTCTGGGCGCCGGCCTGATGGCCTTGTTCGGTCGCCTCTCCACGGCACTGTTCGACTCGGCGTGGGCCGAAAACGTGCACCTCGACGACATGGGACTGGCCTTCTATGCCAATGCCCTGTCGTTTCTGGTGACCGCCTACCTGATCTTCACCCTGAACCTGCCGTCCCGATCACGGGTCGAACGCCGCTCAACCGGTGGACGTCGGGCCGCTTTGGCCCACCCAGTGGCCGAGTTACGGGAGGGATGGCGGTTCGCCTTCGTGAACCCGGTAGTCCGCACGGTGATCATGGGCCTAGCCACCGGGCTGATCGGCGGGGGGATGCTGGTGCCCCTTGGAGCCATCTATGCCGACGAGGTGCTGGGGGCCGGGAAGTCGGGCCTTGGCGTACTGATCACCGCCCTAGGTTTGGGTGTGGCTGCCGGGGTGGCTCTGGTGTCGGCCCTGCAGCGTCGACTCGATAAGGCCAGGACCTTCACCCTGTCGCTGGTCGGAGCCGGGACCTTCCTGGCTCTAGCGGCGTCTATCAGCCAGGTCCACCTCTCGACGACCATGGTGGGCTGCATCGGCGTATGCGCCGGGTCGGTCTACGTACTCGGCTTCACCCTGCTCCACGAGAACGTCGAGGACCACTTACGAGGCCGGATCTTCGCCACCTTCTACCTGCTGGTCCGAGCCTGCGTGCTTCTGGCCCTGGTGATCGGACCTCTCATGGAGGACCTACTGGACCGGCTATCCAGCGTGCTGTGGGAACGTCACGTGGAGGTCCTAGGCATTGGGGTGGACGTGCCCGGGGTGCGCCTCACCCTGTGGTTGGCCGCCCTAATCATCCTGGTCTCCGGAGCGGTGGCCGTCGTCTCGCTGCGTGCCGGCCAACTGGACCGTCGACCCTCGAACGGCGGGGACGGTCCGGCATGACGGGGCGGTTCATCGTCGTGGAGGGAGCCGACGGCACCGGCAAGAGCACCCAAGCTCGCCTACTTGCTGAGCGCCTAGGGGCGGTGTTCACCCGGGAGCCCGGCGGCACCCCACTCGGCGAACAGATTCGTGACCTAGTCCTAGACCCGGAGGGCGATGCCCCGGTAGACCGGGCCGAGGCCCTTTTAATGGCCGCTGCCCGGGCCCAGCACGTGGCCCAAGTAGTCGGCCCGGCCCTGGCCGCCGGACAGGATGTGGTCTCCGACCGCTACGTGGCCTCGTCGGTGGCCTACCAGGGTCACGGCCGGGGCCTGGGGGCCGAAGCAGTGGCGGAGGTCAACCGCTTTGCTACCCGGGACCTGGAACCCGACCTGGTGGTGCTTATCGAGGTCGATGTCCCGCTAGTCGGCGACCGTCTGACCGGAGACCTAGACCGGATCGAACGGGCCGGAAACGACCTTCAGGCCGCCGTGGTGGCTGCCTACCGAGAGATGGCCACTGCCGACCCTGACCGGTGGGTGGTGGTGGATGGCACTGGGCCCATCGAAGAGGTGGCTGACCGGGTAGGTATCGCCGTCGATCAGCGGTTGTCGTGACCCCCGGAACGTCAGCCGGCGGCTTGACGCCCTTTGACGAGGACACGCTGTGGGCCACCGTGGTGGGTCAGGAGGCCGCGGTGACCCTCCTCCGGACGGCGGCCTGCTCCCCAGTTCACGCCTATCTGCTGGTCGGGCCACCCGGTGCGGGGCGAGGTGAAGCTGCCCGAGCCTTTGCCGGGTCCCTGTTCGCCTCCGGTGTGCCGGACGGGCCAGATTCGCCGTCGGCTTCTCGCCACCGACGTCTGTCCGCCATAGGACACCATCCGGACCTCCTTGAGGTAGAGCCCGAGGGTCGGTCTCTGCTGGTGGCTGATGCCAAGGGGATCACCGTGGAGGGCTGGAGGTCGCCGGTGGAAGCGACTCACAAGGTGGTGGTGGTTGACCGGTTCGACACCGCCGAACCGGAGGCGGTGGCCAGCCTGCTCAAGACCATTGAGGAGCCGCCGGCCACAGCCGTTTTCCTACTGCTGTCCGAGGAGGTTCCCGACTCCCACATCACCGTGGCCTCGCGTTGCGTGCGGGTCGACCTGCCTCCGCTGACCGACGAAGTGGTGTCCGAAGCGTTGAAAGCCGACGGGGTGCCCTCCGACCGGGCCACCGAGTTGGCCGAGGCGGCCGCCGGGAGTCTCTCCCGGGCCCGGCTGCTTGCCCAGGACCCGGCGTTCCATGGGCGGCGAAACGCCTGGCACGCTGTTCCATCTCGCCTGGACGGAACCGGTGCGGCGGTCGCCGTGGTGGTCGAGGAGATGCGGGCCTTGATCGACGAGGCTCAGGTGCCGCTAGTGGCCCGCCACGCCGTGGAACTGGAAGAGTTGACTGAACGCGAGGAAGCCTTTGGGACTCGTGGTTCAGGTCGCAGGACGCTGGTCGAACGCCAGCGGCGGGAGGTGCGTCGGCTCCGGGACGACGAACTGCGGTTCGGGCTGGCCACGATCAGCCGGTCCTACCGTGACCGGGCCGCCGGATCAGGCGGTGAGGCCGCCATGGATGCAACGGCCCGAATTACCGAGGCCACCGGCGAACTGATCCGTAACCCCAACGAGTCGTTGCTGCTCCAGGCCCTCTTCTTGGACCTCCCGGTCGAGGGACGCAACGGGGCCTGACCGACTTTCTGCTGGTCGGTTATTCGGGGGTGACGTAGGCGGCAGTCAGGCCGCCGTCCACCGAGAAGTCAGTGCCGGTGACGTACGAGGACTCGTCAGAAGCCAGCCACAGGGCGGCCTCGGCAATCTCCGATGCCTCGCCGAATCGTCCCATCGGAACGTGGACCAGTCGACGTTGTCGCTTCTCCTCGGTATCCAGAAACGACATCAGCAACTCGGTGCGCAGCGGCCCGGGGCACAAGGCGTTGACCCGGATGTTCTCGCGGGCATGGATGACCGCTAACTCGCGGGTCATGGCCAGAACCGCTCCCTTGGAGGCCGTGTAGGCCAACTGCGGGGTGGCTGCCCCCACGAGGGCCACGAAACTGGCTGTGTTGATGATGGAGCCGCCACCCGACCGGCGCAATGCCGGGATCCCGTGCCGACAGCCGAACCAGACACCCTTCAGGTTGATGTCCATGGTCAGGTCCCAGACCGTCTCCTCGGTGGCCTGGGCGTCCCCGTCGTCACTGTGCATGATTCCAGCGTTGTTGAACACCACGTCCAAGCGACCGAAGACCTCCTCGGCGTCGGCGACAGCCGCTGCCACTTCGCCCTCTGAGGACACATCGGCCTTCAGGGCGATGGCCTTCCCACCAGCCCCGATCACCTCGTCGGCCACGGCGGCCGCCCCGTCGGCGTCCACGTCCACCACGGCGACCTGTGCCCCCTCGGCGGCGAACCGCACGGCGCTCTGCCGACCGATCCCGGACGCCGCTCCGGTGATGAAGACAGCCTTGCCCTCCAGCCGTTTCCCCATCTCCGTCACGGGTCGAGCATCGCACACGCGAGGGCCAATCTGGCAGGCTTGCCCAGTGAACACTGGGACGACAGTGAAGGGCACCTTCCATTACAACTGTTCAGACACTCGCACTTGGGTGGTGACGGTCCGCGGCGGTCGGGGGGCCAACCCCCTGATCAACCCGAACCTGGAGCATCGGCTGGGCTCGGCTGCCTCTCGCGACACACTGGTCGAGGTAGACCGCCTAGCCGCACGGGAAGGAGGATGACCACCACCGTTATTGTCACCGGCACCGGGACGCCGATCGCTACCGCCGACCGGGCGGGCCCCGGGGTGCTGATCGTCTACGAAGGGTCCGGGGAAACGGTACGGCTCCAGTTCGACGCCGGCCGGTCTACCGTCATGCGGCTAATCGGGGCCGGTACGTCACCCGGCGGGCTGGACGCTGTGTTCCTCACCCACCACCACTCCGACCACCTAGTGGGCCTGGACGACCTACTCCTCACCCGGTGGGTACTGGACCGGCAGTGGGACCTGCCGCCCATCCCAGTGGTAGCGCCCGCTGGGCCCTGCATCCGGTTCGTGGGCGGCCTGCTCGACCGGTGGGACGAGGACCTGGCGGTGCGAGCGGCCCACGCCGGTCGGGACCGGGGCCCCGAGGTCGATATAAGGCCCTTTGACCTGCCGTCGGCACCGACGGAGGTCTGGCGGACCGCCGACGTCCGGGTGCTGGCCGGCCGGGTCCGCCATGAGCCGGTGCATCCGGCGGTCGGCTACCGGGTCGAGACCCCGGATGGCGTAGTAGTGGTTTCCGGCGACACGTTGGTATGTGACGAGGTCGCCGACTTGGCAGCGGGAACCGACGTGCTGGTCTACGAGGCCATGCGGTTCTCCGAGGTTCAGGGGCTGCCCGAGCACCGGAGGTTTATCCTTGACTACCACGCCGACACGGTCGCTATCGGTCGCCAGGCTGAGGACCTAGGCGTTTCCCGGCTTGTGCTCACCCACCTCCTCCCGCCTCCAGAGTCGGAGGCCGACGAACAGGCTTTCGAGGACGATGTCCGGTCCGGTGGCTACACGGGTGACGTGGTCGTGGCCCGGGATCTCACAGCGGTCATCCTGCCCTGAGCGGCTTTCGGCCGTCCGGTCGGCGATTTAGGAGTCATGGAGGACGAACCGGATCCGCTTAAATCCTTTTCCCTTTGACTCCGTCTTTACGACTTCTAGACGCCCAACTTGGCCGGTGGATGAAACATGGGTCCCGCCGTCGGCCTGCTTGTCCAGGCCGACGATGTCCACTACCCGGATCTCGTCCACCGACTCGGGTACCAGGTTGACCTTGGTGCGGATGAGCTCCCGGTCCAGTACCGCCTCGCCGCGGGGGAGGAACGAGACCTCGATGGGGCGGTCGGCGGCGATCTCAGTGTTGCATAGAGCCTCTACCTCGGCTCCGAAGCCGTCGGGTAACTGGTCGACTTCGAAGTCCATGCGCCCTGAGAGGGCGTCCATGTTCCCGCCGGTTACCACCCGCTTCCAGTGCTTCCACATCACGCCGCACAGCACGTGCATGGCGGTGTGGGTGCGCATCATGTGGCGCCGTCGCTCGTCGTCGACCTCGCCGGTGACTGTGGTATCAACCTCGGGGACCGGTCCGGCCAACGTGTGGAGGACCCTCCCGTCGATGGTCCGGACGTCCAGGACGGCGGCGGCCCCGGTCGCCCACACCAGGTGGCCCGTGTCGTGCGGCTGACCTCCACTGGTGGCGTAGAAGGCCGTGCGATCCAATTCCACCCGGTCGCCGCTCACGGCAATCACAGTGGCGCCAAACGACCGTAGGTCGGCATCTCGAAGGTACAGACGGTCGGTCACCCGTTGCTCCTGTCCGTTGCCCAGTCGTCGGGGCGTTTACCACCGACCGCCACCCTCAGCTCACCATCCACTACCTGCCAGGCCAAGGCCCCGAGGCCCCGCCCGTCGGCAGGCCAAGTCGACAACGGGTCACACGAGTCCACGAAGGTCGAGGTGCCGGCGTCCCATTGGACCAGACAGTGGTCGGCCCCGCCGGGGGTCCGGGCCGAGAAGGCAGACCATCCGGTGGTCGGGTCGGGCCCGGTGTGGGTGATCCAGAGGGGAAGATCCCGGCCAACTAGATCAGGGAAGGGCACTGGACCGTTCTCGGCAATCTCGGCGGCCAGGTCAGCGGCATTGATCCCCCGGAAGTCGGGATCACCCAACTGAACTTCGACGACATTGGTAGATCCGGCTAGCCAGAGGATTACCACCAGCGCCCCGACGGCTCCAACCAGTGCCACGGCGGTGACGGCCAGGGCCCGACGAACGTCGAACCGGATCCCATGGGCCACGGTCATTAGGTGTGACGCCTTTCTCTCTGAAATCGCCGTCCGGGCACCGATCCGTTGGGGACCACCGACCCGGTGCTGCCTAGTATCGCCCCGGTTCGGGCCGCCGGTGAATGTCGGCTCCCGGGAACGACCTACGTGCCTGTGGGAGGAAGCCAGAGTGGACCTGTTCGAGTATCAGGGCAAGCAGTTCTTCGCCCAGTACGGCATGCCGGTGTCGGCCGGAGAGGTGGCGCTGACCGTCGACGAGGCGGTAGACGCCGCCGAACGCCTGGGCACCCCGGTAATGGTCAAGGCCCAGGTCCACACGGGCGGCAGGGGCAAGGCGGGGGGCATCAAGTTCGCCGCCACACTCGACGACGTCCGGACCCACGCCAGTGACATCCTCGGGCTGGACATCCGGGGCCACGTGGTGGGCCGGGTGTGGATCGAGAAGGCCTCCGACATCGCCGACGAGTATTACGCCTCGTTCACCCTGGACCGCTCGGCCAAGAAGCACCTGGGCATGCTGTCAGCCGAGGGGGGTGTCGAAATCGAGACGGTGGCGGTCGAGAACCCTGACGCCATCGCCAAAGTCTGGGTTGACCCGGTCGACGGGTTGGACGAGGCCACGGCCCGTGACTGGGTCGAAGCGGCCAACCTGCCGGAGGCGGCCGTGGAAGGCACCGTGGACGTCCTGCTAAAGCTCTACGCGGCATACGTAGACGGTGACGCCGACCTGGTGGAGATCAACCCGCTGATCCTCACACCGGAGGGTCGGATCCACGTTCTGGACGCCAAGGTCACGCTGGATGCCAATTCGGTGTTCCGCCACGAGGACTACGCGGCGTACGACGAGACCCCGACCCGGGACGAACGGGAGACAGCGGCCCACGCCCGGGGCCTCCAGTACGTGGGGTTGGACGGCTCGGTGGGAGTGATCGCCAACGGCGCTGGCCT
>JAZADL010000134.1:0-5929 GCA_036123635.1 Actinomycetota bacterium
GGCTTCAGTAGGGAACGGCGATCCGGGTACCGATCGCTACGCTGACGGCTCCCGCGGGTGTAGTTCAATGGCAGAACCCCAGCTTCCCAAGCTGATGACGCGAGTTCGATTCTCGTCACCCGCTCCATCAGTCCTTCCCGGCAAATCGTGGCCCGAGCAGGGCTTCGATGTCTATCTCCTCGTGCGGCTCGGTGGCCCGGTCACGTTGATGCTCCAGCAGGGCCCGAGCCGCCATCGCCGTCCACCGCCCATGTGGGCTCCAAACCACTCCGACTCCTTGACATAATGATCAAAGGTTTGATTATATTGGAAAGGTCGTCGAGACCTCCGGCGACGCGCCCGTCGGGGAGGGCCAGTGCGAACGCTCGAAAGCCACATCTGCGGGAGGTGGTACTCGCCGCCCGGGGAGGGTTTCGCCACCCACCACGCGGTGACCGGTCTACCCGTGGCCGGGGTCTCCAGCGACGGCATTGACTTCTCAGCCGTCGTTGAACATGCCCGTCATGTCGGCGGACCGGCGTTACGGGCCCTCACCTTCCACGAACGCGCCGCCCTGCTCAAGGCCCTCGGCCAACACCTTCTGACCGAGAAGGATCACCTTTACGACCTGTCCACGGCGACCGGGGCCACCCGGGCTGACTCGTGGATCGACATCGAGGGCGGGGCCGGGGTGCTCCTCGGCTATGCCTCGAGGGGACGGAGAGAACTCCCCAACGGCTACGTCCTCCTAGAGGGTGAACCGGAGGTCCTGGCCCGGGATGGCTCCTTCCTGGCCGCCCACGTGGCCACCCCCCGTCGGGGCGTCGCCGTTCAGGTCAACGCCTTCAACTTCCCGTGCTGGGGAGCCCTGGAGAAGCTGGCCCCGGCGCTCCTGGCCGGCCTGCCCACCATCGTCAAGCCGGCCACCCCCACGGCGTTCCTGACCGAGGCCATGGTGCGTCTGATCGTCGACTCCGACATCCTCCCTGACGGCGCTCTCCAGTTGATCTGTGGCGGCGCCGGTGACCTGTTCGACCACCTCGACGGACAGGACTCGGTTGGCTTCACCGGATCGGCCACCACCGCAGCTCTCCTCCGAACCCATCCCGGGATTGTCGACCGGTCGGTCCGATTCAATGCCGAGGCCGATTCCCTGAACGCCGCCCTCCTCGGGCCGTCTGCCGAACCGGGAACCCCCGAGTTCGGCCTGTTTGTAGCCGAGGTGGTCCGGGAGATGACGGTTAAGGCAGGTCAGAAGTGCACGGCCATCCGTCGTGCCTTGGTCCCTCGGTCCCACCTGGAAACGGCCACTGACGCCCTGGCCGCCGCCCTAGCCGAGGTCCGCGTCGGGGATCCGTCGGACCCGGACACCGACATGGGGGCACTTGTCAGCACTGGGCAGCGGGATGAAGTACGGGCCGCCATCGCCGACCTGTGCACGACGACCGACGTGGTGGTCGACACCTGCACTTTCCACGACATAGACCCTGTCGCCGGAGCGTTTCTGGCCCCCACCCTGCTCCGGGCCGGCAACCCCGAGGCGGGTCCGGTCCACGACGTCGAAGCATTCGGCCCGGTCTGCACCCTGGTCGGCTACGACGACCCCGACCACGCCGTCCACCTGGCCGCCTTGGGTCGGGGCAGCCTCGTGGCCTCTATCTACTCCGGCAACGCCGACGAGGCCGCCCACTTGGCGCTGGGCATCGCCTCCCACCACGGCCGGGTTCATGTAGTGGACGCCTCGGTGGCCACCACCAGTACGGGCCATGGGTCGCCGCTCCCTGCACTGGTCCACGGTGGTCCCGGGCGGGCTGGCGGCGGCGAGGAGATGGGCGGCCTCCGAGGCGTCCGGCACCATCTCCAAACCACGGCCGTGCAGGGTTCTCCCGACGTGCTCACCGCGGTCACCGGCCAGTGGATGCCCGGCGCCACCCGCCACGTCGACCGAGGCCACCCGTTCAAGCTTCACTTCGATGACCTGGAGGTCGGTACGGCCGTCCGTACCGGGTCGCACACTGTCACCCTGGCCGACATTGAGGGCTTCGCTGAATCCACCGGTGACCACTTCTACGCCCACATGGATGAAGAGGCTGCCGCGGCTAGCCCCATCTTCGGCGGCCGGGTAGCTCACGGCTACCTGGTGCTCTCCCTGGCTGCCGGCCTCTTCGTGTGGCCCGATCCGGGTCCGGTCCTGGCTAACTACGGGGTAGACCGCTGCCGGTTCGCCAAGCCCACCTACCCCGGTGACACGCTGACCGTTTGGCTGACCGCGAAGCAAAAGACCCTGCGGGCCGGGGCTGGCTACGGCGAGGTGGTGTGGGACGCCCAGGTCTCCAATCAGGACGACGAGGTGGTTGCCGCCTACGACGTCCTGACCATGGTCGCTAACCGGCCCGGCGTGAACGGTGCCCCGGACGGGGAGACGGACTGATGGGACGGTCCTGGGCCTCCATGGTGGCGTTCGAGGCCTTCCTGGACGACGGAGGGATTGTGGAAGTCGACGACGACATGCCCGACGCCTACCGGCAGGCCGTCTTCGCCTTCATCGAGATGCACGCCAACAGCGAGCTGATGGGCGGGCTGACCGAGCGGGACTGGATTCCAAAGACTCCCGGCCTCCGGCACAAGATGGCTGTGCTGGCCAAAACCCAGGACGAGATCGGCCATGGTCACCTCTTGTACATGGTGGCCGCCGACATGGGGATCAAAACTCGACAGGAGATGCTGGAAGACCTTTTCGCTGGTAGGTCCAGGTTCCACAACGTCTTCCACTACCGGGCCAAAACTTGGGGCGACCAGGTGGCCATCTCGTTCCTGGTCGACGCAGCCGCCCTGGCTACCCAGCAGGCCGTGTTCAAGAACTGCTCCTACGGCCCGTACCGCCGGATCCTGAAGCGAATCATCAGCGAGGAGGGGTTCCACATGCGGATGGGCGAGGAGCGGATGCTCCTGATCGCCGAGGGAACCGATGTACAGCGGGCTCTGTTCCAGGCCTCGTTGGACGACTGGTGGTGGCCGGCCCTCCAACTTTTCGGACCCGACTCGCAACCCGATGACGTGCTGCTGCGATGGCACATCAAGTCGGAACGCAACGAGGTCCTACGGGCCCGGTGGGTCCAGAAGTTCGCGCCTCTCCTGATCTCCTACGGATTTACCGTCCCCGACCCTGACCTCGTCCATGACCCGAAGGCCGGCACCTGGACCTCCGGACCTATCGACTGGGAGCCGCTGCGACGCACCCTGGCTATGGGAGGACCGGACTCGGCCCGCCGTATTGCCGATGCTGCCGCCAACTGGGCCGACACCGGTTGGGTACGCGAGGCCATGGATCACGCTCCAGAACGCGCCCCGGGACCAGCGGGGGCAGCGGTATGACCACCGTCGAGCGGGTGCGGGCCGCCATCGCCAGCGTCGACGATCCGGAATACCCGGGTATCTCCGTCGTGGACCTCGGCCTGCTGGAAACACTGGACGTCACACTGGACGGGCACGTAGTCGTCGGCCTCATCCCCACCTTCTCCGGCTGCCCGGCGCTATCCATGATCGCCAATGACGTCCGCGCCGTCGTCGGGTCGGTTGACGACGTCTCATCGTGCGACGTCCGGTGGCTGGGTGCCCCGGCGTGGACCGTCGACCGGGTGACCGCCGAGGCCCGGCAGGCCATGGCCCGGGAGTTCACAGTGGCCGTCCGGATCGGTGTCGAACCAGTGTCCTGCCCCCGCTGTGACGCCCCAACCACCGAAACCTCGCTGTTCGGCCCCAGCCGTTGCCGAGCCGTGCACTCCTGTCCGGCGTGTTCCGAGGTCGTCGAGGTCATGCGGTCGTCGTCTGGAGCCCAGGCATGAAGCGCTATGAGGTGTTCTTGAAGAAAGACGGGCGGGACGAGTACCGGCACGCCGGCTCGCTCGACGCGCCCGACCCCGAGATGGCCCTGGTCCTGGCCCGGGAGAGCTACCTCCGGCGAGCCGAAGGCGACCGGCTGTGGCTGGTGGACCGCAAGGACCTGATCATCGGTGACGCGAACTTCGTGGCCCCCAACGCTGACAAGCCCCACAGGCACAATGACGGCGAGCGCATCGCTATCCGCCGACGACAACTCCGCGAGGAGGACGGCCGGTGACCGCTTCCGGGCTGACCGACGGCGTCCGGGAGTTCCTCCTGGCCTTCGCCGACGACGAGCACCTGATGGGCCAGCAGCACGCCGAGTGGATTGGCGTGGCCCCATTTCTTGAAGAGGACCTGGCCTTCTGCTCCATCAGTCAGGACGAGTTGGGGCATGCGGCATCCCTGTACGCCATCGTGGCCGGAGACGGTGACCCGACAGGCGTCGGGGACCCGGCCATCGACCAGTTGGCCTTCCACCGTGACCCCGCTGACTGGCGTAGCTGCCGACTAGTGGAGGAACCGTCCGAGGACTGGGGCCATGCGCTGGTCCGGCACTGGCTCTACGACGCCGCCGAGGAACTCCGATGGGATCTGGTGTCCAAGTCCACCCTGGCCCCGTTGGCCGAAGTGGCTGTCCGGGCGGCCTCCGAGGAGTGGTTCCACCGACGCCACGCCAACGGCCTGCTCGACGTTCTGCTGGTCGGATCCGAAAGCCGCGAACGGCTCCTCGCCGCGCTGGATGTCCTCCTGCCCGTCGCCGTCGGCTTGTTCGACCCGGTACCCGGCGAGGGTGAGGCCGTCGCCGCCGGTGTCGCGGCTGCCCCCTTCGACACCTGCCTGCCCACCTGGACCGGACGGGTCCGGGACCGCTTCGGGGTCGACCCGTCGTGCACTGCCCCCTCTCCCCCGAACGGGCGCCAAGACCGCAGCCCTGCCTTCGCCCCGCTTCTGGAACGGATGCGCGAGGTGTTCGCCCTCGACCCCACGGCTACCTGGTAGCCGGGCGGGCGTCGATCCGGCCGACACCTGAAGGCCGCAGTACGGTTCGGTGTCATGACCCGGGACTCCCTGGACGGCATCCGGGCCGACGACTACCACACGGCCGGAGAGCCCTTCCGAATCGTCGACCTCGGGCCCATGGAGGGGTCCACCGTGCTGGACCGGCGGTCCTGGGCCATGAACCACCTAGACGACCACCGCAGGTACCTGATCCACGAACCCCGGGGCCACGCCGGCATGTACGGCGGGATGGTCGTCCCCCCGGACGACGACGCCGGCAACTTCGGCGTGGTGTTCTTCCACAAGGACGGCTTCTCGACGGCCTGTGGACACGGCACCATCGCCCTGGCCACGTGGGCCGTCGACACCGGTCGGATCGCCGCTCCGGTCAACGGCGAGGTTCCGGTGGTGATCGACGTCCCGTCGGGCCGCCTACCAACGGTCGCCCGGTTGGTGGACGGTTGCGTCGCCTCCGTCCGGTTCACCAACGTCCCTTCTTACGTCTCGGCCACCGACCTGGAGGTTCAGACGTCGTTCGGCCCGGTCACGGCTCACGTGTCGTTCGGGGGCGCCTTCTACGCCTCGGTGGCCATCGACAACCTGAACGTCACGGCTACCGCCGACCAGGTCGACGACCTGATCGCCCTGGACCGGGAGGTACGTGCGGTGCTCGGCGACCACCCCTCGTGCTACCACCCCGACGATGACCGTCTTTCCGGGCTTTATGGCTCCATCCTCCACGAGACGCTGGGCGGGGATCCCCTCCACCAGCGAAACGTGACCGTCTTTGCCGACGGCCAGGTCGACCGGTCGCCGTGTGGATCTGGGACCTCGGCCCGCCTAGCCCTCCTCCACCACCTCGAGATGGTCAACGTCGGCCAGGCGTTCCAGAACCAGGGGGTGGCCGGCGGGGAGTTCACGGGCCGCGTGGTGGCCACGACCGGTGACACCGTGACGACCACCATCGAGGGGTCGGCTTACCGTCACGCCACCAGCACCTTCCACCTCGACCCCCACGATCCGCTCGGATCGGGATTCCTGTTTCGCTGACCGGAGGCCAGATGCC
>JAZADL010000135.1:0-8235 GCA_036123635.1 Actinomycetota bacterium
GAGGTGGTGGCTCGTCTTCGGTCAGAGATGGCCGCAGCGGCTGACGCCCGGGAGTTCGAGGCAGCGGCCCGGTGGCGGGACCGACTGGCCAGCGTGCTGCAGGCCCTTGAGAAGCAGCAGATGGTGACGTCCCGCAACGAGGACCTCGACGTATTTGGTCTGGCCGGCGACGAGTTGGAGGCCGCCGCCCAGGTGTTCTACGTGCGGCGGGGTCGAGTGGTGGGGCGAAAGGGCTTCGTCGTCGACCGGGCTGACCACCTTTACCCCGGGCAGCTGGTAGCTGAGGTCCTGTCCGCTCACTACCGGGATGATCCGCCCCGAGGGGTCCCTCGGGAGGTGCTGGTGCCCGATGACCCGGAGGATGGGCCCCTGCTGGCCCGGTGGTTGGGCGGCGAACGCGAGGGGCCGGTCACCATCCGCGTCCCGAAGCGGGGCGACAAGCGCTCCCTGTTGGAGACAGTGACCCGAAACGCCGACGAGGAATTCGTACGCCACCGGATGAAGCGGGCCGCCGACCACAACAGCCGGGCTCGAGCGCTGAACGAGCTCCAGCAGGCGCTGTCGCTGCCCGAGGCGCCGCAGCGCATCGAGTGCTTCGACATGAGCCACCTGCAGGGAACCGACTACGTGGGGTCCATGGTCGTCCTGGAGGACGGCCTACCCAATAAATCGGAGTACCGGCGGTTCCGGATTCGCCACGTCGACGGCAACGACGATTACGCAGCCATGTCCGAGGTCCTGACCCGCCGGCTGACCGCCTTTCTGAAAGAACGGGCCCTGCCCATCGACGAGCGACCAGGACGATTTTCCTACCCGCCCCAACTCCTCCTCGTGGACGGCGGCAAGGGACAGTTGGGGGTCGCCGAGCGGGTGGTGGCCGATCTGGGTCTGGCCGACCGGATCCCAGTGGCTGCCCTTGCCAAGCAGTTTGAGGAGGTGTTTCGTCCCGGTTCCCCAGATCCGGTCAGCCTGGATCGGGGCTCCGAAGGCCTGTACCTCCTCCAGCGGATCCGGGATGAGTCGCACCGGTTTGCCGTCGACTACCACCGCTTGTTGCGGTCCCGTCGTATGACCGGTTCGGTCCTGGACGGGATCCCAGGTCTGGGCCCGGCCCGGCAGAAGCGACTCGTGGCGGCCTTCGGTGGAGTACGCGCCGTCCAGCGGGCTTCCCTTGACGATCTACTGGCGCTTACCTGGCTGCCCGATGCAGTGGCCGAGGCCGTCCACGCTGCCGCCCACCAGCCAGCCTGAGAACACCGAGGCGGGACGCTATCCGCCGACGATGCAGGCCACGGCGACCAGTGCGCCGACCACGCCCGCTACCTGACCCCGGCTCATCCGCTCGTTGAGGACCGTACGAGCCAAGATGACTGTGGTGGCCGGATACAGCGAACTGAGGGCCACGGTGAGGCTGAGCAGCCCGCGGTGTATAGCCATCAGGATGGCGAGGTTGGCCGCCATGTCGAGAAGACCGGCGAAAACAATGGCTGCGCCGCCCTCAGCCCTCTTCGGGATGGGGGATCGCCCGATGCGGAGAAGCAGCAAGAGGGCTAAGCCGGCCGACACGACGCGGGCGCTAACCAGGGGCCAGGGGGTGCTGGCCTCGGTGGTGGCGTCCATAAAGATGTAAAACCCGGCGAACCCCACCCCGGCCAGAAGCGCCTCCAGAATCAGGGTGGGGGGAACACGTATGGCGCCGGCTAGACGCCAGATGCCGGTGCCGCCGGAAATCAGACCGATGGCGACTAGCCCGAGGAGCACTCCGACCACATTCACCGTTGAAAGGCGCTCGCCGTGGGCCACCCCCCACAAGACGGGGAGGACGGCGTTGCTGATGGCGGTCGTCGGCGCAACGACGGCCATCGGACCCCGGCCGAGACAGTGGTAGAGGCAGACGATCCCGACCAGGCCGAACAAACCGGCTAGGGCCCCATAAACCAGGTCCCGACTGGTCACGGCGTCGGCCATGGCCGGAGCAACGGCCAAGATCATGACCAGGCCGATCACGTGGGAAGCAGCCACCACCACCAGTACGTGGGTACGCCGGGCCGCCGTCCCGCCGAAAAAGTCACCGGCTCCGAAGAGGACGGCGGATAGGAGGGCAAGGGCGGCGGCCATGCCGGCGGAGGCTATGGCGCGGCCGACCGGAGGCCGTGGTCGTGGCCGTGTCGCGCGATGCTCGGACCGTGGATGACTACCCACCGGACCCCGACCCGTGGGAGGTCCACGCGACATGGTGGCAGGACGGCTTCACCGACGGCGCAGACGCCGAGTACGTGGAGCAGATCTTGCCCCTGACTGCTGAATTGTTGGCCGGTTACGACCGTGTGTTGGACGTGGGAGCCGGGGAAGGACAGGTCAGTCGACTGGTGGCGGCCGGCGGGGCCTCGACGGTGGTCGGAGTGGACCCCACGGCGGCCCAAGTCGGTGAGGCGAAGACCCGGGGTGCTGGACCCTCGTACCTTCGAGCCGTAGCGGACAACCTGCCCTTCGACGAAGCGTCGTTCGATGCCGTGTTGGCCTGTCTGGTCTTTGAGCACATCGAGGCCGTGGACGAGGCCATCGGGGAGGTGGCCCGGGTATTGCGGCCGGGTGGCCGTTTCGCTTTCTTCCTCAACCATCCGCTGCTCCAGACACCGGGTAGCGGATGGATCGACGACCAGGTCTTGGATCCGCCGGAGCAGTACTGGCGGATAGGCCCCTACCTGGTGGAGTCGATGGAGTTGGAGGAGGTCGACAAGGGGGTATTTCTGCCATTTGTCCACCGGCCACTGAGTCGCTACATAAACGCCCTGACCGACCACGGTCTGGTACTCCAGCGGATGTACGAGCCGGCCCCGCCCGACGGGTTCCTGGACCAGGCAGCGGAGTACCGGACTGCGGTCACCATTCCGCGACTGCTGGTCCTCGTGGCCGAACGGACTCCCAGTTAGGACGGGCGGCCCCTAAGAGCCGGGGAGGCGCCGTCTACGCTGGTCTCGTGGGCGACCTATTGCTGATTACCGGCCTTTCGGGTGCTGGGCGGAGCGAGTTCTCCAAGGACTTGGAGGACCTCGGCTGGTTTGTCATCGACCGCCTACCTCCGGACATCAGCGCCAAGGTGGCCGGGTTGGCCATGGGTGCCGGCGGGGCCTGGGAACGGGTGGCCTTCGTACTCCGGGCCGACACGGTGGGTGGTGAGACCCTGGGGGCGGTGGCTGAGTTGCGGTCCACCGGGGACCGATTACGCGTGGTCTTCCTGGACTGCTCCACCGAGGCCCTGGTTCGTCGTTACGAGAGCAGTCGGAGGCCTCACCCGTTTCCCGATGACCGGGGTCTCGAGGAGGCCATTCGAGCCGAACGGGAACTCATGGAGCCGGTTCGCGCCGCGGCCGACCTGGTATTGGATACCTCGGACATGAACGTGCACGAACTCCGAGACCGGGTATCGGCCCTCTACGGGGAGGCCGACGACCGACCGATGCGGACCACCGTCACGTCATTCGGCTACAAGCATGGTCTGCCCCGTGACGCCGATCTGGTTTTCGATTGCCGATTTCTTCCCAACCCACACTGGATCCCCGAACTCCGTCCGCTATCCGGCCTAGACGGCCCGGTCCGGGAGGACGTTCTCGGGCATCCGGTCACCCAGGAGTTTCTAGATCAACTAGAGGACCTGCTGACCATGCTGCTCCCTGCTTACGTGGCTGAGGGAAAGTCCTACCTCTCGGTGGCTCTCGGATGCACCGGCGGCCGTCACCGGTCTGTGGCCGTAGCCGAGACTGTGGCTGAGATGCTCCGCGGTCGGGGATTCGACCCGGCGGTCAGCCATCGCGACGTCGACCGGTGAGTGCTCCGGGTCGGGTCTGCGCCCTAGGCGGCGGCCACGGCCTGGCCACCAGCCTGCGAGCCATCCGTACATACGCCGAGGAGATCACGGCGGTGGTGTCTATTGCCGATGATGGTGGATCCAGCGGTCGGATCCGGGCAGCGGCCGGAGGCCCGGCCCCCGGGGACCTGAGGCGGTGCTTTGAGGCGTTGGGGGGCAGTTCGATGTTGACGGCGGAGATGGGTTGGCGTTTCGATGGTGGAGAACTGGAGGGTCACGCTCTCGGCAACCTCCTGATTGCTGGGTTGGCGGCTGCTTCAGGAGACCTGGTGGCAGCTCTTGACGAGGTGGGACGCCTGGTTGGGTCTGTGGGACGGGTGCTGCCGGCTACAAGCAAGCCGGTGGACTTGGTTGCTGATACCGGCGACTGGGAGGTCGAGGGCCAGGTATCGGTTCACAGGGCGGCAGGAATCGTTGAGCTACGCCTTTCACCGCCGGACGTGCCTTCGCCGCCGGAAGTCGTAGCAGCCATCGAGGCCGCCGACCAGATAGTCCTTGGTCCGGGCTCGCTCTACACCAGCGTCTTAGCTTCTGTCCTGGCCTCTGACGTGGGCGAGGCTCTCGGTCGGCGCAACGGGCCGCTGGTATTGGTGGCCAACCTTTCGGCTGACGTGGAGGGTCCGTGGGCGCTGGAGGAGCAGATTCGGATTCTCGCCGATCACGGGGTGCTTCCCGACATGGTCCTGGTGGACAACTCTCACGGCGAGGGCTCGTCGGGGCCTGTAGCCCTCCGCCGGGCCGCCGTAACTGTGCAGGATGGGGAATCCCACGACCCACTTCTCTTGGGGAAAGCGCTAGTCGGATGCACCACCGCGAATATGTGACCGTTTTCCACCATGGGAACCGTGTCGTGGGCCGTGTAACCGGCTAGCAATGTAGGGGTTCGGCGTTCCAACCGGAGGTTCGCCGACCGTTCTCACCAGTCAGCGACGACCCCGTCCCAGGAGGCAGCATCTTCCATGAGCGTCCGTGTTGGTATCAATGGATTCGGCCGGATCGGCCGTAACTTCTTTCGGGCCGCCAGGGCCCGGGGCGCCGACCTGGAGTTCGTCGCCGTTAACGACCTGGGTTCCATCGAGACCATGGCTTTCCTGCTCGGTAATGACTCGGTTCATGGTCGCCTCGACGCAAAGGTGCGGGCGACCCGGGACGGCATCGTGGTCGACGGCCAGAAGATTCGGGTCCTGTCGGAGCGCGACCCCGGGAACCTGCCTTGGGGTGCCCTGGGCGTAGACGTAGTCGTCGAATCAACAGGCTTCTTTACAGCCCGAGACAAAGCTGCCCTCCACCTAGCCGGTGGGGCCAAGAAGGTGATCATTTCGGCTCCATCGGGGGACTGTGACGCCACGTTCGTGGTCGGGGTAAATGACGACGACTACAACCCGGCGAAACACCATGTGGTCTCCAACGCCTCGTGCACCACCAACTGCTTCGTTCCCATGATCAAGGTCCTGGATGACGCCTTCGGAGTGGAGCAGGGCTTCATGACTACTACCCACGCCTATACCGGAGACCAGAGCCTCGTGGATGGTCCTCACAGCGACCTACGTAGGGCCCGCGGCGCGGCGGTGAATATTGTTCCGACATCGACGGGTGCCGCCCGAGCCACCAGCTTGGTAATGCCCAAGATGAAGGGAAAGCTCGATGGCATCTCGCTACGGGTTCCGATCCCCGATGGCTCGATCACTGACTTCGTGGGCACGCTGAAGAGGAACGCTACCGTTGAGCAGGTCAACGCGGCATTTGCTGCCGCAGCGAAGAGTGGCCCTTTGGCCAAGGTCCTCGACTACAGCGAGGATCCGCTGGTATCGGCCGACATAGTCGGCCGACCAGCCTCGTGCACCTTTGACGCCGGCCTGACAATGGCCGTGGGCAAGATGGTGAAGGTTTGCGGCTGGTATGACAACGAGATGGGTTACTCAACGCGCCTCGTCGACCTGGTGAAGATCGTCGGCACCCGCCGCACGAAGAAGGCCCGGGCCGGCAGGCGGAGGTAGCGGACTCCGCCCCGAGCGAAGATCGCCTATGGACCTTCCCCGACTAGAGGATCTCGGCGAGTTGCAGGGACAGCGGGTGCTGGTCCGCTGTGACCTCAACGTGCCGATGGTCGACGGTGTCATCGTCGACGACCTACGGATTCGCGCAGCCCTGCCGACTTTGCGGTACCTAACCGACGCTGAGGCCCAGGTGACCGTCTGCTCCCACTTGGGACGTCCGAATGGCGAACAGGACCCTGCTTACTCGATGGACCCGGTCCGGAAGCGCCTGACTGAGTTGGCCCCTCCAGTCGACCTGTTGGAGAACTTGCGATTTGATCCCGGGGAGATAGCTGACGACCCGTTGTTCGTCGAGCGCCTCGTTGATGGCCAAGACGCCTACGTGAACGATGCCTTTGGGGCGTCGCACAGGGCCCACGCATCGGTGGTGGGCCCACCTCGCCACCTTCCGTCGGCGGCCGGACGTCTACTGGCCCGTGAAGTCGAGGTTCTCGGAGGACTCCGCACCTCGGCCCGCCGACCCTTCGTGGGGATCATGGGTGGGGCCAAGGTGAGCGACAAGCTCGGTGTGGTCGAGGCGCTCCTTAACGTGGTCGACGAGCTGATCGTGGGCGGGGGAATGTGTTTCACGTTCCTGGCCGCCCGTGGAGCCAACGTGGGGTCGTCTCTCCTGGAGGAGGACATGATTGAGACCTGTGCTCGGCTTCTGGACTCCGGTGCCTCGATCCGCCTTCCGTTAGACATCACGGCTCTCGGACCGGGAGGTCGTATCGGTGACCCGACCTCCGGGGGAGAGGTGCGACAGGTCGGGACGTCGATACCGGACGGATGGATGGGCCTGGACATCGGCCCCGGATCGGCTGTCGAGTTCTGTGATCTGATTGCCGACGCCCGAACCGTTCTGTGGAATGGCCCGATGGGGGTGTTTGAAGACGAGCGGTTCGCTGCCGGAACCAGAACGGTGGCTGAGGCAGTGGCCGACTGCCGAGGCTTCACTGTGGTCGGGGGCGGCGACAGCGCAGCGGCGACTCGTCTCTTTGGGTTAGATGGACGCATGGACCACGTATCGACCGGCGGTGGCGCGGCGCTGGAATTGATCGAACGGGGTGACCTGCCGGGGCTGGCGGCCCTACGCGGGGAGCGGTAGTGAGACAGGGGAGCAAACCATGACCACTCGCAAGCCGCTGATCAGCGGCAACTGGAAGATGCACCACAACCACTTCGAGGCCATCCAGATGGTTCAGAAGTTGTCGTACTTGCTGTCGGCCAACGACTACGACGCGGTGGACGTATCGGTGCATCCACCGTTCACCGACCTCCGGTCGATCCAAACGGTGCTGGAGTCAGACGAGATCCCAATGGCCCTCGGTGCCCAGCACTGCCACTGGGAGGAGAAAGGACCGTTTACGGGCGAGGTGTCACCAGCCATGCTCGCCAAGTTGAACGTGTCCTTGGTAGTCGTCGGCCACTCGGAACGTCGGGAACTTTTCGGCGAAACGGATGATGATGTGAAGTGCAAGGTTGAGGCGATCCTGACCGCTGGAATGACACCCATCATGTGCTGTGGCGAAACCCTCGAGGAACGGGAGGCCGGGCAGGCGAGAGCAAAGGTCGAGCGTCAGGTGCTAGCCGGCTTGGCCGGGGTGAAGGCGTCACAAGTGGCGGGCCTGGTGGTGGCCTACGAGCCCATCTGGGCTATCGGAACCGGCCAGACGGCTACCCCCGAGGATGCCCAAGAGATGTGCGGAGCCATCCGGAGCGTGGTGCGTTCCAAGTGGGGGGCTGAGGCGGCTGACGGCATCCGTATCCAGTACGGCGGTTCGGTCAAACCGGTGAACGCTCCTGACCTAATGCGCCAGTCCGACATCGACGGAGCGCTGGTCGGGGGGGCCTCGTTGGACGCCGACGAGTTCGCCCGAATCATCGCCTACCGTCTGGTCGGGTGACCGTCCGGCCACCGATAGCCTTCAGCCCACCATGTTCGTGATCGTTGCCATCGTTCAGGCTCTCTCGGGGCTCGGCCTCATCTTCCTTGTGCTACTGCACAGCGGGAAGGGTGGCGGCTTGTCCGACATGTTCGGCGGAGGTATCGGCGCCCAGACGGCCGGTTCGACCGTGGTGGAACAGAATCTGGACCGGATAACCGTTCTAACGGCCCTGGTCTTCGCCTTCACCACAATCACCCTGGGTCTCCTCTTCTAGCAGCCGTCAGGTCCTGTCGGCTCTGCGGGGTAGGACAGGGCGACCGGTAGATTGGCGCCGTTCTGGATCAGTCCGGAAGCCACGTCGGAGTGGCGGAATTGGCAGACGCGCCAGCTTGAGGGGCTGGTGCCCGCAAGGGCGTGGGGGTTCAAGTCCCCCCTCCGACAC
>JAZADL010000136.1:0-3234 GCA_036123635.1 Actinomycetota bacterium
CCGTGACCGCCCCCAACGGACAGAATGAGTCAGTGATCAACCAAGCGATCGAAAGCTGGCACGCCGTCCTCCGGGGTGAGGCCGACCTAGACGAGGTCCTCCACAAGGACTGCGTCTTCTGGTCGCCAGTGCTGTTCCGCCCTCAGGAGGGCCGGGAGTTAACCAAGTTGTACCTGACTGCCGCTTATCAGGTTTTTCCCGGGGATCCGGAAGCGGCAACCAACGAGGGTGAGGATCCGACGGGCGGACAATCCGGGTTCCGGTACACCCGACGAATCCTGGATGGGAACCACGCGGCCCTCGAGTTCGAGACAACCATGGACGGCGTAATTGTTAACGGGGTGGATCTCATCACCTGTGACGACGACGGACGGATCACCGAGTTCAAGGTCATGCTCCGACCGCGGAAAGCCGTGGAGAAGGTTCAGGAGAAGATGGCCGCCATGATCGCAGCCCTGTCGGTCGAGGGCTGACCGCAGGCCATCAGTCCGATGTCTAGTCCAGGGTTTCCGGGAAACAGCAACCACTGGACTCATAAAGGCAGGACATACGCCGACGACTCCGGATCGACGCGCACCTTCATCTAGGACATGATGCCTTCATGAGTCTCAAGGTCGGATGCCAACTCCACCCCCAGGCCACCACGGTGGCCGCGCTACGCGACGCCTGGTGCCAGGCCGACGCGTTGGGTGCTGACTCGATCTGGGTGTGGGACCACTTCTATCCGCTGTACGGCGACCCGGATGCCGCCCACTTCGAGGCGTGGACACTGCTTTCAGCCATGGCAGCCGACACCAAGAACGCCATGCTCGGCACGATGGTGACCGGCAACTCTTACCGGAACCCTGAACTGCTGGCCGACATGGCCCGAACGTTGGACCACCTGTCCGACGGTCGGATGTACCTCGCTGTGGGCGCGGGTTGGTTCGAGCGCGACTACGACGAATACGGCTACGAGTTCGGGACCGTGGGTAGCCGCCTACGCCAACTTGAGGCCGACCTGCCCCGGATGCGGTCCCGCCTAACCAAGCTGAACCCTCCGGCTGTCGGGTCGCTTCCACTGATGATCGGAGGCTCAGGGCGCACGGTGACGCTGCGCCTGGTGGCCGAGTACGCCGATGCCTGGAACTGCTTCGGCCCACCGGAGAACGTGGCCGAACTGTCTGGGATTCTGGATGACTGGTGCGCGAAGGTCGGACGGGACCCGTCGGAGATCGAGCGCACAGTGTGCATCGCCCAGGATGACGTCGAAGACGCTGACCGGTACACGGACGTGGGCGTTGACCACCTGGTGGTGATGACCGGCGCCCCGTTCGACCTCGGCCCTCTGGAGTCCCTTATCGCCCAACGGGACTCCCTCCGATGAACCGGACCACAGAACCTATGTTTCCCCCAACCGGGATCTGACGGAAGGATCCACTATGGATGAACAGTATGCAGATTTAAGCGAAACCAGGGCCTTTGCCTGTGCGAAGTGTGGTGGTACCGGCTGCGAGACAGGAACCATACGCACCACAGGTGATGGTGTTTCCCGTTACATGAACCTCCAGAACCAGAAGTTCGGTTACATCGCATGTGAAAAATGTGGGTTCACCGAGTTCTACCGTGACTTCGGCAAAGACAAGGGCTGGAAGTCCGTCTTGGATGTTCTGAGTAACTGACCGGTACCGACCAACCCGTACCGGTGGCGGCTCGCCCACCACTGTTGGGTACGGTCGCGACCATGCCCCCGGAGACTCCGGCCGCCCTGGCCGCCGACCCGGATTCGTTCCACCGGTTCCACCACGAGGTGCTCCCCGGGCGGATCGCCGCCGGGAACGGGGCACTGGCCCACCACTACCTTGCCGGCCGGGGGACGCTCGGGATCCGTACCCCAGCTGGCTCATGGACCTTCGTGCCGTGCCGCGGGTCGGTCGACCTGGTGGAAGGTGAGGAGGACGCCGACTCGGTAGTAGAGGTCGATCTGGACGCCTGGCTTGGGCTCGTCTCCGACCTGGACACGGCACCCGGCCTCTTCTACACCGAGCGGGCTGCCGTCCCGGTGGGTAACCCGATGCGGTTCATGGGCTGGGAGCCGGGGCTACGAGCCTTGTTCCACGGGATCCCGGTATTCGACCCGGACACTGCGGACCTCCGTGGCCTCGACGGGACGCCGCTAGACCTGAGTCAGGCTTTCACTCTCGACGACACCGGAAACGAAGTGGCCCGACACTTCCTGAGAACAGCTGGCTACCTGTGGGTTCGTGAGGCCTTCGACGCTAACGAGGTGGCCGGGATGCTGGCCGATACCGCAGTGCTGGCCAACGAAGCTCGGCCGGGCGACATGACCTCCTGGTGGGGACGGGACTCCGGGGGAGCCGAGGTACTAACTCGGGTGCTGCGAGCAGCCAGCCGCCCCGGCCTGCGGGCTCTGCCCGATGATCAGCGGATCCGTCAAATCGTTGAGGCTTCTGATGAAGAACTGGCGCCGAAAGTCCCCGACGACCCGGAGGCCGTGGACCGGGTGACGGTCCTGTGGAAGCGCCCCGATATGGCCGAGGGCCTCGCCGACCTACCGTGGCATCGCGACTGCGGCATGGGCGGCCATGCCATCAACTGCCCGTCGGCCGTGCTCACCATCTGCCTGACTGACGGTTCCCCGGAAGCCGGACAACTGCGTTTCCTACCCGGCTCACACCGGGGTGCCTTCCCGTTCGTAGACGGGACAGCCGTCGAGGCTCCCGGGGGGATAGGCCTGCCCATCAAAGCCGGCGACGTGACGATGCACTACTCGGACTTGATGCACGCGTCGCTGCCCCCCACCTCGTCTGACGGGCCCTACCGGATCTCGGTCTTGATCGGCTTCAGCCCATCGGATGCCGGGCACCACCGGGGAGAGCGGCACTACAACGACGCCCTGCTACTCAACGAGGACGGCCAGGTCGACCACCTCGGCCAGCGCCTGGCCGACGGAGGCTGATCGAGGACCAAGAGGGTTATCGGGACAAAACCCGGGGGTAAGCCTCGAGGGCTGCCGAAAGCACTGGGGCAGATGCCCGCGCACTACACAGGTGCCACTACCTGCACGTCGACGGGCACAGCCCGAACGGGGTCCCGACCACGTCACAACCGGGCGACGACCCCTACCTTGGTGAGGTGTTCGACCTCACAGGGCGTACGGCGCTCGTCACCGGTGCCGGCCAGAACATCGGCACCGGGATAGCCCGGTCCTTAGCCGACGCCGGAGCCCGGGTG
>JAZADL010000137.1:0-42164 GCA_036123635.1 Actinomycetota bacterium
CGGTTCCGATCGTCGAAGTCTCGGTGCTCGACGGCGCCCAGCCAGCGGGTGGTACCACCCCAATCCTTTCGTCCCCACTGACCGATGCAGTAATAACGATTCCCGCGGAGGCCGCCACGGCCACCGCCACCACAGCCAGGACCCGAGATCGGATCACTTCTGAAGCAGGCGGGCGTGAGTCAGAAAGGCCGTATGGGCCACCATGCGGTGGTCAGGTCGGACGGCCGGGCCGTCCACGTGCCACGTCCGATTCAGCACCTCAACCGTTTCCGCGAAACGAAAGCCATGAATGTCCAAGGCATCCCGGAACCGGGAGGCCTGCAGGATGCTTGGTGTATACGCCACGACAATCCCTCCGGGCAGGAGGGCAGCGGCGGCATGGGGAACCACCTGCCAGGGTTCCGGAAGGTCGAGCACCACCCGGTCAAGGTCCCGATCATCAATCCCCTCGTAAGCATCGCGGATCTGGACGTCGTAGCGGTCCAACGCCGTCGTTCCAAGCATGGTGGCCACGTTCTGCTTCGCCCGCGCCGCAAAGTCCTCCCGGAGTTCGTAGCCGGTGACATCGGCCCCGGCTCGCAGCATGGTCATCGATAGGGCTCCGGACCCGACGCCCGATTCCAGGATCCGCGCCCCCGGGAAAACGTCGGCCAGGAGCAACAACGGTCCCAGATCCTTCGGGTAAATGACCTGAGCCCCACGCGGCATCTTGAGCACGTAGTCCGACAACGTGGGTCGAAAAGCAGTGAAGACGCCTCCTCGACTGGAACGCAGCACCACGCCCTCATCTGCACCGAGGACGGCATCATGGGCAATCACTCCGGTGTGAGAGTGGAACTCGGCTCCGGCGGTTAGCGCCACCAGATATCGCCGCTGCTTACGATCCACTAGAAGAACCTGGTCACCTTCGACAAAGGTCCGACTCACGAGGCCCCTCCAGCCGGCGGCCGGCCAAGAAGGAGAGGGACATCGGTTCTAGCCACTGGGGCCCGGCCCCCGGCCCGTTCCACCAGACGACAAAAGGCGCATACCTCCGTGTTGGCCGGAGCTCCGCACTGGACACAGGCACCCACTGCACCTCGTTCCTCGGCGACTACTGGAACGAACCGATCCACCGCCCGATCCAGAAACCCGAAGTAGAAATCGTGTTTGGTCCCCGGCGACCGTTCCTCGATTGCATTCAGTGCCTCCTTGTAGCCAAGGTGCCGGTTCCCCTCAGCCAGCGGGCACTCCTCCACCACGTACTCGATCCCCCGAAGGATGCAGTAGGCGGCCGTCTCTCGTTCCCCTAGGCGGACTAGGGGCTTGACCTTCCGGGGGAAACCCTCACCGGCCGGGAGCACCGGCTGCTGTCGCCCCAGGTACTCACCTTGCCAGCGGAGCACATTGCCCAGCAGCACAGCGGCCTCGTCGTCAAGATTGTGCCCCGTAACCAGAGCGTCATAGCCCCCCCGGCGGGCCGCCTCGTCGAACAGGTGCCGCTTGGAGAGGCCGCAGGCACTACACGGCACCCGTCGGGCCGCCCTGGCCCCGTTCGGGATGTCGTAGCCGTAGTCGGCCGGAAGGTCCACCACCTCGAGACTCAGGTCACGCTCCTTGGCGAACGCGCGGGCATAAACCTCTGATCGGTTGCTGTAGCCGTCGATCCCCAATCCAAGGTAGAGGCCATCGACCTCGTAACCCAGTTCCAGCAAAATGTCCCACACAGCCAGCGAGTCCTTGCCTCCTGAGACGGCCACCAGAACCCGGTCCCCGGGGGACAGCATCCGGTGCTGCTTGATGGCGCGCTCTACCTGATCGCGGCATAGCCGCAGAAAGTGCGCCTCACAGAAGTTGGCGTTATGTCGCCGCACGTCGATCACCGCCGGACCCCGACAGACACGACACTTCACCAGGCACCCCCAGAGATGACTGAACGGATCTCGATCCGGTCATCGGCACCCAAGACGTCGTCCCCGGGAACGAGGGTTCCCTCTCGGATGACCAGAACACCCTCGCGGCGTAGATCGAGCTGAGCAAGGAGCGCCGAGACGGCCATCGGCCCCTCAAACTCCACCGTGCGGGTCGGGTTCCGAAGCTCAACGATCACCCGTCCTCACCCCCTTCGGCGAGGTGTCGGACCTCGAGACCTTCACCCACCTCCACCCGAATGCGATGGACCGTGGAGCGCCGGCTCCCGAGGGCGCGAAACAGGCGGCCCACCAGACCGACGGCCAGCGCCACCTGCCACCCCCTATGACCGCCAACGAGCCCACGTCGGATCCCACGGCCCACCAGGGTCGAGAATGGTCCAACCATCAGAATCGATGGACCTCGACCACCGTGGATCGCTGTCGACCGGTCCGTCGCCCCACTAAATAGGCCGCCGCCACTACGACAGCGGCAGCCGCCACGGCGACCAGGACCAGTGGCGAGCGTCGGTCCCCGATCGAACCGTCCGCCTCGCCGACCGTGGCCCGAAGCTCCGCTTCCAGGTCCTGACGGGTGATCCGTCCCTCAACCATCCAACCCCGTCCGTCCACCGATCCGCGTCAGGGCCAAGGCCCCAAGTGTCGCCATCACCGCACTGGCCGCCAGATAGGGCACCCACGACCAGCGGCCGTCGAGGACCGACCAGGTCTGAAGGGCCCGCAGCCCCCCCACAGTTAGTAGAACCATCCCCAGCCCCAGAGTCGTGGCACCGGCCAGCCCATAGGTGAGGAAGCGGCCCGCCGATCGGAGTGGTTCGACGGTCTCCTGACGGACATACCGTCGAAGGAGGTCGGGCAGGTCACCAGTCATCCGCTTGTCGGCGGAACGTTGAAAGGTCATGGGGTGTCCACGCTACCGGGGAGTCCCAGAAGCGGCCCCGCCCTCCCCTGCCCGAAGGCGAAGGTCCACCAGTTCCTGAGCCTCACTCAACAAGTCCCCGAGAAGGCGACAACGGTCCTCCACCCGGTTGACTTCAAGGATCCGCTGCCGGTCGAACGAGGCGAGGGGGGCTAGGGCCGCCATCTGAAGGCTGCCTAGGGCCGGGTCTTCGGCAATCTCTGTGCTGTTGGATGGATTGGGCTCGCCCAGCGCCGCCAGACCATCAAGGAGGTGGTGAAGTCGGTCACGGAGCGTCGCGTAGGAAGCTGGATCTACGCCCGGTCCCGAACGATCGGGAAATGGTCGGACTTCAGCCAGCGGATAAGGATCATCAGGAAGCCACTGATCCACCAGGATCCGCTGTAGGCCCACAGCAACCACGGTCCAGTGTCCGTCGCCGAACTCTCGGGCCTCTAAAACCCTGGCCATCGTGCCGATTCCGGTGCGGGCCTCGCCACCCCCGACTTCGCTACCACGCTCGATGAGCACCACCCCGAATTCACGGCTTCCCAGCAATAGGTCCTCAAGCATCTTCCGGTAGCGCGGTTCGAAAACCCGGAGCGGAAGAACGCCGCTCGGAAACAGGACCGTTTCGAGCGGAAACATCGGTAACCGACGCGTGGGCACCTCCCCTCAGTCCATCACCGGGTGAGGCCGGAGCACCTCGACAGTCGGTGCTTCCGGGTACGACAGAAGAGCTAGGACCAGGTCCTCGTGGAGTTCCTTGATTTCAAACGGCAACTCTCCGTTGGTGATCACAGCGAAGGCCAGGTGCCGACCGGCCGGAGTGTCCACCACCCCGGCCAGACTGCTCACCGCTCGGAGTGTCCCCGTCTTGGCGCGAACCCGTCCCTCGCCGGCAGTACCGACAAAACGCTTCTTCATGGTGCCCTGCTGGCCCGCCACCGGCAGGGAGTCCGCCAAAACGCCACCGAAGGCCTCATCGCCCAGCAGATCAACCAGCAGCGAGCATGTAACCCGGTTATCTGGATCGAGACCCGACCCGTCGTGAGGTACCACCTCATCAACACGGTGGCCTGCCTTCTCCAGGGCGGACAGCAACACGGAGAGGCCCCCGACCGTCGTTCCCCGCTCAGAGGGTGTCCGCCCTATCTCCTTAAGCAGTAGTTCAGCCGTCGTGTTGTCGCTCTCTACCAACATCTGCTCCACCACCGATCGGACTGTCGGCGAGTGGACGGTTGCCAGGGTCACCATCCCGACCCCATCAGGTGCCCTCCCAGAATCGGGACGGCGTCGAACCACCACCCCATGGGACTCCAGCAAGTCATCGAACAGACGGGCTGCGTTCGCCGCCGGATCATCAGCTGGCAGGCTTAGCGAAGCCGCAGTGTTAACGGGGTCCCAGAGCACGAAACCATCGTCCACGTTGAGAGCGCTCAGAGGGCCGGACTGGATTGACCAGCCTGGCTTGAACCGATCAGGCCAAGTTCCCAGGTACCGGACAGCGTCGTAGCGTGACTCGTCACCCACTACACCACCGGCTACCTCTCGGACGCCGGCATCCACCAACGCACGTGCCAGGTCGTCGAGATCGGTGTAGGCGCGGGAATCCTCATAGCGATCGGCGTAGGCGGCTGTCATCAGAAGGGGATCTCCGCCACCGACCAACCACACATCCCCGTCCACCACGCCATCCAGCGGAGCCAACTCTGCAAGCACCGTCGTCGTCAGGACGGCATCCGGGCCGAGGTGACGGAGAGCCGCTATGCCGGTGAGGAGTTTCTGTGCGCTGGCTGGGGTCATAGGCAGATCTGGGTCCACAGAGAACAGGGAGCGTCCGTGTTCAGACACCTCCACGCACGTTGACGGTGGGAGGAGAGCCGCTGGCCCGGCCAGAGCGGTCTGGAGGTTCCGTTCGGCAGTCGGCGCCTGGAGGAACTGTGGAACTCGACGCACCGAGAAGAGTGGAGTGGCCACCCTTGCCGGAACAGGAGCAAAGCCCGGCCCGTCCCCGGCAGCCTGGCGATCGGTCCGCTGCGCCTGGGTGCCGGCTAGAGCCGCCACCGTGAGCAGAAGCAGCGGGAGGACCAAGCGCCGGTTCACGGGACGCCATGCTATGGGGCGCAAGCTCTCGTCTAGGTTCGGAGCATGCAGATCCTCGCCGCCCTCTTCTTCGAGGGACTGGATCTTCGCCAAGTACCCGGCGGAGCCACCCACATCGACCTGACCGGCATCCAGTTCAGTGCCCCAGCCCCCAGTCCGCCGCCCATCACATGTTCCCCCCACCTGATCGTGGTGATTCACTGCCCCACCGAACATTCCGGGCAGGCCGCATTGGAGGTGGTCTTTACGCGAGAGGGTCAGGAGTTGGCCCGCAACGTTCAAGCGTTAGCCGTAGAACCCGGACGGTTCGGTTACCGCTTGGTCCGGGCTGAGCTGGAGTTCGAGGAACTCGGCACGGTCGAGGCGGCCTGTCGGATCGACCAAGGTCCTGCCACCATCGTGCCCTACACCCTTCTCCCCCCAGCTCCCGATGCCTCCTGACCGGACGCACTACGCCGCCGCCCTGTCAACGCACCCCGATCCCGGCGTGGCTGTCGGCGAAGTGGTTGGCCAAGTCCTAGATCGGCTGGGCCCCTCTCCCGACCTGGCCGTCTTGTTCACCACCGGGAACCATGCGCAGGCTGCCCCCCGGTTGGCCCGAGTAGTTCGGCAGACCCTGGTACCGGAGCACCTGATCGGTGGTACGGCGGTAGCCGTACTTGCCCACCGCCAGGAGGTCGAAGAGTCTCCCGGCTTAGCCCTGTGGGCTGGACGTACCGGACCAGTGACCGCTGTCCGGTACGAGGGGCCCCGACCTGAGGTGTCCGCGCCGGCCGGCAGCACAATTGTGGTGGTTGGCGACCCTTTCACACTGGATGCCGCCGGCATGGCCGCTGCGGTGGGTCCGGATGTGACCATGGTTGGGGGCTTAGCCTCGGCAGGAAGTCGACCCGGCGACAACCGCCTTCTACTCGATGACGAGACGTTTACCGATGGCGGAGTCGCCTTGGTTCTTCCTCCGGGGCTTGGAGCCCGGGCCGTGGTGGCGCCGGGTTGCCGACCGGTTGGCGACCCCTATGTGGTGACTGGAAGCGACGGGAACCTATTGCTGTCCCTGGCCGGTCGGCCCGCCCTAGAGCGGCTCCAGGATGTCCTCGACGCCGCCGACGACGAGACCCGGGATCGTCTCCGTCGAGGGCTCCACGTGGGGCTGGTCATCGACGAGCAAAGAGACGCCTATGAAAGCGGCGACTTCCTCGTGCGGTCAGTCCTCGGGGCCGACCGGTCCTCGGGAGCGGTCGCTATCGGGGATCAAGCCGCGGTCGGAACAACCATCCAGTTCCAGGTCCGGGACGCCGAGGCTGCCACAGTCGATCTTCGGACACGGCTCCACGGTCTTCAGGCCAGCGGGGCATTGGTCTTCACGTGTAATGGGCGGGGCAGCCATCTGTTCGGAAGCTCCGGCCACGACGCTCAGCATTTCACGGACGGTCTCGGGACTACCGCTGTGGCGGGCATGTTCTGTGCGGGCGAGATCGGCCCGGTGGGGTCGGCTCACCACCTTCACGGCTTTACCGCTTCGGCTCTCCTGTTTGATTCGACCATCTCCGCTCCGACCGCCTGACCGGCGTGGGAATGGTCGCCGAGGCGCTCAAAGGTCGCGGATAGGGTGCCGTCGATACAGGCGAGCAGGGGCCAGCGTGACATTGGCTGAGGTGGGATCATGACGGGCGCCAGACTCGCCGGAACGGACGCCGACGGCACGCTCGAGTCTCTCGCCATCGACGTGGTTCGGGGCCTGGCCATGGATGCACCCCACGCCGCACGATCAGGCCACCAAGGCACCGCCATGGCCCTGGCTCCTCTGGCCCACGTGCTTTGGACACGAATTTTGACCTACGACGCCGGGGACCCTGCTTGGCCGGACCGCGATCGGTTCATTCTCTCGGCCGGTCATGCCTCAATCCTCCTGTACTCGATGCTCCATCTGACCGGCCATGGCCTGTCGCTGGACGACCTCCGCGACTTCCGCCAGTGGGGTTCGGCTACCCCCGGCCACCCCGAGGTCGGGTGTACCGCTGGGGTCGAGGTCACCACCGGCCCCCTCGGCCAGGGCCTCGCCAACGCTGTTGGCATGGCCATCGCCGAGCGCAATCTACGAGCCCGATTCGGAGCCGACCTCTGCGACCATCGCACCTTCGTCGTGTGCGGAGACGGTGATCTGGCAGAAGGCATCAGCCATGAGGCCGCCTCCTTGGCTGGCCACCAGGGCCTGGGCCGGCTGGTCGCCGTCTACGACGACAACCACGTGACGATCGACGGCCCCACTGAACTCGCCCTCTCGGATGACGCTGCGGCCCGATTTCGGGCCTATGGCTGGCATGTACTGGAGCTTGGCGAAGCAGCCGAGGACCTGGATGCCATCGAGAACGCCTTTCATGAGGCAATGGCCGTCGAGGAACGTCCTTCCCTCGTGGTCCTTCGGAGCCACATCGGCCATCCCTCGCCCGACGTCGACTCCTCGGCGGTCCATGGCTACTCCCTGACCAGCGACGGGATCACGGAAACGAAGGCCCGAATGGGTCTACCTGAGGACGACGCTTTCTGGGTCCCTGACGACGTCTTGGCCCTATACCGCCAGGCTGGCCGACGCGGTGCTGATGCACGGACGGACTGGGAGCAACGCCTGGACCAGTTCACCGGGGATCGTGCAGCGTGGGACGCCGCTCAGGCCGGCCGGGGCGTCGCCGGCTGGGCCGACGCTCTCCCCACCTGGGAAGCCGGAACGGCCGTGGCCACACGAAAGGCCGGAAATGCCTGCATCCAGGCCCTGCTTGACGTCGTTCCGGGACTGCTGGGTGGCGGAGCCGATCTGACCGGCAACACGGGCACCACCATCCTGGGACACGGTGTTCAGAGTCTCGACTGCCCCGAAGGACGCCAACTGTTCTTCGGTGTCCGAGAACACGCCATGGGGGCTATCTGTAACGGCTTGGCCCTCCACGGCGGGATGCTCCCCGTTAACGGAACTTTCTTGGTATTCAGCGACTACATGCGCGGAGCCGTCCGGCTGGCTGCCCTCAGCGCAGCGCGGACGGTCTTTGTTTGGAGCCACGACTCGGTGGGTGTCGGCGAAGACGGCCCTACCCACCAGCCGGTAGAGCATGCTGCGGCCCTACGGGCCATCCCCGACCTTCCAGTATTTCGACCTGCCGACGCGAACGAGACTGCTGGGGTGTGGCGCCACATTGTGGAAACCGACGGCCCTGCGGCTCTCCTGTTGACTCGACAGGATGTTCCGGTGCTCTCAGGCACCGACGACTACCGGGCGGTAGCCCGTGGTGGATACGTGCTGGCCGAACCGGACTCTGGTCCCGACGTGATTCTGATCGGAACGGGCAGCGAGGTAGCGGTAGCCCTAGACGCAGCGGCGACTCTGACGGCCGCCGGTCGCTCTGTGCGTGTCGTTTCCATGCCCTGCACCGAGGTCTTCGCCGCTCAGGACGACGCCTACCGGGCCGCTGTTCTACCACCCGGGGTTCCCACAGTTTCCGTGGAGGCTGGAGTGACCTTCGGCTGGGCATGCTGGGCCGACCGTTCCGTGGGGATCGACCGGTTTGGTGCCTCAGCACCAGGCGAACGCGTGATGGCCGAGCTGGGTATTACCGCCACCGCAGTGGTTGAAGCCGCAGAATCTCTTCTGACCGTCTGAGACGCTGAGGCTCACCATGAACCGTCTGCACGAACTGTTCGCCCGTGAGGGCCAAAGTCCGTGGCTGGACAACTTGAAGCGCAGCTGGATCGCCTCCGGTGAACTCGAACAGTGGGTCGAGCGAGGAGCACGGGGTATCACCTCCAATCCGTCGATCTTCCAGAAGGCGATGACCGGGACCGACGCTTACGACGACCAACTTCGGGGCCTGGGCGCATCGGGAACCTCCGTGGAGGACAGCTACTGGGAACTCGTGATCCGCGACATCCTCGACGCCCTCGAGGTGCTCCGCCCAGTCCACGAGGCGTCTGACGGCCTCGACGGATACGTCTCGGTCGAAGTCGACCCACGCTTGGCACCCGACACCGCGGAGACAATCCAAGCGGCCCGCGAACTTCACGCCCGGATAAACCGGCCGAACCTGTACGTGAAGATCCCGGCTACCGCCGAAGGGATTCCAGCCATCCGCCAGATGATCTCGGAGGGTCTGAGCGTCAACGTCACCCTCATCTTCTCCCTGGACCGCTATCGAGAGGTGATGGAGGCTTACTTCTCCGGCCTGGAGGCCTGTTCGGGTGACCTCTCGGGGGTGTCGTCGGTGGCCTCGTTCTTCATCAGCCGGACCGACAGCGAGGTGGACCGTCGACTCAACGACCTTGGAACCCCCGAAGCCCTGGCCCTACGTGGCCGCACGGCCGTCGCCCAGGGACAGGTGGCCTACGACATGTTCCAGGAGGAGTTCAGCGGCCCCCGATGGGACGCTCTGGTCGAACGTGGAGCCCGGGTACAACGACCCCTCTGGGCATCCACCTCGACTAAAAACCCCGCCTACCCCGACACCCTCTACGTCGACAGTCTCATCGGGCCCGACACTGTCAACACCCTGCCAGATGCCACCCTTGAGGCGTTTGCCGACCATGGGACCGTAGCTCGGACCGTGGACACCGATCCCGTAGCCGCACACAGTCTCCTCCGAGAAGTGGGCGAGGCTGGAGTTGACCTGGCCGACGTCTCCCGGGTGCTCGAGGACGAAGGGGTAGCAGCCTTCGTCGCCTCGTTCGAAGACCTGCTAGCCGACTTGACTACCAAGGTCGACTCCTTCTAATCCGGCGCATGTCCCACAAGTGGGTTTTAAAACGCAACGGACTGCTACATTCCGGCGGTGCCTAACACCACATCCGTCAAGGAATGTTCCATCGCCGCCACCCTGTCCGCTGTCGGGGATCGCTGGACACTCCTGATCCTTCGAGACCTCTTCCGTGGTGTCCGACGGTTCGAGCGCCTCCACCGGGACCTGGGTATTGCCCGGAACCTGCTCACCGACCGGCTGCAAAGACTCGTCGACCTGGACATCGTTTACCGGGTGCCGTACCAAGACCGCCCCCTTCGCAACGAATACCGGCTCACCGAAAAGGGGGTCGATCTCTCCCCCGCCCTAGTAGCTCTCATGGGTTGGGGGGATCGTTGGTACGCGGCTGACGGCCCACCCACTGTGTTGATTCACGACGCCTGCGGCACCCCGTTGGATCAGGCCGTGTCCTGTCCCCACTGCCACGAGCCGGTTGACCCCACCCATATCCGGAGCCGACCCGGCCCCGGTCGCTCTGTCGGAGTCCTTCCATGATCCCGGCCGATCTGCGGGGTAACGCGCTGCTAGAAGCTGCGAGGGCCGTCCGGGACACCCAGCACGGCACTCGGATCACTTACAGCCCCAAAGTCTTCATTCCACTGACCATGCTGTGTCGCGACCGGTGCGGATACTGCACGTTTGCCCAACCGCCGGCTCGCCTCCAAGCTCCCTACCTCAGCCCGGATGAGGTCCTCGCCATCGCCCACCGGGGCGCCTCAGCCGGATGTCACGAGGCGCTATTTACTCTTGGTGAGCGCCCCGAGCTCCGATACCCGGTCGCTGCCGACTGGTTGTCACGGCACGGATACGAATCGACACTGGACTATCTGGAAGCTATGGCTCACCTCGTTCTGGCTGAGACCGGACTGCTCCCGCACGCCAACGCCGGAGCACTTCATTTCGAAGAGTTAGCCGCTCTCCGGCGGGTCTCCCCCTCCCAGGGGATGATGGTGGAGACCCTCGTCGAGGACCTCGACTGCCACCGTGGCGCACCGGACAAGCTGCCGACACGCCGGCTGACCACCCTGGATGCAGCAGGACAACTCTCCATCCCATTCACCACTGGGCTCCTGGTCGGGATCGGTGAGGACCGAGACGATCGGATCGTCGCCTTGGAGGCCATCGCTGCGTCGCACCGACGATACGGCCACATCCAAGAGGTCATCGTTCAGAACTTTCTCCCCAAGCCCGGCACAGCTATGCACGCCTATCCGGCTTGTCCGACCGACCAGTATCTGGATGCCGTCGCGCTGGCCCGTCTCATTCTCCCTCCCGATGTCCACCTTCAGGCACCGCCCAACCTCTCAGACGACTTCGGCTTGCTGCTAGATGCCGGGATTGATGACTGGGGGGGCGTTTCGCCCATCACCGCTGATCACGTGAACCCCGAGCGACCTTGGCCACATCTGGATCAGCTCCGTGTGGCCACCGAACAACGGGGTTTCGGTCTGGCCCCTCGCCTCACCCTCTACCCGGAGTACGTCCAGGAGCCCGACCGTTGGCTTCACCCGGACCTCCACTTCTCCGTCGCTGACCGCAGCGACGCCGAAGGGTTGGGACGCGACGATCCCGGGTCGCTCTTCCCTGAGGCCATCGAAGAGATCGTTGCCGCCGACGGTGCGGAGGTCCGTCAAGTCGGGCACCGATCCACAGCGTGGTACTCCGGTGTGCCGGTAACCCCCACCATTCTTGTCCCGGCGAAAGGCGCGGCCCGAGGTCGGATCGGTGAAGTCCTCGATGGAGTTCTGGCCGGACAGCAGGCCGGATATCTCGAATTACTGGCCCTCTTCCGGGCCCGCGGGCCCGAGGTCGCCGCAGTTGCCGAAGTAGCCGACGAGCTTCGCCGTCAGACTGTCGGGGACCAGGTCACCTGGGTAGCCAACCGGAATATCAACTACACAAACGTGTGCACCTACAAGTGTCGGTTCTGCGGCTTTTCAAAAGGGCCACTGTCTCTCAACCTCCGGGGCACTCCCTACCTCCTGAGCCTTGACGAGATCGCCGGACGGGCCGCCGATGCTGCCCGCATGGGCGCTACCGAGGTGTGCTTGCAGGGTGGAATCCACCCCGACTTTGATGGCAACTACTACATCGACGTCACTCAGGCCGTACGAGACGCCGTACCCGACATCCACGTCCACGGCTTCACGGCTCTGGAGGTAACCGAGGGTGCCCGCCGCCTCGGCGAGCCTCTGGCCGATTACTTGCAGCGGGCGAAGGATGCTGGTCTCCGCTCACTTCCTGGGACGGCGGCAGAGATTCTCGACGACGAGATCCGCCAGGTTCTATGCCCGGACAAGATCACCACTGACGAGTGGCTTGAGGCCCACCGCACTGCTCACACGCTTGGAATCCGCTCCAACGTCACCATCATGTTCGGATCCGTGGAACACCCTGAACACTGGGTCCGCCACCTCCTTCGATGTCGCGACCTCCAGGAGGAAACCGGGGGATTTACCGAGTTCGTGGGCCTGCCGTTCGTCCACATGGCCTCCCCTATCTACCTCCAACGGCGCTCTCGCCGAGGCCCGACCTTCCGAGAAACCCTCCTTATGCATGCTGTGGCACGAATCGCCTACCACGGACTCATCGACAACGTGCAGGCTTCCTGGGTCAAGATCGGCTTCGACGGGGTACGCCAACTTCTCCGTTCGGGGGTCAACGATCTGGGTGGGACCCTGATGGACGAGAACATCTCCCGGGCCGCAGGGGCAGAACACGGTCAACTGGTGACCCGAGGCGACCTGGAAGAACTCGTAGCCCCTCTTGGACGGACACTGGTCCAGAGAACCACCCTCTATGACGCAGTCGAACAGGGCCACCGCCTCGAGGTCACCCGCCGACACGACGGCCGTACTCTCCTCCCTGTGGTCAGCGCCTGAGACCACCGCCTCACAGAAAGTTGTCGTCTGGCTCCTCTAGGAGGTGTGCGGCTTTTTCCACCGCCCTACGGGCCCGGGTCAGACGCCGCTCGTCGATCGGCATCTCCTCTCCGCCAGCATCGATCGACTCCCGCAGCCGCTGGATGGCCAGATCGGCCAGCTCCTCGGCGATGCTCTCCAGCCGAGACCGGATCTCATCGAACTCACCCGGCATCGGCCACCGACTCTCCGGTTCCAGCCTCGGTGAAATCTTCCCTGAGGACCTCGGCCAGGACTTCCATGGGGTGGTGGACTTCCAGCCCCGCTGCCGCCAGATGCATCGTGCATCCTGGGTTGGCACTGACAACGACCGTGGCACCCGACCGCCCGGCCGCCCGGCCGATGGCCGCCACCTTTCGCTGACGAACTTCGTCAGCCAGGACAGCCTCTGATAGCGCGTAGGCGCCACCGGCACCACAGCAGAGCCCCTGGTCGTCCAGTTCCACCACCTCCATGTATGGCTGAAGGACGTCTCGGACCGCTCCGTGACAGCGCTGGGCGTGACGAAGGTGGCAGGGATCGTGCACGATCACCGGCTCGGCCGTTCCATGAGCGGCAGACAGCCGTCCCATCTGCGGAGCCAACCACTCATGGACGTCGAAGACCCGTGCGGCGAATGCCGCAGCTGCCGGCGTTCCCAGGAGGTCGCCGTAGCGCTTCAGTGCCGCACCGCACCCGGCCGAATCCACCAGAACGGGGCGCTCTCCCGGCAGGGCGGCTATGACTCGTTCAGCGCGCCGCCGGGCCTCTTCTCCAAGGCCCGCGTGTTCGTGGAGGGCACCACAGCAGCCGGCCCGATCTCCTGATCGTTCCACCGTCGTGCCCGCCTCCTTCAAGACAGCTTCCACCGCTGCGTGGACCTCTGGCTGCCATGCATCCATCACACAACCCGTGAACAACACAACGTCGCCCGTTCCCGTCCTGCGACTGCGAGGCGCCCACAACGGGAGTCGTCTCGGAAGCAGACCAGTACGGGGCACTAACCCGAAACGCTGTATGAGAGCCAGTAAGCGGCTGCCTGCCCGCAGTAGCCGAGGGCGGTCCAGAAGCCAGAGCCCTGCTCGAAGATGCCGGGACGGAGGATGGTCGATAACTGTGGCTTCCCGGGTCGCGACGATCAACTCACCGTAGGGAACCCCCGACGGGCAGGCCGTCTCGCAACCTAGGCACTGAACGCAGGTGTCAATGGCCTCGAACCACTCCGCGTCTAAGGCGGTTACACCGGCCTCCGCCGCTCTCATGAGGGCGATTCGACCTCGTGGTGATCTGCTCTCGTCCCCAGAAATCCGGTAGGTGGGGCAGTGCGGCAAGCAGAGTCCACAGTTGACGCACGCCGCCAAGGCGTCCTCCCGCAACCCAAGCGGTCCGCCACCGCTCATGCCGCCACCCGGTAGGGGTCGCGACCGGGGTTGAGTCGCCGTCCCGGGTCGAACTCGTCGCGCATACGACTGGCCAGGGCGTGAACTCCGGGCTCTATCACCGGGAGGGTTTTCGGCAGATCCCCGTAGACCACACCACCGAGCACGTCCAGAACCGCGCCGGCCGCAATCTGACCTACCCATCGGCTCATGCAAGGTCCTAGTTCCGGCTCGTCAACCTCGCCCAAGCCGAGCGCCACTAGACGTTCTCGCTCGTCGTTGAGGTCGCTGGGGTGTCCTTCTAAGCGAACTGTCGTCCGCTGGCCGTCCCACAGCACTGTGGCCGGACGGTAGGCCACGTCGGCTACCCGACCGGGGGTCAACTCTCCAGCCAGCCAGAGACTGGACTCCGGAACCGGCCGGGTCCGCAGAATGACCCGCCCCAACAGGGCCAAGGTACCTAGGGAGCCGACTAGGAGACGGCACACGTCATAGCCGGTCACGTTCTTTACCGTCGGCCCCCCGGCGGTAAACAGAGCACCGTCAGCCCCCACACAGTCAGCCTGGAGGAGGGCGTCGGCAATCGACCCCACCCTCCCTCGCCGCAGGCTGCTTCGCCCGACGGCCAAGGCACCTCCTACCGTGGCGCCAGGGGGTCCGTCTAGTGCGACCTCCTGACCACTGGCACCCAGAACTTCTGTCAACTCGGCGAGTGTCGTCCCGGCACCCACGGTCACCGTCATCTCCGCTGGCAGGAACTCCTCGACCCCGGACGGAGCCCGCACTTCGTGGGCTCCTGCCGGGTCCCCACCCAGATCCCAGCGGGTGGCCCCACCACGCACGCAGACAGCACCATCTGTTCCGACCGCCTCGCGGAACTCCGTTAGTCGATTCAAACCCAGGTTCCCTCTGGAATCCGTCCCAGGCTGGTTACGTGGCCGCAACTGGCCCCCGACGGCAGGATCTTGGCCGGGTTCGCCATTCCGTCGGGGTCGAAGGCTCGTCGTAACCGTGCCTGAGCCTCCAGGTCTTCTGGCGAGAATTGGAGGCCCATGAACCGTCGCTTCTCCAAACCGATCCCGTGTTCTCCGGACAGCACCCCACCAGCGTCAATGGCCAACCGGACGATCTCCTCCCCGACCTCTAGAACCCGGGCCGTCTCCTCGGCATCGCGGGCGTCATAGACGATCAGTGGGTGGAGATTCCCGTCCCCGGCATGGAAAACATTCATGATCAAAAGGTCGTGGCGGTCGACGGCCTCCTGAATGCCGGCCAGCACTTCAGCTAGACGAGACCGTGGAATTACGGTGTCGTTCAGGTAATAGTCGGGCTTGAGGTTCGCTATAGCCCCGAACGCGCTCTTTCGCCCTTTCCAGATTCTCTCCTGTTCGTCAGCGTCAGCGGCCCGCCGAACCTCCCGGGCACCGTGTGACCGGGCTAGTTCGCCGATTCGTCGAACCTGGTCGTCGATCCCTGCCGGTAGACCGTCTAGCTCCACGATCAGGACGGCTGCTGCATCCATCGGATAGCCAGCGTGGGCAAATGGTTCGACGGCAGCCACCACCTGCTGATCCATCAGTTCTAGAGCAGCGGGCAAGATCCCGGCGGCGATAATGGCACTTACCGTCTCGGCCGCCTCGTCGATGGTGAGGAAGTCCAATAGCAGCGTGGCTACTAACGGCGGATCCTGTGTGAGTCGGACGCAGATCCGGGTAGCAATCCCCAGTGTTCCCTCGCCTCCAATGAAAGCACCCCGAAGGTCGTATCCCGCGGCGTCTCCCTGCTCCTCGCCCAGCAAGACAACCTCCCCATCAGGCAGGACAACCTCCACGGCTTGAACGTGGGCACTGGTAACCCCATAGAGAAGACAGTGGGGGCCACCCGAGTTGGTAGCCACATTGCCGCCGATTGTGCTGGCCTGCTGGCTGGAGGGATCGGGGGCGAAGTGGAGACCCGTGCCGGCTAGGTGCCGGCTGAGGTCCAGGTTCACCACACCGGGTTCCACCCATGCCGTCCGCCTCTCAACATCTACGTCAAGAATCCGATCCATCCGCGTCGTCACGATGACCACCGGGTCGTCACACGGCACCGCACCCCCTGCAAGACCGGTGCCCGCCCCCCGGGGCACGAAGGCCCGTCCATGCCGACGTGCCGCACGAACACAAGCCGACACCTCGGCGGTGCTCTCTGGAAGACAGACGACTCCGGCCCGGCCACCCCGGAGGACCGAACTGTCCGAACTGTAGAGGTGTCGCGCCACCGACCCAGCTTTGACCCGCCCGGCGTCCAACGCCTCCACCAACTCACTAACCAGGGGATCGACACGGGGTCGAGGCCAAAGGCGCATCGACACAGTCTGCCCGACCTCCGTGGTCAGCCCGGTGCCGACCCGTCCGAGGATCCCAACGGTCCAGGGTGTAGGAAGAACCCCGTGAATCGGCTTCGAAGTATCGCTACCCGCGGGGATACGCCGGTTCTAGCTCTCTCGATCGCCACCGGCGCCCTCGTTGCTGTGGTGATTGCCGGCTTCGAGTACCTCTCAGCCTCCGTACTTCTGGACGCGGTACTCAAGCGGCCATTGTGGCAGGTGGCCTTAGCTCCCGCCCTGGGGCTCATCCTGGCTACGGCGGTCCTCCGGTACCTGGGTCGCGGCCTGACTGCGTCAACCTCAGACGAGTTCAACCGAGCGTTCCACGACCGAAACCCCCGGCTCCCCCTACGGGACCTGCCAGTGAAGTTGGTAGCTGGCCTGGCCACCATCGGGCTAGGCGGGTCCCTGGGCTTGGAAGGACCCTCGATCTACGCCGGCTCCACTGTAGGTCTAGCTATGCGAGATCGTTTCCGGCGCTGGCTTCGACGTGAGGACATCCGAATCCTGCTCACGGCCGGTGCGGCAGCCGGCGTGGCTGCCGTGTTCAAAGCCCCGGCCACCGGCGTCCTTTTCGCCCTCGAGGCCCCATACCGCGACGACGTCAACCGTAGAGCTCTCCTGCCCTCCCTCCTAGCCTCAGCTACCAGTTACGTGACCTACATCAATCTGATCGGACACGAGGCCGTTATCCCATTCCTGAACGACCCGGAGAACCGGATCGGTCTGGACGTCAAGCATCTGGCCCTGGCTTCGGACGACAAGGTGGTGTGGTTTGACGCTGCCGACCTGGCGTCGTTGTTCACGGCCGTGGAGGTGGCTGACGTCTTCGGAGCCCTTCTTCTGGGCATCCTCGCCGGTTTGGGTGGGCGTGCCATGGCCTGGCTGGTCCGGTGGGCCAAAACCCAGGCCCGAACCGATCATTTTGTAGCCCGGGTACTGATCGGCGGCGCCTCCTTGGCTGGACTGGCCGTGGTGGCCGACCTGGCGTTCGACTCCCCGCTAACCATCGGGCCCGGCTTCGAAGCCATGACGTGGGTCGTCCATCCAGCCAACGGCCTGGGCCTCATCGCCCTACTGTTTGGGCTCCGGATCGCTGCCACCATCGTCACCCTGGCCGCGGGGGGCGTTGGGGGCCTGTTCATCCCCCTGGCCGTCCAAGGGGTAATCCTGGGGCAATTCACCGGCGAGTTGCTGAACGCCGACCGTCCGGGCCTCTACCCGACACTCGGACTAGCTGCCTTCCTCGGTGCTGGCTACCGTGCTCCCATCTCGGCCGTGATGTTCGTGGCCGAGTCAACCGGGGGTTCCTTTGTTGTTCCCGCTCTGGTAGCCGCTGCCGTCAGTCAGCTGGTGGCCGGGAAGTCATCGGTCGCTGAACACCAACACAGTGTCAGGCTGGGCCACCTAGAGAGGCGGTTTACGCTCCCGGTGACCTCGGCCTTAGACACTGATGTGTTGACGGTGCCCCCCGACGCGACGGTTGCCGAGTTCATGTACTTGCACGTCCTGGGCCGGCGGGAGCGATCGGTTGCCGTCGTAGATGGAACCGCCTACCTCGGGATGATCAGTCTCTCCGAGGTGTCCGCCCTGGAACGGTCCACATGGGACGATACGGAGGTCGGCACGCTGCTTTCGCCAGACCCCTTAGCGGCTCGGCCGACGTGGACGCTCCGAGACGCCGTCGCTGCCATGGAGCAGGCTGACGTGGACGTTCTGGCCGTCACCGATGCCGAAGACAGGTTCATCGGCACCTTGTCGGCCGACGACATCCTCAAGTTGGACGAGATCCTCGACGAGACGGGCGGATGATCGAGTCTGTCCCGCTCTTTCGTCAGACTTATTAGGCAGACTCGGTGGTCTCCTCGAGCACCTCTTCTTCCTCGAATTCGTCGGACCAGGCGTCAAACGCGGGAGACTCCCCTTCTGCTTTCGGCTCGTCGACATTCAGGCTCTCGAATATCGAGTCCAAGTCGAGGTCCTCATTTTGCTTGAGCGCTCGTGCCTCTTCGTAGCGGCGATGTCGGCCCTTCTTCACCGTGGTCCTCCCGGTCGGACGTCATCATCGATCAGCATTCCATCCTACCGATGGCGCGACCCGAACACGGGTCGGCGGGTCTCAGATGTTCCGGGGCTCCAAGACCAAACCGCCCCGTCCGTCGAAGGCCAGTGCGGCACGACCGCTTAGGAGGTCGCCCACCTGTCCACCAACCACCTGGTGGCGCCAACCGGTGGACATCCGGGCATCCTCGTCGCCGCGCACCAGCGCCTCAATATCACTCCGGGTTCCCACCAAGGCAGGGTCCAGGTCCAGGTCCCGAGACAGTTGCGAGACCCAGGCTGATACCAATGTCACGCCCGCCCGGATGTCGGCTCCTCCGTTTCGCCGCGGAAGATCAGGCTGGAGGGGTGGCAAATCTCCAGCCGCGGCCACCGCTTCGATGATTCCGCTGGCTACAGCCCCCTTGTAGTGGCGTCCGTCTAACCCCCGAATTCCCCGCAGATCCCCAACCTCTGTTGGGGCTCGTTGGGCAATGGCAACCAAACCCAGGTCGGGCAACACGTGGCGAACTGGAATGTCCACCTCGCCCGCACGTCGCTCCCGCCATGCGGCCACCGATCGGGCCACGTCGCGCGCCGGCCCGCGGAGTTGGCGAGCTTCCTTGATCCGTTGCCACGCGTCGTCGGGATTTCGCCGGCCGTGTTCTCGAGCCAGCATCTCCTTGCACTCCTGTTCTGCCCACCCAAGGCGTCCCTCGCTGTCGAGGCGTCGAACTAGCCGGTCATGGATTTCCAGAAGATGGGCCACGTCAGACGCGGCGTATTCGAGTTGCGAGGCAGTCAGTGGACGGGCCAGCCAGTCCGTCAAGCGGTCGCCCTTGGGGAGGTGGAAGCCCAGCTCACGCTCGTGCAGAGTGGTCAGAGAGGGTGAAGATAAGCCGGTGAAGCCGGCCGCCACCTGGGTGTCGAACAGGTGGCGTGGTGCCGTCCCGCAAACCCGGTCGAACACCTCGAGGTCTTGACCTGCGGCGTGCATGACCACTACCACGTCCGACTCCAAGATGTGAGCCAGAGAGGTTAGATCCACCTCCAGTGGGTCGATCAGGACCAGGCCTCCTTCCCAGGCCACCTGCAATAAGGCCACCTTTGGGAAGTAGGTCTTCTCGCGGTGAAATTCGGTGTCTATAGCGATTCGAGGCTGTGCTCTCAGTACCTCCAGAAGGTCGGCGAAATCACCCTGGCTCGTGACCAGGCGGTACTCGGGGGAGGGGCGTCGACTCAGACTGACTCACCCGCCTCGGTCGGAAAGTCAGCGTTTACCCAGGCTGTGGTCCCACCAAACACGTTGACGGCATCTCGACCCTGCTCGCGGAGGAACTCGACCGCTGCACGGCTCCGACCGCCTAGGGCACAGATGACGTAGACGTCTCCCTCCGCGGGGATCTCGGCCAGCCGCTCGGGAACGCTCTGCAGCGGGATCAAACGTCCCCCCGGCACGCGGACCTCGGCCCACTCGTCAGGCTCCCGTACGTCGATTAGAAGCGCACCCTCGCCCAGCCGCCGTTCTAACTCGTCGACATCGATCTCGGGTACGTCCATGGCACCTCTTCCATCAGCCATTTCTTGTGCGGCCGGCACCCTACCGGCCAGCTGGTGGCTCCTCGCTGAGGTCTTCAAGACGGTCTATGTCGCGCAGACTCCAGGGATCCAACCCGTTGACCTCTACCACGGGGAGGTCAACGACCGCCCGGTGAGGCGCGCGTTCTCCTCTCTGGAATGTCTCCTCCAGAGCCGGAAGGAGGGCGATTGGCCAGGCCGCATGCATCCACTGCCGGCGGCCTTTGTGGACCGGAACAGCGATGGCGTTTTCGCTGGAGGCCGCTTCGGCCACCGCCTGAATACTTTCCGGGGAGGGGTCCGGCAGGTCGCACGACAGGACCACTACCTGGTTGAACCGCTCCCGGTAGTGGAAGAGGACGGTCAGGATCCCCCCGAGCGGCCCGGCCCCCGGAGTCCGATCGGGTAACACCTCCAGTCCAAGGGCGCTGAGGCGACTCTCGTCCCCGCCGACTACTACCGGTGCCACACCTAGGGCCGCGGCCAGAGTGTCGGTCACGCCGAGCACTAGGGGGCGCCTACCTACGACCAGGAGGGCCTTATCGCTGCCCATACGACTGCTAGCCCCTCCGGCTAGCACTGCCCCACCGGTCAGGGTCTCAGGTGGTGCGTCCACGAGGTTCGATCAGCCCGAACTGTCGAAGGGGGGATCCACGTCCGGCCAGTCTGGATCCAGTTGCCGCAGGAAGAGCTCGCAGCGCTCCTCCTCGTCTTTCTCGCCGATCTCTCGTGCTGTTCGGGCTAGTCCAGCTAGGGCCCGAAGGAAGCCCCGGTTGGTGGGATGCGACCACCGGACGTAGCCCGAGCCCCGCCAGCCACCCTGTCGGAGGCGATCTAGGCCCCGGTGGTAGCCCACGCGGTAGGCGGCGTACGACTCGACTGTGTCGCGCCCCAAGTCACCGAGGCAGGCCCAGCCATTGAGGTGCCGGGGCCAGAAGGCCACCACGGCGGCGACTAGTCCCCGACGCTCCTCAGGTGGCGCAGCCAACGCGGCCGCCAGGCGGAGGTCGGCGTCGTCGGATTCTGGGCCGAGGATGGTCTCCGGCAGGCCCTCCGACGAGAAGCCGACGGGCTGCTCCGGGCTCATGGTGGACGAGGCTACCCCTGCCCGATCGGGACCGACTCGACCGGTACCCTCTACCGGTGCCCGAGGTCCTCGCTGAGTTGTTTGACCTACCCGAGTTCACCCAACTGCCGTCCTGGGCCGACCCACAGTTCCTGCGATCAGTGGCTGTGGTAGCCGTAGCCGTCTCGGTCATCCTGCTCATCCTGGCAGCTCGAGTCATCCGGCGGCTGGTGCTACGAACCGTGGTCGTAGTGCTCCTTGCAACCCTCAGCGTCGGGCTATGGGGTCAGCGGTCTGGTCTGGCCGACTGTGCCGCTGACTGCTCCTGCTCCCTGTTTGGGCAGTCGGTGGAGGTCCCAGCCGATCTGAACCCGCGCTGTTCCGACGCCTGACCGGCGTCGATCGTCACGCTTCAGGGACCCGCTCCACTCGAAGTACGTTCGTGGAGCGCGACCGGACGTCGGTACCTGCCAGGAGCCCCACCAACTCGCCGGGCTGCACCGCACCTCGGTCGCGGGCTACCTCGAGGGCGGCACCTACCCGACGCTGGAGGTCGCCCTGCTCGGGTAGGTGAAGGGCCTCCGTGCCCCAGCTCAGGGTTAGTTGCCGAACAGTGCGCTCGTTGGAGCTGAGGCCGATGATTCGGGCCGACGGACGGAACCGGGCCATCGACCGAACAGTGAAGCCACTCCCCGAGATGCACAGGATTGTCGAAATGCCTAATTCGTCAACGGCTCGAGCCGTGGCCTGGGTCATGGCATCGGTAATGGCAGTGTCCGGGTCGCCAGTGTCAGTCATACGGAGTTCCGAGAGCTCCGACATCCACCCTCGATGGTCGAAGGCGTCGTCGGCCCGTTCGGCGATGCGCGACATCGTGGACACGACATTCACTGGATTGGCCCCAATGGCTGTCTCCCCTGAAAGCATGACCGCACTCGAGCCGTCCCAGACGGCGTTGGCCACATCGGAGACCTCGGCCCGGGTCGGTTCAGGGTTGTTAATCATGGTCTCAAGCATCTGGGTGGCCGTGATAGCCGGACGGCCCAATGCGATGCACTGCCGGATGATCTCCTTCTGAAGGATTGGCAGCTCCTCAATACTGCACTCGCTTCCCAGGTCTCCCCGAGCCACCATCACCGCTCCTGAGGCCTCGATAATGGCCGGGAGGTCGTCGATAGCCGCGCGGGTTTCGATCTTGGCCACCACGATGGGTCCTTCGGGGTGCGGCATCACCGGCAGGCGGGACAGGTCCTCTGCTGACCTCACAAACGACACGGCGATCATGTCAACGTCGAGTTCCACGAAGCGTTCGACGGCACGGAGGTCATCATCGGTCGGAGCACGCATAGACAGTCGGTCCGAAGGGACGTGGAGGCCGGGACTACCCGTTAGAACTCCGCCGTGGGCCACCCGGGCCGATAGAGACTCCTCCGTGACGTCCCGGACCTCGAGGATCACTCGGCCGTCACCAAGGCTGAGTCGGTCGCCGGGCTCCATGTCGGACAGGAGCCCTTCGTAGTCCACCTCGATCGAGGTGGCATCGCTTCGGTGATCACCTACACGGAGTTCCAAGCAGGAATCCTCGACCAGGACGACCGGTTCCTCACCAAAGGAAGCGGCGCGGACCTTGGGCCCTGGCAGGTCAACCAAAATCCCTACGTAGCGACCCTCGAGAGCGGCGATCCGTCGAATGTCGGCCATGCGAGCCGCCGCCTCATCGATCGTGTTATGGGCCAGCCCTAGTCGGGCCACGTCCATGCCGGCCCGAATCAAGCCACGCAGGGTCGCCTCGTCATCGGACGCCGGACCGATGGTGGCGATGATCTTGGTGCGACGGGCCATGGATCCACGATATCGACCACCCCGCCCCCACCCCCGGTGGTTTGCACCTCGGATGTTGGGGTCCGACTCATGCCCGAATACCGCATTACCGTCCCCGAGATGCGTAGCCCAACTTCCCACCCGTTTCTTGACCATCCGGGGACCTTGGCCTTTGCTCATCGAGGCGGAGCTGAGGAGTACCCGGAGAACAGCCTGGCCGCCTTCAGGCACGCTGTGGACCTTGGGTACCGATACTTAGAGACGGACGTTCATGCCACCCGGGACGGGGCGGTTCTCGCCTTCCACGACAACACTCTTGACCGGGTCACCGACCGTTCTGGCCAGGTTGCCGACCTTTCGTGGAGCGAGGTTTCTGATGCGCGGATCGCCGGGCGAGAGCCCATCCCTCTGCTGTCGGAGCTCCTCGAGGAGTTCCCAGAAACTCGGATCAACATCGACCCCAAGGATGACCGGGTCGTGGAACCTCTGGTCGAGATACTTCACGACCACAGAGCACTTCACCGGGTCTGCCTTGGGGCCTTCTCGGATCGCCGCCTGGCCCGTTGCCGGTCTCTTCTCGGACCTTCCGTGTGCACGTCAGCTGGTCCGCTTGCCACCGCCCGGCTCCGACTGGCCAGCCTGGGCATCCCGACCGGCCGACCGGCCGCCTTGTGCCTTCAGGTGCCGGTCCGCCAGTACGGCATACCCATCGTGGACCGTCATCTGCTCCGGATGGCCCACGATCGGGGCCTCCAGGTCCACGTGTGGACCATCGACGACCCAGACGAGATGGTCCGCCTGTTGGACCTCGGCGTGGACGGGATCATGACGGACCATCCAGGAGTACTTCGCCAGGTTCTCATCGAGCGGGGGGACTGGTACCCCTAAACGTAGTTGGGCCCCGGAGTCGGCTCCGTCGAGTCGCCACCCGCCACAATGGACGTATGGCCGGCCTAGACGACATAAGGATCTTCCTGCACCTGCTCGGCGTCTGCGGATGGGTGGGCGGCCAGATCGTCATGGTGAGTCTTCTCCCCGTCCTCCGAGATCTGGGGCCAGACGCCCCCCGAACCGCCGCTCGACGATTCGCTCGAATCGCCTGGCCCTGTTTCGCCCTTACCGTTGCAACCGGAATTTGGAGCCTTACCGAAATAGGCCTAGAGGACCGCGACACCACCTACCTGGCCTCCCTCCTAGTAAAACTCCTTCTCGTCGGCGCTTCCGGAGCGTCAATCGCCGTCCACTCCACGACAAGAAGTCCAGCTCTTCGCGGGGTGACTGGAGCCCTCGGTACAGCAGCCGCCTTAGGAGCCCTGCTCATGGGTGCCGCCCTGCCCGGCTAACAGCCTTCCCTTCCGCTTCCCGGCCAATCTGTGGACGGACCTGTGGATCACTCGCCCTCCGGGTGGGGAAATCTCCCCAGACTCTGGGGAATACCTCAAATCCGGTTGACGGAGATCGCTCTTGGGTGCATCCTGCCTTCACGCCGAACACGGCAAGGGGATCCGGAACCGGAGAACCGGCCACCGAATGGGACAGGAGCTCAGGCTCCGGTCGCAGGAGGAGGGTCGAGACCCTGGGGAAGCCCCCAAGGCGTGTTCGGGGAGGACCGCAACCACGCTGGGACCGAAAGGGACCAGCGGTTCGGCCACCGGCACAAGGGTGTCGAGGTCGGACGGAGCGGCGTCGAGCCTTCGGGCGAGGCACCGGACCGTCCGGACGAAACCCCGACCGGGACCGGGCCACCGCAGGTCATCCCGACGCTGACGGGCGTCGAGAGGGCCCACGGTGAGACCGGACTCGGGTGCCAGGTCGACCGGGCTGCTCCGCCGCCGGGCGGAGGGGCAGGACGGACGACCAGGGTCCCACCGGGGGCCGGTGGACGGATCGGGTCCGGGAACGGAGGTCGACGGACACTCCGGGATCCGGATCAGGGTGACGCCCCAAGGGGTGGAGCCTGGGATGCGGAACGAGGAAGCGGCTCCGAGGAGTTGACCGGTTCGCCGGGAGGCTACTTGGGGCCGTTTCCTCGTTTTCCGTCATTGCCTCCCGAAACGCGATGCTCAGCAGCGCGACTACAGCGTCTCAATATCAGAGCCTGAGCTCACGGCACGTAAGACCCAGTCCAGGCGGCTGTCGCCAGGACGAGCATCATCGCACCAGAGGCCACTGGGACCAGCCGTCCGAAACGCCGATAGCCGGCCAAGGTGACGACCCCCAGTACTACTGAGACTCCGTTGAAAACGTAGCGCTCGAGGCTGTTGAGGTTGTCGGCGGCCAAGGCCACCAGAAGACAGGAACCGGCGAACACCCCGTACCGGGCGGGCCAAGATCGGAAAAGGGCCACTAGCACCACTAAGACAGCCACCGCCGCAACGGCGTGCAAACCATCAGTCCAAGTGGTCGACCGCCCGAGGTCAGCCAGACCTTCCACCAGTCGAGCCAACGGGTTTCTTAGGCCCCCCCGAAGCTCTCGTTGTATAACCAACGGGAGGAATGCCTCTTCAAACCGGGCTGACACCCACCAAACAAAAACCAAGGTGCCTACTGGACCCCCTGCCACTGCCGCCAAGCGCGCCGCCACCCGCTGCGGGACCACGCTGGTCGGTCGACGCGCCGCAGCCACAACAGCCAGAGCCAACAAAGCCCCAGTCGGACGCACCAATCCAGCAGCCAATCCCATCACCGCGCACCACCACCAGCGTTCCCTTCGGGCCGCTAACAAGACGCCCAAGGCAAGGGCCAGGAAAAGACCCTCGCCGTATGCCCACACCAACACGAACGCCGACGGGAAAAGCGATAACGCCCAGGCCGCTCGCTTCGCCGTGGACCGATCGGCTGTCTCAGCCAGGGCCAGCCGAAACACCAGCACGGTGGCGATCAGCGAGGCCACGTTTGCCACTAGGACCAGTGCCGTTACCGGGCCTCCAGGTAACACCGCGTCGAATAGTCGCCCAACCAGCACGTAACCCGGAAAGAAGCGAGCGCCCTCCCTGGCCACACCGTCGTAGCCGTGGGTCAGGAGCGAGATATACCAGTCGCCATCCCAGGCCAGCAGGCCTCGGGCGGTTCGGGAACCTGATCCTCCTTCCAGGAGACGGGCCAGCCCATAGGCCGCTGCTACCAAGAGGCGGGCCGTGATCCACGCCGGGAGAACGCTCCGAAGGTCCCCGACCAGAGCCCGCCGACCGGCTGAGATCACGACGGACCCGGGAACCGGGAGAGGTTGGCCGCGTCGTCGTAAACATCTCCGTCGGCATTAAGCACCTTCGTCGGCCGACCCAAGCGCTCGACGAGTTCAAGACGCAAGTCGGAGCAATGGCTCCCGAAGGTTTCGTAGCCATCCATCCAGATCAACCAGACCGCTTCCGCCCCCGTTGAGCGCGCCGTTATCTCCTCGGCAGCCGTTTCCGGATCAGCCGCAGCATTGCGCTCCGCGTAGTCCACCCAGTCCACGCGCCGCCCCTCATCCAGCAGCGGGTACGACAAAGTTGTCCGACGATCGTCCAACATCCGATGGCCGGCTGGAGCTAACTGGTCGGGACAAAACACCACCACATCGTCAGCTCCACCTCCAGCCAAGACCTCCTCCACGGCTGCGGCAACCTGCGTCCGCTCCCTACTCAACTCGCGGGCCACCGCGACCCCGGAGAGCAGGACCAGCCCCGTCAAGACCACCACCGGACCGACACCGGGTAGGCGCCGAAGGCCCACCGCTGCGGCCAGCACCACCGGCACCAACGCGAACACGCCGTAACGGCCCTGGTAGGCCGTGTCAGTGGCCAGACTGACTCCCGCCCCTAGCACCATGGTGGCCAAGCCAATACCAGCGGCCAGCCGCAACCAACGCTCCTCGGCCCACCCGAGCATTGATCCAGCAGACGACCGACGGGTCCCGATCCCCAGCACCACCAGGACGGCCAGCACCACAGCCACCAAGAGGGCCTCCGAACCCCGACCCCCACCGTAAGCCTCCAAGGTCAGTGCGGCCACCACCGTGGGTCTCGGCGCCGGCGACCACGGAGTTCCAGTGTGGGCCAGTTGATCGAAGAACACGGGAAGCCACGGCAGGAAGCCCAATCCCCCAGCAGCCACGGCTCCAGCCAGCCGGAGGGCTCGACGCCGTTCCGGTCCCCGACTCACCCACAGGAGAGAAAGCCCGACGACTGCCCCCAAAAATAACGACCAGTAGTGGGTGAACAGAAGTGCTGCCGTTATCCCGGCTAGGGCGGCCAGGCGGGCTGTCGACGGCCGCTCCCAAGCACGAACTACAGCCAGATGGGCCAGAAGCAGCAGAACCAGGAGTAGCAAGTACATCCGGGCCTCAGTGGCATACCGGATGGCAAACGGACTCGAGGCCATCACACCAACCGCCAAAAGGGCACCCGACTGGTCGAGGTGCCGTCGAGCCACTGCCCACGTGAGGGGCAATGACATCACACCAAGAACGCCAGAGAATGCCCGCACCGCCGCGTCACCATCACCAACCACCGACGTCCAAACGGCCAAGAGGACGTAGTACAAGGGTGGATGCCCATCGTGCCGAAGGGCGTCCACCAGCGGTGTCCAACCCCGACGCGCCTCTTCGGCTAGGGATGCCGAGATGGCCTCGTCCAACCACATCGGTGAGAGCGGAAGGAAACGCAGCACCAAACCACCGGTTACCGCTACGGCAACCGCCGTTACGAGCCAGCGGTTGCGGTCAACCTCCCCCACGGCGGAGGAGCGTACCGTCGCACCAGGGGGCCGCCCGGTACGCTCGTCCGGCTTCCGGGAACCGAGCCTTTCGATGACCAACCTTCCAGATACGTCCCCTTGGGAAAACGACGACCTCTCCTCGGGAGGGGTCCATCCAGTCATCATCGGTGCCGGCCCGGCCGGCTTAACCGCCGCCTACCAGTTCGGAAAGTCCGACATCCGAACCACAGTGCTGGAAGCCGATGGGGTCGTTGGAGGTATAAGTCGGACCGCCGTTCGGGACGGGTGGAGGTTCGACATCGGAGGGCACCGGTTCTTCACCAAGGTCCGGGCCGTTTCCGACCTGTGGCATGAAATTCTGGAACCCGAGGATTTCTTGCTGCGACCTCGGATGAGTCGCATATTTTACCGAGGTCGCTTCTACGACTACCCGTTACGAGCCCTAAACGCCTTACGCAACTTGGGCCTCCTCGAATCGGTCCGATGCGTCCTGTCCTACGTCTGGGTCCGGATCTACCCACCAAAGAATCAGACCTCATTCGAGGGGTGGACGGCGAGCCGCTTTGGCTGGCGCCTGTATCGAACCTTCTTCAAGACCTACACCGAAAAGGTTTGGGGCGTACCCGCCGACGAGTTGCAGGCTGATTGGGCCGCTCAGAGAATCAAGAACCTCTCGCTCTTCCGGGCCGTCTGGAACTCCCTCACCCCCCGTCGGAACCAGAAGGAGATCACCAGTCTCATTGAGGAGTTTGAATACCCGAAGTACGGGCCGGGGATGATGTGGGAGCGGTGCCACGAGCTTGTATCCGCTCAGGGCTCGGATGTCTTACTCCACCATCCGGTCCGCCGGATCGCCCATACCGCCGGAAGAGCCCACTTGGTAGAAGCCGACGGCCCTGATGGGCCAGTGGTGTTCCCGGCGTCCCACGTGATCTCTTCCATGCCTCTCCCCCACCTCCTCCGAGCTATGGACCCGCCCATTTCCGATGCGGTACAGCAGGCGGCCGACGCCATCGGCCACCGGGACTTCCTCACTGTGGCCTTAGTGGTCCCGTTCGAGGACGGCTTTCCCGACAACTGGATCTATATCCACAGTCCGGAGGTTGAGGTCGGCCGTGTCCAAAACTTCGGCCAGTGGTCACCCCACTTGGTCAAGGATGGTCGGACCTGCCTAGGTCTTGAATACTTCGTGAACGAGGGCGACCATCTCTGGGAGGCGGACGACGCCGACCTGGTGGAGCGGGGTAAGTCCGAGATGGCCCACCTCGGACTGCTGAACCCGTCGCGGGTGGAAGCTGGCTACGTGGTCCGCATGCCCAAGGCGTACCCGATGTACGACGCCCACTACCAAGCCAACGTGGAAATCCTCCGCTCGTGGCTAACCGACAACGCCGCCAATGTCTACCCGGTGGGCCGCAACGGCATGCACCGGTACAACAACCAGGACCACTCCATGCTGACGGCCATGCTGACCGTAGAAAACGTGCTGGGCGCCAACCACGACGTGTGGCAAATCAACGTAGAGGACGACTACCACGAGGAAATCCGACCCTCAGACGCCGGAAATTGAACATGGCCGCTGCACCGTCTCTGCCGGCAGTTACACCAAAGGGGACGTGGTCCGACGCCCGGTTTGGCCGGTGGTTAGCCCTCCTTGTGGCCGCTGCCCTTGTTCTCCGAGTGGCCTACGTCCTCGTGGTGGAGCGAGGTGACCCGCTTTCCGGTGACGGCGTCTATTACCACGAGGCCGCCAATCTTTTGGCTGACGGTCTGGGATTTACTGAGCCGTACCGATACCTCCACGGTGGCGCCCAGGAACTTCTCTTCCTGGATAATCCGTCCTCCGCGCTGCCGACGGCCAACACCGTTCTGCCTATCGGCCACGTGGAGCCCACCGCTGGTCACCCACCACTATGGGTGGTGGTTCTCGGCCTCTTCTCGGCTCTGGGGCTGACCGGTGTCACTGCACATCAACTGGTGGGAGCGTTTGTCGGTGCCGCCGGCGTGGCGGCCATCGGTTGGGCCGGGCGTTCCCTGAACGGGCCACGGACGGGTCTCCTGGCTGCCGGCTTGGCTGCCGTCCACGCCTGCCTATGGTTAAACGATGGCTTGGTGATGTCCGAGAGCCTGGTGGTGGGCTGTGTAGCCCTCCTGGTCATCGCTGCCCTCCGGTTCTACCGATCTCCGGACGTCCGCTCCGTCCTGCTGTTAGGTGCCGTCGGTGGGTTGTGTGCCCTCACTCGTGCCGAGTTACTTCTGACCCTTCCGCTGATCGCTTTCCCCGTACTTCGTCGGGCCGACCTGACCCTCGCTGTCCGCCTAGCGCGATACGTAGGCGTGGGTCTCGTAGCGACAGCGGTACTCGGACCGTGGCTGGTGCGCAACTTGGCTACCTTCGAGGAGCCTGTCCTCCTCACCAATGGTTCGGGGATCCTCATCGCCCAGACCAATTGCGATGCCACCTATTACGGGGAAAAGCAGGGCTACTGGGAATTCGATTGCGGACTGCCCCAGCCGCTGAGCCCAAACGGCGACCCGATCGACGAGTCCCAGCGTGACGTGGCCTACCGGGAGCGCGGCCTGCAGTACGCCTCGGACCATGCAGGGCGCCTCCTCACCCACGCCATACCCCGACGGGTGGGGCGGTTCTGGGGCCTTTACGCACCCGTCGACCAGCTCCGGGCCGACATCCTGGTAGAGGGTCGGAACTTCCGATTCTCGCTACTCGGCCTCCTCCAGTTCTACGCCTCAGTACCACTAGCCGTGGCCGGTGCCGTCTGGCTACGACGCCAGGGGACCCCCCTCGTTCTCCTGCTAGCCGTTCCGGCTGTCGGGACGTTGGTGGCCGCCCTAACCCTTGGCGCCACCCGGTACCGAGTTCCCACCGACGTCGTGCTAATCCTCCTCGCCGCAGTGTCCCTGGCCCACCTTCAGGACCTTCGAGCTCGGCCGGAACCCGCTCCTACACTCCGATGATGTCCCCAGCCGTCACCGTCACCGTCGACGTCGAGGACCTCCGGCCTACCACCGACCTTCCGGAAAGGGTCGTCGAGATGACCCACCGGGTCCTGGACCTGCTCGCCGAGACTGGCCACCGGGCATCAATATTCGTGGTCGGCGAGTTGGCCGAGCGCCGGCCGAACCTGGTGCGACGTGCCGCCGCCGAAGGGCACGAAGTAGGCCTTCACTCATGGCGACACGTACCCATCTCCACCCAGGACCCCGACGAGTTCAGCCACGACCTTCGCCGGGGCCGTGCCCTGCTCCAGGACCTGTCCGGCCAAGCCGTGGAGGGATACAGGGCCCCCATGATGTCGCTTGTGCCGGCCTCGGCCTGGGCCATACCGCTTGTGACCGAAGCCGGCTTCACTTACTCCTCCAGCGTCTTGCCCGGACCCAGCCCTCTATACGGCTGGCCCGGCCTACCCCGCCGACCCTTTCGGTGGGCTAGCGGCCCCATCGAGCTTCCCTGCCCTCTGGTCCGCCTCCCCGGGATCGACCTGCCCTACCTGGGTGGGACCTACCTGCGTCTGCTTCCGTCCGCCCTCCGTCGTTACGGGCTACGGCGAGCTGGTCCCAATGAGGTGCTGTGGGCCTACTGCCATCCGTGGGAATTCGACCCTGACGAGGCCTTCCATCCACACGATCACATCGGGATGCTGGCTAGTCGGATCGCCTGGCTTCGCCGTTCCCGGATGGAGCACCAGATCAGGCGTCTACTCGCCGACCCGGTGGCCGGACCGCTCGGTGAATCATTGGCCAGCTTGGACACCAACTCGCTCCCGGTCGTCGATCCCGCCCGGAGTCACGACCTGGGCCCCGCAGCGCGCTGGGCTAACGGACGGTTGAGGGAGCGGTGAAGATAAACCGGAGCCTCCTGCCCGACACGTTCCGAGGTCGGCTGGCCGCCATCGTCTTGCTCGGCCTCGGGATCCGATTCCTCTACCTGGCGCTGGTAGCCGTCGACAACCCGCTCAGCGGAGACGCCGCCGCCTACCACCTTTCGGCCAATCTCTTTGCTGACGGCCTCGGGTTCCCTGAACCGCTCCGCCACTTCTTCGGTGGGGTAGACGTCGTTCCCCTTCCCGAGGGTGAGGTAGTGGCCAAGACCCCGATCGGATATCTAGAGCCCACCGCGGGGCATCCCCCGGTGTGGACCGTCCTGCTGGGCACCTTTGCCTTCTTGGGTTTGACCACCGTGCTCCAGCAACAACTGGTATCGGTCCTATTAGGTGCACCGGCCATCGTCCTCATGGGCCTTCTGGGTCGGGAGCTCCGCTCGGACCGTCTCGGTCTCCTAGCCGCAGCCGGGACGGCCAGCTACGCCTTCATCTGGGTAAACGACGGCCTCCTCGTGGCTGAGACGGCGGCCATCGCTATGGCGGCGGCCACCATGCTGGTTGGCGTCCGTTTCTGGCGCGATCCGTCACGGCGCTCGGCGGTGGTACTGGGTCTAGTCGGAGGCCTGGCGGCTCTTACCCGGGCCGAGTTGGTCCTCTTCCTTCCGGTAGTCGCTGCCGTGGTCCTCCTCCGAACCCCCCTCCCGTGGAGGGAGCGGCTTCTCCGTTATCTCGCTTGTGGCCTAGCTGCCCTCGTCCTCTGCCTTCCGTGGTTCGTCCGTAACGTGGTCACCTTCGATGCCCCCGTCCTGTTTTCCAACGGAATAGGCACCGTGCTCGTCCAGGCCAACTGCGACGCCACCTACTACGGGCCGGACCTTGGCTACTGGAACCTGTCCTGTGGCCTACCCACTCCGTATGGGGTCGACGGAGGCCTACTCGACGAGTACGAACGTGACGTGGTAGTTCGGCAGCGGGCTACGTCGTACATATCGGCCAACCGAGAGCGCCTCCTGACCACAGTAGTACCGGCCCGAATCGGGCGGATGTGGGGCCTCTACGAGCCGATCGGCCAACTCCGTCGGGATGTCCACGCCGACCGGCGCTCCTTCGCTGTCTCGATGCTGGGCCTTGTCCAGTTCGCGCTTCTGGTGCCTCTCGCCGTAGCCGGCCTGGAAGTCATACGTCGCCGGCGCGGGCCTCTACTGGTCCTCGGCGCCTGGATTCCGATCGCCACCTTCACGGCGGCCACTGCCTTTGGGAACACCCGCTACCGGACAGCCGCCGAAGCCTCTCTGGTGATCCTGGCCGCCGTGGCTTTAGATGCGGCGCTCAGCCGATGGAAACCGGGCGGGGCGTTATCTGGTCAGTCTGTGGTCGCGGCACAGCCCCCCAGAGGGTCCTCGTAACGGGCGTCTCGCGTCCATTCACCCTCCCACCAGTCGTCCATTTCTTCGGGCAGTGCGTGGATTTCCCGTACGGCAGTCAGGACCGCTTGGCCCAGTAGGGCCGCTCCTGCTGAGCAGAGGTGGCCGTCGTCTCGCCCATCCCTGACCTTCCGTACCTGGACTTCCGTTCCGGCCATTCCGGTCCGCATCCGGGTGAAACCTCCGAGCCTGTCGCCAAGGATCTGGTCGGTGTCCAGGTAGCTGACTCCGTCGTGGCGGTCGGCCAAGGCAGCGAACTCACGGTTAGCCGTTCGGCGAGCCTCCTCGATTCCCTCGAGCGGCGGGGTGGGAGGCATGCCCAGCCAAATCACCGTCGCTCCCTTCGAGGTCAGTAGGTCGGCTACCTCGTCCAGCCGGCGTCCATACGCCGGGGGATCAGCCACGATCTCGCCCAGGTCCCAGCCGCCCAGCATGACCACCACTACGTCGGGGTTCCCGTCCAGCGCCTCCCGGAGGTAGTCGTCGATCCCGGGGCGGAACAAGCCGACCCCACCGTACGATCGAGCATCCACCGCAACCTCGCCAGTGGCCTCCAGGGCAGCGCGAATCCCCGGATCCCCGTCGTAAGCCACGCTGTCTCCAAGGGAAGCCACCCGCAGTGCCGATCCACTGGCCCTGAGTACCAGGGTTCCCGTGGTCGCTAGCAATAGGACGATCGCCAGGATGGCCCCCCAACGACTGCGAAATCCGCTCTGTCCCGTCTTCGACTCGTCGGACATAGCGCCTGAGAGTACAGGGGCACCCGGAGAGCCCCGGGGCCGCCAGTAGGATCCGTCGGCCATGGCCCGGAACTTCTTCCGCCGAACCTCCCGGCGACGGGTACTAGCCGGTCTGGCCCTCCTCCTCGGTTTGTGGATTGCTCTGGCCCCGTTCGCCCGTCCTCTTCCCGGTGGCGCTCCGTACACCCTCGAGGCCACCCCAGAGATTCACTGTCGTTCGCCGCTAATCGGACTGTTGTCCGGCGACAGCCCCTGGGCCGACGTCTACACGACGCCTCGTCCCTCGTCCGACGACCCCCGGACTCCCACTACCGTTGACTGCCGGAGTCGAGCCGGCTTCCGGGTCGGAGTCGGCGCAATCTTCCTGATTGGCGGAGCATCCGTCCTGGTCATTGGCCGGCGGCGGAACTGAATCCTCGTGGAAGACCTCCGAGCCACAGCGGACCTACTGAATACCGTGTTCGCTCACGAACCTCCAATAGGCATTAGTCACCTTGTCTGGTATTACCAGCAGAACCCGACTGGTCAGGCGGCCGTCGGGCAGGCCCACGATCAAGGTCGCCTGGTGGGCAACTACGCACTAGTGCCGTTGCGTTTCCGATCGGCCACCGGACCGGCCCTCGTCCTGGGATTAGGTGTCGATCTTTCCATCCACCCTAAGGCGCGGGGCTCCGGGGCCTACCGGCGGACCGTCGAGGACAGTTACCGGGTTGGTACCGAAGCTGGTCTCGACGGAATTCTCGGAGTAGCCAACGCCCAGTCGGCCCCCCGCATGGTGGAAGCTATGGGCTGGAGAATGCTTCCTCTGCTCGCCTCCCGGCTGCTGGTAGCCACGCCTGGAAGGCACGGATTCGTCGCCTACCCCGCGAATCGCTCCCTCTTGGACTCCGACACGATCCAGCGAATATTGCCTCAGGAGGTGCCCAGTTCCGTCGATGGGCACAGTGCTACCTGGGACTCCGCCCACCTGCGGTGGCGACTCGGACGGCCGGGAGCGGAGTACGTGGTACACGAGCGCGACGACGTTCTCCTCGTTAGCACTACAACCACGGTACGGCACCTCCGGGTAGCCGTCCTGTTGAAGGTGATCCCCCGCCGCGTGCTAGCCGACCCGATCCCGTCCGGACCGCTAGCAGCTGCTCTGGCCTCCCACCACCGCACGCCTCTGGTACTGCACTGGGGGGCCAATCCCTCTGTTCGCTTCCTTGGGATCACGATTCCTCGCCGTCTCCAACCAAGTCCCCTGGTACTGGTCGTGCATCCGTTTGCCGATAACGGTGTCCCACGCTTTGATCCCCGATCACTCTCGATCACCGAATTTGAATTTCTAGACTTCGACGCCTACTGATCCGAACTCCACCGGACGACCAGGCGGAAGCGAGCGGTACCGTAGAACGGTGCGTACCGCGGTAATCATCCCGGCTTACAACGAAGCCGCCGCCCTTCCCGGGGTCCTGGCCGCTCTGGAGGCTCACGTTCCTGACCACGACGTGGTCGTGGTAGACGACGGTTCCACGGACGGTACGGCCAACGCCGCGGAGGCTGGAGGGGCCACCTGCCTCCGTCTTCCCTTCAATTTGGGAATTGGCGGGGCTCTCCGGTTGGGCTTTCGCTACGCCGTGGAACAGGGCTATGACCGTGCCTACCAGTTCGACGCCGACGGCCAACACGACGCCTCCCAGGTATCTGCTCTGTTGGCCGGACTTCAGGACGCTGACATGGTGATCGGTACCCGATTCGGAAGCGGTGACAGCTACCGAGTGGGCCGCAGCCGCGGGCTGGCTATGGGGCTGCTCCGACACATGGTGACCCAGATCTGCGGCCAGCGGTTCTCCGACACCTCGTCGGGCTTTCGGGCCTTCCGTCGCCCTGTACTGGAGTTCTTCGCCACCGAGTACCCGGTCGAATACATGGAATCAGTCGAGGCCCTCGTACTAGCCGTCCGCCGAGGCTTCGTTGTCAAGGAGGTCCCCGTGGTCATGCACGACCGATCGGGAGGAAGGGCCTCTACCCGAAATCTGCGGTTGGCCTACCACTTCGTTCGCCTCCTGATCGTCCTTCTTGCCGGCGATCCGGGCCGCGGACGACGCCAGAGGACTCAATCATGACCGTCGAGACCCACGCCCTTCTGGCCACTCTGACCGTGCTAGCCGTCGCAGTGATCGTGCGCCTAGTACGCCGGCAGGTCCTCAAGGCCAAGTACACGGTGCTCTGGTTGACAGTCGGCCTGGTGCTAGCCATAACCGCTTCGGTTCCCACCCTGCTGGACCGGGTAGCTGACCTGCTCGGCATCTGGTACCAACCGACCCTCTTCCTGCTGCTGGCCATCGGGTTTCTGCTCCTCCTGTCCATGCATTTCTCCTACGAGATGTCCCGGATGGAGAAGCGGATCAGAGCCCTAGCCGAGGAGCTGGCTCTTCTTCGCGGACCGGGCGACAGCCCGGCCGGCCACGACCGGAGCCACGAAGGAGACAGGTCCGGAGAGAGTCACCCCGAGGCCTGAACCTTCGGTTAGTCGTCTACCAGCCAGCCATCAGCGACAAGCCTCTCCTCCAGTTGGCGCGCCAGGAGGTCGGCCCCCACCTCGTGGAAATGGACGCCATGGGCCTTGCGGAGGTCAACCAGATGACCGTCCTCGTCCACCATCCGGTCCCGATAGGCACCCGAGGCGTCACCTAGCACCACCATGCTGTCCAGCGTTACCACTCCGGCACCCCTAGCCGTGATGGTGACGTCCCAGATGGCGTTCAGGTCGTCGGTGAGGAAACGGGCGTCACGCATCCTCGGGGTAGTCCACCAATACACCGAAGCACCCGCCGCTCTCCATTGCGCCAGGGCCTGCCCGGCCCGCTCGGTCAGGACTTCTCTCCATCGTTCAGAACCCGGTTCGAGAGCCTCTCCCTCCAGCACGTGGCCTTCGGACTCGTTGGCCCCAATCATCACCACCACCACGTCGGGACGCACCTCGGCCACTAGACGGGAGTAGTCAGTAAGGACATCTTCCTCCCAGTCCCAGTGGGGAACCGTGAAACCGAACCCGAGAGCACCACGACCCTCGATCTCGACGTCGGGTCTCGGTTCCAGAACCCGTTCCAGCCCGTACTGGAGGTCCAACATCAAAGAATCCCCGACAGCCAGCACCCGTAGCGGATCAGTCGGTGAGGCCCGCCGTACGACCAGTTCCCTTTTCGAATCAACTGGTACCGGGAAGACGACCGTCGGCTCAGGATCCAGAGCGTCTCGAATAGCAGTCAGCGGCCGGTCTAGTCCGACATCTCGGGCTAACCGGCCTGTGGGCTCGGACCATGTTCGGGCGACAACACGCCGCCAACCTGCCGGTTGGGTGTCGGCCCAGGAGCGCACCGCATCCGGTGCTAGCAGGCTGCTCGCCACGAGAACGAGTACCAGGGTGGTCATCAAGCGGGCGGCCCGACGTCGCTGGTTCCGGACCGGGCTGATCATGGGCCGGGAATGGTAGTTGGATACCCCTTCCCAAACGGGGATGTTGCGAATATGTTACGGATTGCCGCGATTCCGTGGTGCACTTCCTTTAGCATTTTTCCAGCGGTCCCGATCCGGGTTTCCGGAGTCAGGGTCGTCTGTCAACAAAAGGGGTACCTATCCAATGATGTCAACAATTCTCACCCTGATCATTCTTGGAATGGTCTTCCAGGGTGTTATGGCAGTGGTGAACAGCGTCTTAGACACCGTTGGTGTCAACTCGATGCTGGGCAGCATCCCTGTCGTGGGATCGAACCTAAACCTGATCTGGGCGTATCTATTCGTCGCGATCAGCGATCTGGGCGGTTGGGGCTATGCGGCCTCAACCGACATCCTCGGGATGGGCGATTTTGGAACCGATCTAGGTTCTGCAATCGCCATCTGCGCCTTCATTCCTGTGAAGGATGCGGCACTGTCAGCTCTCAGTAAGGGCGTTGCCCGCTGAGTTAGTTGTAGGCAGAAAGCCCCGCTGCCTCCGGGCGGCGGGGCTTTCGCCGTTTTCTAGGTCTACGAATACCTCGAACATATGTTCGCCACGCAGTAACATGGTTCGATGCTCCAGGGCACCCTCTTCGGCAACCTTCCTTTCCACCTCGGTGACCTTGTAACAACCGTTCAGCGCATCCGGCTGGACGATGACTGCTGGGTGGATCACTCTCCTGGCTGGATCCAAGGGGCTGATGACCTCTACGCCACTTTCCGGGATTCTCTAGCTTGGCGGTCTCATCGGCGGTGGATTGTGGACCGCGAAGTGGTCGAACCGCGGTTGAGCACCGGCATAGCGAAGCCCAGTGTCGCCCTGCGAGAGATCGGACACCGCCTGACCGGGTACTACGGCATTGGCCTAGTTCCCAGTTGGGCCAATTTCTACCGGGATGGCTGCGACAGCGTGGCTTGGCACGGCGACCGGTTCCGGCCTGGAGCGGTCCATGAAACGGTCGCTCTGGTGTCGTTCGGCGGCCCACGAACCTTGCGCATCCGCCCCCGGGGAGGCGGCCCTTCCTGGTCATGGAATCTCGCTTCGGGCGACCTCCTGGTCATGGGAGGCCTGACCCAGCATCGCTTTGAGCATTGCATTCCGAAAGCCACGAAAGCAGGCGGAAGGGTCAGCGTGGCCTACCGGTGCCCTAGAGGCCGTGAGTATGACCCGACTGTGGTCCGACAGCACGGTCGAAACCACCTCCGTCTTTCCCGTCTCTGAGAGGAGTCCGGTCGACCACTACTGTGCCTCCCCACGCCGACCGGACAACGTGTCCTTGGCAGCGACGGGAGGCCTTGTCGACATGGGACGCTTCGACGGCCGGGTAGCCCTCCTCACCGGTGCCGCCTCCGGCATCGGACGGGCCACCGCCCTCCGGATGGCCGAGGATGGAGCCGTCGTCGTTGGCTTCGACCGGGACAGCGACGGCCTGGCAGAGGTAACGGGACTGGTGGAAGCCCGCGGAGGAACTATGTCCACCATGGTCGGTGACGTCTCGGACCGCGACGAGTGTCACGCAGCGGTAGATCGTGCTGTGGCCACACACGGTCGACTGGACATCTTGGCCAACATTGCTGGGGTGGCGTGGGGTGAACACGTCGCCGACGTAACAGTCGAAGGGTGGAACCGGATGTTGGCTATCAACGTTTCCGGCGTCTTCTGGTGCTGTCAGGCAGCCCTACCTCATCTCGTGGAGACACGGGGAAATATCGTCAACATTGCCTCTAACGCTGGCCTGATGGGTCAGGCCTACACCGTTGCCTACTCCACCACGAAGGGCGCCGTGGTGAACATGACCCGCGCCCTGGCCATGGAGTTCGCCAAGGAACCTGTCCGGATCAACGCCGTGGCGCCCGGTGGAGTCGTCACCTCTATGACCCAAAATTATTCGATGCCCGATGACGTGGACTTCTCTCTGGTCCGGCCGTACATGGGGTTTCGGGAGATGGCCGACCCATCTGAGTTGGCCAACGTCATCGCCTTCGTAGCGTCCGACGAGGCCAGTCGGATGCACGGGGCCATCATCAGCGTCGACGGAGGCCTGACCGCCGGCTGAAAGGGTCACGGTCACACCCCCGGGAGAGCGCACTACCGTCTGAACTCATGGACCGTCCATATGTGCTTGGTGTCGACCTAGATGGTGTCTGCGGCGACTACACAGACGCTTTCCGAAGCATCGTGGCCACCGAACTGGGCGTCGATGAGGAGTCCCTACCCCTCCAGAGATCGTGGGACTTCTCCGAGTGGGGTCTGTCTGCTGATGATTACGAGCGACTCCACGACCTAGCGGTAACTGAACATCGGATGCTGGACTGGATGCCGGTGATAGCCGGAGCCCCCGAGTCCCTCTGGCGACTCTCGGACGCCGGCGTGTGGATCCGGATCATCACCCACCGCCTCTACGTCAACTGGGGCCACGCCACGGCCATCGCCGACACGGTGGCCTGGCTAGACCGGACACAGATTCCCTATCGAGATATCTGCTTCATGGGAGACAAACCCGAAGTGGGGGCCGACCTCTACATCGACGACGGGCCACACAACGTGGTGGCCCTTCGCGAAACCGGCAACAGGGTGATCGTCTTCGACGCCCCCTATAACCGTGATCTCCCCGGAACCCGGGCCCGCACGTGGGCCGAGTGCGAGCATTTGGTTCTCCAGGATGCTGCGGAACGCGGATACGACTTCCAAACCTCGCTTCCCGGGCTGGAGCGGGGCGCCCAGCGGCTAGACGACTGAGGGCCGTCGTCCATTCACCAGTCGACGAACAGTGCCCGAGCCGCCTCGAGGTCTTCACGGTTAGTCAAACCAACCCACCCTTCGTCGGTCTGAAGCACATCGACCTCTAAAAGACCCTCCTGCCTCTGTGCGTCCAACGCCTCAGGAAGCAGAAACTCCACCGACGGGTCCTCGGCATGGATGGCGTGGAACGCCTCCCACTGACTGACCAAGGTGTCTAATGCCACCCGGGGCAGACCAAAGATATTCATCGACACCGGCGTCCCCGGAGCCAACTCGCCCAACGGGTCCTGCGAGGTAATCGTTGACCCCTCCCACCCGATCCCGTGAGTTTCCGCCAGTCCCTCCAAACGCCCGTCCCCGCCGACGCGACAAATTCCACGTGACACTCGACCCTTAGTTGGGAGTGTGTTGGCTAGGGCAAAGCCCAGCATCACAGCCCGATCGGGTTCCCGGTCCATCGCCCGGATTAACCGAGCCACACCGGTCTGACCATAGAAGTCGTCCGCGTTGAGCACCACCACTGGACCGTCCACAGCGGCGGAGGCAGCCACCACGGCGTGGCCGGTCCCCCATGGCTTAGCCCGGGAAGGACCATGGGCATCCTGGCAGACCACCTCTAGATCCAGATCGGCAGAGTGGTGCGAACTCAGGTGAACGCGCAGATTGTCTTCCAGGTCCGAGCGAGCCACCACCACGGTCCGTGTCGCTCCGGCAGTCTGGGCGTCACGAATGGCAAAGTCCAGGAGGGCCTCCCCGTTCGGTCCCACTTCGGCTAACTGCTTGTCCCCGCCGAATCGGCTTCCCAGGCCACCGGCCATCACGACCAGCGCCACATTGCCCATCGAGGTTTCCTCCGCTCAGTCGACTGCCGCGTCGGGATCTCGATCACCGCGTAGGAACGCCTCCCGAGCCTCCTCGCCAGCACCAGCAAGGTTCAGTTCAAAGGTAAAGCCTTGCTCGAAGCGATAGCTCCGGTTTACGTCTACCGGGTCGATGCCGTTCAGCGACGCCTTAGCAGCTTGAAGCACTGTCGGATCCTTGGCGGCCAAGGCCCCGGCGACCTCCTTGGCCGTCTCCTGAAGTGCATCCAGTGTCACCACCCGGAGCACTGATCCGAAGTCGTGTAATTCCTCGGCCGAGGCTGGTTCACAACTCAGGAGCATCCATCGAGCCCGGTGGGCCGGGACGAGACGCATCAGGTGGGTGGCAGCCCCTAGGGCTCCGTTATCCACCTCCGGTAACCCAAATGCCGCGCCTTCGGCAGCAATGATCACGTCGGCGTTACCGACCAGGCCGATCCCTGAGCCCAGACAAAACCCATTAACAGCTGCCACAACGGGCACCGTGCACTCGTAGACGGACCGAAAAGCCCGGAAACAGGAGCGGTTGGCGCCCAAGATGCCCTCGTTACCCGGCAGGGCTTGAATTTCCTTAATGTCCACTCCGGCGCAGAAACCGTGTCCCTCGGCGGTCAGGATCACGCATCGGACATCGGTCCGGTTTCCGTAGCCGTCCAACAGGTCGGCTAGGGCATACGTGTCGGCGATACCCAAGGCGTTGACTGGCGGGTTATCCATGACGACAGTCGCCACACCGTCGGTAATCGTCTCGTGTAGGGCCATGGGCCGTTCCCTTCTCCTAGCGTCGAACCACGACCGACGAGCCGTGTCCGAACAGTCCCTGATTGGCCGTCACCCCAACCCGAGCTCCCTCGACCTGTCGATGGCCAGCCTGGCCGCGCAACTGCCAGGCCAGTTCACACACTTGCGCGATGGCCTGGGCGGGAACGGCCTCGCCAAACGCCCCCAAGCCTCCGCTGGGATTGACCGGGATTCGCCCACCGATCTCTGTGTCACCGGACCGGAGTAGCGCTTCCGCCTCACCGACCGGACACAGGCCGAGCTGCTCATACCAATCCAACTCCAGGGCCGAGGAGAGGTCATACACCTCAGCCACGTCCACATCCTCTGGTCCAAGACCGGCTTCGGCGTAGGCCCGTGCGCCGATCGACTCCTTGAATCCCCGGTCAGGGGGTGGACTACCCGCCCACGAGTCGGTGGCCAGGTAGGGCAGGTCAATGACCGTGTCGGGATAGGTCGGGGTGACCGTGGAAATTCCGGAGACCCGGACCGGATCGGTGACACCGAGGGACCGCGCATAGTCCAGCGAACAGACCACGAGGGCAGCACCCCCGTCGCTTGTCGCACAAATCTCCAATAGCCGCAAGGGGTCAGACACAACCGGCGAGCTCGCGACGTCGTCAACGCCGTACTCCTTGGGATAGCGGGCGTTCGGGTTATGGACGCCATGACGGCTGTTCTTGGCCTTTACCAAGGCGAAATCTTCGCGAGTCGCCCCGTAAAGCGCCATCCGCCGACGAGCATGCAGGG
>JAZADL010000138.1:0-3922 GCA_036123635.1 Actinomycetota bacterium
CTGCCGCCAAGCCACCGCGGCCGACCTCCTCGTGGTGACCAAGGCCGACCTCACGACCAACCAGGCAGAGTCCGCTCGCCGGTGGTGCACCGCTGTGGCCCCCGGTACCCCCGTCGTGGTGGCGTCCGACGATGATGGGTGGGTGCCATTGGCCTTCGGCGAGTTGGACGCCGCCCTGCCCGTGCCGGCCGACGCCCTAGACGTCCCAGTAGTTGGTGCCACGTGGACGGCTGACGGCACGGTGGATGTGGAGGCCGTAGTAGACGTCCTCGAGGCGTGGTCGGACCGGCTACTGAGAGCCAAGGGGGTTCTGACCGACCGGCACGGCTGGTCAGTGGCCGTGCACCTAGCCGGGGGCCGAGTCACTGTGGACCCATTCGCCGGATCAGCCTCCGGTCGTCTCGTCGCCGTCGCCCCATCCGGCTCCCTGGACACCGGCCAGTTGGCAGCAGCGCTCGACTCCACCCGATCCCCTTCCAGATCCGACCGGGACCTCGACCAGTCGACTACGGGAGGGGTATCCCAGCCGTGCTGACCCCGAAGCTCGTCGTGACCGTGATCAACTCTGAGACCGGCCGCCCCCGGCCCACGGTGCTCGAGACGCTGCCAGAACCGCTTACGGCAGCCGAACACGGCCTAATGGCGGGCGTTCCCGTGCCCGTCGACAAGAGGGTCCACCACGGGAACTGGACGGCCTGGCCCAACATCCGGTGGGCCCTCACCCACATGGACGAGTTACGGGCTTCGGGCCGGATCAGCCGGGGGCCCGGCCCGGCCGACCCACTCCCCCCGACCGAACGGGCAGAGACGGGAATCGACCTAGACGGCCTGGCAATCGACAACGGGAGCGGGGGCGCCTGGACGCTCGACGAGATGCTCTACCGCACCTACACCGATGCCTTCCTGGTGCTGCACCGGGGAAGGGTGGTAGACGAGCGCTACTTCAACGGAATGGGTAGCTCGACCCGCCACGGCATGTTTTCCATGACCAAGACGGTCACCGGAGTTCTGGCCCTGCTTGCCGTCGAGGATGGGGCGATGGGTCTCGACGACCCGGTGGTCGACCACGTGCCAGAACTGGCCGACACGGCCTACGCGCCAACCACCGTCCGCAACCTCCTGGACATGACAGACGGCATCCGGTTCGTGGAGGACTACGCGGACAACGGGTCGGACATCCACCGCTATGCGGTGGCCATGGCGTTCACTCCCGTGCCAGAGGATTGGGACGGACCGGACGGAATCCACGAGGCGATCCTCGGATTCCAAGCCCGCTCCGAGGTCCCCGGCGAGGCGTTCCTCTACAAGTCGGTTACCACTGACGTCCTTGCCTGGGTCACGGCCCGGGCCACCGCTCGGAGGTGGATCGACGGGGTGTCCGAGGGGATCTGGGGACCGATGGGCGCTGAGGAGGACGCCATGGTGATCCTGGATAACCACGGCATTGCCGTGTCGTCGGGCGGGATGTCGTGCACCGTGCGCGACCTGGCTCGGTTCGGGCGGATGCTGGGCCGGTCGGGCCGGGTCGGTGAGGGTGCCGACGAGCGCCAGGTCATCCCGACCCCCGTGGCCGATGACCTGGTGGCCGGGGGTGAGCCCTACCCGGGGAGTGGCGGGGGCTACCCCACCCGGGAGGGGTGGACCTTTCACCGCCATTGCTGGAACCTGCAGCGGGTAATGGGGGCGTTCATGCCCATGGGTGTGCACGGCCAACGCCTGTTCTGCCACCCGGGGAAGGACCTGGTGGTAGCCAAGTTCGGATCACATCCGGTAACTGGCAACGTTTTCACCGACGTGATCCACGAGTCGCTTTACCGTCAACTCCTGGAGCGCTGCTGACCGGAACGCGGGCTCTGGCGGAATTAGGCCTCGTACTCGGTTACACCGTCCACCACGGTGGCGCGCACGCTGATGTCCCGGATAGCCATCGGGTCCACGGCGAACGGATCGTCGTCCAGCACCACCAGGTCGGCCAACTTTCCGACCTCCAGCGTGCCCTTGAGGTGTTCCTCCCGGTTGAGGAAGGCGGCCGCCGAGGTGTAGCCGGCCACCGCGTCGGCGACCCGGGCTCGCTGCTCGGGTCCCAGGAGCTCACCGTCCCGTGTGATCCGGTTGACGGCGGCCCAGATGGTGAACAACGGATCCAGTGGGGTGACTGGCATGTCGCAGTGCAGGGCGTGCACGATGCCGTGGGCCGTGAAACTGGCCAGCGGGTCGATGCGCGATCCCCTTTCTGGACCCAGGAAGCGGTCCCGGTGCCGGTCGCCCCAGTACCAGATGTGGTTGGCGAACACTGACGCCAGTACTCCGAGGCGGGCCATGCGTTCCAGCTGGTCCTCTCGGGCCGTCTGGCAGTGCTCGATGCGGTGCCGGTGGTCGTGTCGAGGATGGGCGGCCAGTGCGGCCTCGAAGGCGTCCAGCGTGTTGTCGATGGCCGCGTCGCCGTTGGCGTGCACCGCGACCTGCCATCCGTCGGCGTGGGCTTCGGTAACCAGATCGATCAGCTGGGCGGCGGGGATGACCTCGTACCCGTTGACGTCGGGGCGGTCGTGGTACCCCTTGCACAGACAGGCCGTGTACCCCTGGATGGACCCGTCGGAGATGAACTTGAGGGCACCGACAGACAGCCGCTCGTCGCCCATACCGGTACGGAAGGGCAGCGCGTCTGCGGATTGCCAACCGGGGAAGAGGCGGGTACGGACCCGGATCGAGCCGTCCTCCACTCCCTCCTGGTAGATGGGGTACATGGTCTCAGCCATCACCAAGGCGTCAGTCATGGTCGTGGTGCCGACCTTCAGGCAGTGGTCGCTGATGGCCTTAGCCCCCGCCCGCATGGCCGCTGGGTCGGCGAACGGAAGGACGGCCCCTACGGCGAAGTTTGCTGTCTCCTCCATGCATCCGTTGGGTCGGCCTGACTCCTCACGCTGGAAGTGGCCACCTTTCGGGTCGTCGATGTCATCGGTGACGCCGGCCAGGGCCAGCATCCGGTCATTGGCGTAACCGAGGTGGCCTGAGATGTGCCGGATGTAGATGGGATGCTCGGTGCTGACCCGGTTCAGGTCGTGGCGGGTGAGGTGCCTGTCGTCAGCCATGATCGAGTCGTCAAAGCCCCACGCTCTGATGGGTTCGTCGGCCGGCAAGGCGGCCGCAGCCTTCCGCAGAACGTCCACCACGTCGTCAATGGACCGGCAGTCTGGGTAGCCGATCTGGGGGGATCCGAGTTGCACGCCGGCAGCGATGGGGTGCATGTGGGTCTCGATAAAGCCGGGCAGCACCGTGGACCCCTCGAGATCGACGACCTCGGTGCCCGGACCGACCAGGGCGTCGACGTCGGCCCGGTTACCCACGGCGACGATTCGCCCCCTCCAGGAGGCCAGCGCCTCGGCGGTCGAGGCTGTCGGGTCCAAGGTCCGGAAGGAAGCGTTGGTGAATAGCCGGTCGGCGATGGGCACCGTCAGCTCCGGTTTCGCTTGTCCAGCAGACGGGCCAGGTAGGCCTCGCGTGAGGCCCGGCCCTCGGGGTTGCGCAGGGCAGCGGTCAGGCCGTCGGCATCGGACCACGACCGGCCGGTGCCGACCATCTGGTCGGTCACCGCGTTGACGTGGCGCTTGGTGGCTAGCACGGCTGCCCGGGGCCGCGAGGCCACCTCCTCGGCGAGGCCGTCGACCGCCGAGTCAAGGTCGGCGGCCGGGACGATCCGGTTTAGGAAACCAGCGGCCAGGGCCTCCTGGGCGCCGAATGGCCGACACGTCATTACCAGTTCCTTGGTGAGGGCTGGGCCGATCTCGCGGACCAGCCGGGGGATCCCTCCCCAAGCCAGTGGGATACCCAGGTCTACTTCGGGGATGGAGAACGAGACCTCGTCGGTGGCGATCCGTAGGTCGCAGGCCGCGGCGAGTACCAGGCCCCCACCCACCACGTG
>JAZADL010000139.1:0-4401 GCA_036123635.1 Actinomycetota bacterium
CCAGCGCCCTGTTCCACGCCTTTGCTCCAGCCGCCAAACCCGAAGCCGACTTCGTGAACATCGTCCGCGGCGAGGGTTCCCTCGTCTGGGACGACTCCGGGAAGGACTACGTCGATGGCCTGGGCAGCCTCTGGTACTGCCAGGTCGGGCATGGCCGGGCCGAGATCATCGACGCCGTCGCCGACCAGATGCGTCGGATTGAGGCTTACAACATCTTTGACCCGTTCACCAACGAACCGGCGGTCCGGGTGGCCGAGATGATCGTCGAGAGGTCCCCCCACCCGGATGGACGGGTGTTCCTTGGCTGTTCGGGGTCAGAGGCCGTGGACTCAGCGCTCAAGATCGCCCGCCAGTACCACCAGAAGCGGGGCGACGCTGATCGCCAGGTCGTGGTGCGCCGCACTAACGGATACCACGGCACCAACTTCGGCGGCACCAGCGCCCAGGGCATCGCCCCCAACCGGGAGGGTTGGGGCGACCTGGTCCCCCACTTCGTGGAGGTTCCCCACGACGACCTGGAGGCGGCAGCCACGCTCTTTGCCGAGCAGGGCGAGCGGATCGCCGCCGTAATTAGCGAACCGGTCCAGGGCGCCGGCGGCGTGCACCCGCCGCCCGCCGGATACCTGGAAGGCCTACGCCGCCTCTGCGATGACAACGGGGCGCTGCTCATCTTCTATGAGGTGATCTGTGGATTCGGTCGGACCGGAGAGTGGTTCGGAGCTCAGCACTACGGCGTCACACCGGACCTCATGACATTCGCCAAGGCCGTGACTTCCGGCTACCTACCGCTGTCGGGAGTGATCCTGTCGCGAGGCGTGTGCGAAGTGTTCGAAGAGCCGGGGTTCATCTTCCGGTCGGGCTACACGTACGCCGGTCACCAAGCCTCGTGCGCCGCAGGCATCGCCAACCTGCAACTCATGACCGACGAGGGCCTCGTGGAGAGGGCCAACCACGTCGGCGATCAGCTCCGCGGTGGGCTGGATGCCCTGGTTGCCGACGGCCTGATCGAGTCGTGGCGGGGCACGGGCGCCGTCTACGCCGCTGAGCTGGGCCGGGACGCCATCCCGGTGCGCAACGAGATCCTGGCCAACGGGGTGATCGTTCGGCCCATCGGTACCTGCTTGGCCATCTGCCCGCCGCTGGTCATCACTGACGACGAGGTGGGCCGAATCATCGACACCATGGCCACCGCCCTGCGCTAACTGAGGAGACCGAGCGGTCCCCAACGTGGGTCAGCCCGTACCCCAGGAGAAGGTCAGCTTTTCCATCTTTAGGACCGGTGAAACCTCGGTGGAAGCCACGCCGTCGATCTGAAGGATCCGGTCGTTGACGAGGGTGAGAAGGGCGTCGTTGTCCTCGCAGAGAACCTCAGCCAAAACATCGAAGCGGCCGGCGGTGATCAGCACGTACTCGGCCTCGACCAGGTCGGCCACCGCGGCAGCCACGGTCCGGACGTCGCCCGACACGGTGATGCCCACCATTGCCTGGGTGGAGAGTCCCAGGCTGAGAGGGTCAGTGACGGCCACCACCTGCATAACCCCCCGATCGATCAGGCGGTTGACTCGCTGGCGCACCGCTGCCTGTGACATCCCGACCCTGGGTCCCAACTCGGCATACGACATGCGGCCGTCGATCTGCAATGCGCTGATGATGGCCCGGTCGACGGTGTCCAGTTTGAACACCTCGCTCCGTTCCGAGCCGGCGGCTCCCGTCAACTTGTTCACATCCCCATCTCCGCCATGGCTTCGGTGAGCGCCTGCCGGAGCTTGGCGTTGATCTCCTCAAACTCGGCGGGTCCGGCGACCAGCGGTGGCGAAAGCTGAATCACCGGCTCACCACGGTCGTCGGCCCGGCAGATCAGGCCGATCTCCAGCAGGCGGTTGGACAGGAAGCCCCGCAATAGGCGCTCCCGTTCATCGTCGGTGAACGAGACCCGGCCATCGCGTTCTCGGACCAGTTCGATGCCGTAGAAGTACCCCGCGCCGCGGACATCGCCGACGATGGGCAGGTCAGCCAGGTCATCTATGGCGGAACGGAAGGCCGCCTCGTTGGCCTGGACATGGTCCAGAATTCTCTCGTCAGCGAACACCTGCAGGTTGGCCAAGGCCACGGCGCAACTCACCGGATGTCCGGCGAACGTGATGCCGTGCAGGAAGGAGTCGCCGGTACCCACGAAGGGTTCGGCCACCCGGTCGCTAACCAGCATGGCCCCCAACGGCGAGTAACCGGAGGTGAGGCCCTTGGCCGACGTGATCATGTCCGGCTGGTAGCCGTAGCGCTCACAGCCGAACATGTGCCCGAGCCGTCCGTAGGCACAGATGACCTCGTCAGATACCAGGAGCACCCCATACCGGTCGCAGATCTCGCGTACCCGGGTGAAGTAGCCGGGGGGCGGCACAAAGCAGCCGCCGGCGTTCTGCACCGGCTCTAGGAACACGGCGGCCACCGTCTCGGGGCCCTCACGAAGGATGGCCTCCTCGATGGCATCGGCGGCGTGCAGACTGCAGTGCGGGTCGTCCTGGCAGGTCGGGCACCGGTAGTGGTTGGTCTCCGGCACCTTGACAGCCCCGGGGACCAGCGGTTCGAAGACCGTCTTGATGGACTCCAGCCCGGTGATGGACAGAGCCCCCATGGTGGTGCCGTGATAGGCGAGGTTGCGGCTGATGACCTTTACCCGGTCCGGCTGGCCGAGGAGTTTGAAGTACTGCCGGGCCAGCTTCCAGGCCGACTCGACGGCCTCCGAGCCGCCGGTAGTGAAGAACACGCGGTTGAGGTCGCCTGGGGCCAGTTCAGCCAGTTTCGCCGACAGCTCGATGGCCGTCGGATGGCCATAGGTCCAAATGGGGAAGTAACCCAGCTTGGCTGCCTGATTGCCGGCCGCCCGAGCCAGTTCCGGGCGTCCGTGACCTAGCTGGCTGACGAACAGGCCAGCCAGGCCGTCGAGGTAGCGGTTGCCCTCGGTGTCCCAGACGTGACACCCCTGGCCCCGTTCGATCACCCGTGTGCCGTCGACGTCATTTTTCAGGACAGAGAAGTGTCCCCATAGGTGCTTCTCGGCCAACTCGGCCAGCCGCTGGTGATCGCTCATGGTCTGGGTTTCTGGTTCATGGCCCCGTACCGGGGCCGGTTGGGGCGCCGATCGGCGACCCCAGATGGCCCACCCGGACGGGGGGCCGGAGATGCGATGCACCTCCGGCCCCCCGGCTGGGAGGAAAGGGTCAGGTCAGCTACGTGCCCTACTCAGGGCGTCGGTGTACTCGATCTCGAAGTCACCGGTGTCCTCGATGAACTCGAGCAATGACATGTCCGTCGGGTAGATGATCGGGTTTTCGAGTACCTCAGCATCGATGTACTGCTCCGAAGCAGCATTTGGGCTGGCGTACCAGTTGTAGTTCGTCAACTGGGCTCCGTTCTCCGCATCGAGCAGGAAGTTCATGAAGGTGAACGCCGTGCACGGATGTGGGGCGTCTGCGAGGACGGCCATGTTGTCCACCCAGATGGTGCCACCCTCGTCGGGCACGAAGTAGGTGTACTCGCTGTCGCCCTCCTCGAAGCCCCAGAGGAAGTTGCCGCTGTAGCCATGGCCGACGACGGACTCGCCGGTGACGATCAGTTCGTCGTACTGGTCGGAGTCGAAAGCAGCCACACGGCTGACGGCGTCGGCGATGACCGCTTCGGCCTCGGCCAACTCGGACTCACTCGTGGAGTTGAGCGAATAGCCGAGGTACTTGAGTGCAGCACCCATGGTCTCGCGCGGGTCGTCGAGAATGGTGATCTTGCCGGAAAGGTCGTACTGCTCCGCAAGGTCTGCATCGAACAGCAGGCCCCACGTGTGCGGCACCTCACCAGTGATACCAATATCGACACCGACACCTGTGGTTCCCCACTGGTAGGCGGCGGTGTAGACCGCTCCCGGGTCATAGGGCGGATCGGCGAACGTGGCGGCGACATTGGGTTTGTTCGGCACCGCGGCCGCTGGGACCGGCAGGATCATCGATTCCGAGATGAGGATCGAGACCATGTAGTCGGATGGGATGATCATGTCGTAGCCCGAGCCACCAGCCTCTACTCGGCCAAACATCTCCTCGTTCGACGGGTAGAAGTCCTCAGTGACCGTGACTCCGTACTGGTCCTGGAAGGCCGTGATCAGGTCGGGGTCCATGTATTCCGACCAGTTGTAGAAGTTCAGGTCGCCGTCAACCTCGTCGAGGCCGCACGCCACCTCATCTGCACCACTCGGAGCGGCAGCAACCGCGCCACCCTCCCAGTCGGCACCGATTGTGGCGACGAGTACGTCTTCGCCGTCGACGATCCGGTTGATCGGAACTGCCTTGGGTGGGATGCCGTTGGTGCCGGCATAGGTGATCTCACCTGACAGGCCCTCAAAGCCCGAGATCTGCT
>JAZADL010000140.1:0-2848 GCA_036123635.1 Actinomycetota bacterium
AAGGCTTGGACGCCGGCCTGATCGGCCAACGAGTGGGGGGGTTGCATCTACCCGAGGGTGCCGAGGTGGCGGCGGTGACCCGTTTTGGGGTGCCGCTGGACGTTGACGACACCCTGGTGCTGGAAGCCGATGATCAGATCACGATCGTGGGCCCGGAGGACGCCATGCCGGCTCCGGGTGACCCGGCCCCTCTGGGCTGAGGTCGACGGTCAGGTTAGGAGCAGACGGCGGATCTCTGCCGCTCCAGCTACACGATTGGCGTCAGTGGCCGCGATAGGCGCCAGATTGATGTCTCGGGCTCCAGCCTCCAAATAGGGACGGAGCCAATCGGCGATGTCGGCTGGTGTCCCGACCGGGGAGTACCGCTCGAAGGCCGTGTAGGGGGTTCCATAGAATTTTTCCATGGCTGGGGCCAGAACGGAGGTCCCCTCGTCTGGCGTATCGCCTAGGCCGACCCAGATCTGGTAGCCGTGCCGCCAGGACACGTCGGTCCGCTTGGCGTCGGCGGCTACCTGCTTGGCGCGAGTCACACCCTCGGCGAACCGGGCTGGTGAGCACCAGGTAGCCAGCCAGCCGTCGCCCCGTCGCCCCGCTCGATCGATCGCAGCGTTCGACCGGCCGCCCACGGTGACCGGGACGGACGGTGACGGCGCCGGGTGAATGCATACGTCAGGGGCGTCGTAGAAATGGCCCCGGTGGTTGACCGTCCTACCGGCCAGTAGCGGTCGCAGTACATCCAGTGCTTCGTCGGTCTGACGACCTCGGGTGGCTGGGTTCACACCCACCACCTCCATCTCGTGGCGGTCCTCGCCGCCCACCCCGACGCCGAACGTGAGGCGCCCCGGAGCGTGGAGGGACAGCGTCGAGATCTGGCGCGCCACGGCTACCGGGTGGCGCAGGGCCAGGAGGTAGACCCCCAAGTACACCCCGATCGTGGGGTGCAGGCCGGCCAGCCACGACACGGTGGTCAGGCCATCCATGCCCCGGCCACCGAAGAAGGCAATGTGATCGGCGGTCAGCAGGTGGTCTAGGCCACCGTCGGCCACCGCCCCGACGTAGTTCGCTGCCTCGTCCCGGGAAGCGAACCCTCCTGGGGGGAGGGATACGCCGACCCGGATACCCGGGTCGGAGGTTGGGTTCACGGCGTTCGCTTCTCTCCGAACCGGTCCCACGAGGTGATTTTCTCGGCGCCGCGGTGTCGGGGAGCCACGCCCCACTTCCCGGTTGGGTGGCCGAGGGGCAGCAAAGCCAGCACCTCGTAGCGCTCGGGGATTCCCAGGAGGTCCCGCACCTCGCCCTCGTAGATGCGATGCAGGGTCGTCATGGCCGTTCCCAGGTCGAGCGAACGAGCAGCCAGCATGAAGTTCTGGATGGCCGGGTATACCGAGGCGTGGGTGGGTCCGACCGGCATGGGGCCCTCTTCGTCATGGACTGTCATGTCGATGGACGGCATGAGTAGTAGCACGAGGACCGGCACGTGCTCCAGATTCTGGGCTAAGTGGACGGTGGCCCGGTTGTTGCGTTCCCAGCCCTCGCGGACGGCGTCGTTGGGGAACTCGGTCGGGGCGATGACCGGCTCGTAGCGGGCCCAGCCCCGCCGGTAGATCTCGGCTAGGCCGAGTCGTAGGTCGGGGTCCCGGACAACCATGAACTGATAGGGCTGGATGTTGCCCCCGCTGGGAGCCTGGACGGCGGCCCGCAGACACGTCCAGACGTCGTCGTCGCTGACCGGTTTATCGGTATACCGGCGCATGGCCCGGTTGGTCATCAGGCCGTCGAGCAGTCCGATCTCGTTGCCGCGGGTGTCGCCCGTCCTGTATCCCATGCCTTTCCTCCTCAGAGATCCGTCTACTTGCCGGTGAACCGGGGTTCGCGCTTCTCGGTCAGGGCGGCTAGGGCCTCGGTGAAATCCTCGGACGCAAAGGTCACGGTCTCCAGGGCCGTGGACAGGTCGAAGGCAGTGCCGCAGGTCTGCTTGATCCAGGCGTTCACTGCCTGCTTGGTGAACTGGACGGCCTGCGGAGCCCCGGCGGCTAAGCGTTGGGCCCAGGCCAGGCCGGCGGCCACGCACGCCTCGGGGTCGGGGGCCGTCTCTACGATGAGGCCCATCGACACGGCGTCGGCGGCCGTCACCGGATCTCCAGTCAGGAGGTACCGCTTGGCCAGTTGCGGGCCGACGGCCAGCGGCCAGGCCACGGTTCCGCCGTCGCCGGCCACGATTCCGACTTTCACGTGGGGGTCGCCAAGCCTGGCCGTCTCGGACATGACGGTTAGGTCGGCCAGCAGGGCAATGCTGGCTCCGAGCCCCATGGCGTGGCCAGTGACTGCGCACACGATGGGTAGGTGGACGTCCAGCATGTTCCAAACGATGGACTTGCCGTCCAGGCGCACCTCGGCGGCGTAGCCGGGCTCAGAGAAGCGGGGGAACCAGGCGAAGTCGCCGCCCGCCGTGAAGGCCCGCTCGGTACCGGCCAGTAGCACGGCTCGGGCTTGGCGTTCGTCGCGTAGGCGCTGGAACAGGTGGGTCAGCTCGTGGTGCATCTGGGCGTCAACCTTGTTGAGGTCGTCGTCCGGCTTGTCCACCGTTACCACAAGGACGTCGCCGTCCCGGTCGAACCGCAGGTACTCGAACTCGGCCATGTCATCCTCTCCGGGGTTCACGGCCGGGGTTCCCGGGGAAGCCCAAGTAGCCGCTCGCCGATGATGTTGCGCTGCACCTCGCTGGTGCCGCCTCCGATTGTCAGGGCCCGGGAGAAGTAGTGCCCCCAGGCCCAGGGGTCCTCGTGTTCCTCGTAGGGGTAGTTTCCGTCCAGCATGGTCGACGGGCCCTCGAGGTCCTTCACCAGCG
>JAZADL010000141.1:0-5332 GCA_036123635.1 Actinomycetota bacterium
CCGTCGCCAGACCGACGACGCTAGGAGCGTGTCAAGTTCGATTGCAGCTGTCGATGTTGTTCGAGCCGATGACCCGTCGGGCGAACCGCTGGGCGGCGTAGTTCACCTCGTTGGTGGTCTTCGAGCAACTGAACATGCCGAAGGCCGAAGGACCGTGGGCGTCGACCACGGAGCGGAACCCAGAGGCGGCCCGCTCGAGGGCCTCCTCCCAGGTCGCCTCGCGCAGCACCCCGTCCTCACGGACCATCGGTGTCGTCAGACGCTGGCTCATGTATCCCCCATCATTGGAGTCCGGTCGCAATCCTTCAGTCGCCTCAACAGCGGCCCTGGTCGGGAACCGTCGTCGAGGCCGGAAACTAGCGCGGTTTCCCGAGGGTCAGGCCTTCCCTCGAGTGGATCAAGAACCCTGCCAATGGGGATCCCGCTTCTCGACGAAAGCTTGTAGTCCCTCCTGTGCGTCCTTCGAGGCCAGCATGCGTTCGTAGGCCTCCAAATCACCCGACCGGAGGTAGGCGAACGCCTCTTCCAGGGAGAGGTGGCGGGTGGCCCGGTCAATGGCCAGCACCGCCTCCACGGCCAGTGGGGCGGAAGCAGAGATCCGACCAGCTAACTCGAGGGCCGCTGCTCGGAGGTCGGTCGCCGGAACTACCCGGTTGACGAGGCCCCACCGTTCAGCCTCCTGGGCGTCCAGCCGTCGCCCACCTATGAGCACCTCGGTGGCCACCGCCGGCGGCAGAATCCGAGGCAGCCGGATCGCTCCCGCGTCGGGGATGATTCCCAGGCTGGCTTCGGGTAGAAAGAATTCAGCGTGCTCGGCGGCTACCACGAACTCGGCGGCCAGAGCGATCTCGAAACCGCCACCTACGGCCAGGCCGTTTACTGCACACACCACCGGCTTGTTCCTTCGGGGCAACTCGCCAAAGCCACCGAAGCCGCCCTCGCCGTAGTCGGCCTCGAACTCCTCGCCGTCTGCCGCCGCTCCAAGATCCCAACCAGCCGAGAAGAATCGGTCACCCGCCCCTGTGAACACGGCGACCCTCAGTGATGGGTCGTCCCTGAACCCGGCAAACACCCGGCCCAGTTCCTGGCTGGTGGAGGCGTCGATGGCATTGGCCTTTGGACGGTCCAGGACCACCTCCAGTACCCCACCGTTCACCGTGGTCCGGACCGCTGCCCCGTCGCTCATCGTGCCCCCTCCGGGTCCTCGCGTTCGACCAGTACGTCGACCACCGTGGCACCCTCCGCCCCGGCAATCAACGGGTTGCACTCCACCTCAACCAAGCCGTCTCCCCCCACGGCCATCCGAGCCACCCCGATGACAACATCCACCACAGCCTCCATGTCGGCTCCCGGACGTCCCCGGTAGCCGGCCAGCAGTGGCCAGACCGACAGGCCCCGGAGGGCGGACCGCACGTCCTCCCCGGTGACCGGAAGCAGCAAGCTGCGGGTGTCCTCCAGGATCTCCACCAGGGTTCCGCCTGCGCCGACGGTGAGCAACCAGCCCACCGGGTCCTCCCGGCGTACCGATACCAGCAACTCAACAACCGCGTCGTCGACCTGGTGCTCGACGATCACCGTCTCGGCGGCCGACGCCCGGGCAATCCGGCAAGCTGCCTCGTCGACCGCACCGGTGTCACTGAGGTCCAGCGCCACCGCGTTGGCCTCCGTCTTGTGGGCCAGCCCGACGGCCTTGACCACTACCGGGTACCCCAACCGGTCGGCCGCCTCTCCAGCCCTGTCGATCGACACCATCTCCCACCGGGGTACCGGAACCCCAGCCTTCTCTAGCAATCTCCTGGCCTCGTCTCCCATTATGCGACGCGTCGGTCCTGGGGCGCGCCCTGGTGGCAGGAGCGGCGGATGATCGAACCGGGCGCCCCACTGGGCCGCAGCCTCCAGAACCACGAGTGCCGCCTCGATACCCCGCACGGCCACCAGCCCGGCGTCGGTCGCCGCTTCCTCGACAATTACCGGCAGATTCTCGGCCAGGGAGGCGGCCACTACGCCCGGTTTTCCGGTTGATGCGCTGGCCTCGGCAAATGCCTCCAGGGTCGGCCACCAGGTAGCGTCGTCCAGTCCAGCGCCTGGGAAGTCCAGAATGAGGAGGGCGGCGTCGACCGGCCCGTTCAGTGCGGAAGTAAAGGTTCCGGTCAGACGGTCTCGGTCTCCCCAGATGAAGGTGTGATAGTCGAAGGGATTGGATACCGACACCAGGTCCGTCGCTTCGCCTCCGCCCAGGGCGGCGCGGATCCTCTCGGCCTGGGCATCGGAGAAGGGGGGAAGATCCAGGTCGAGGTCGGCACAGCGATCGGCGACAATCGACGCCTCGCCACCCGAACAGCTCAGGCTGACAATCCGGTTTCCTGGCAGTCCACCGATCTGGTCCAAGACCAGGAGGGTGTCGAGCAGCTCTGCAAGGGTCCAGACGCGGCGGACGCCTAAGCGGTCGAAGAGGGCACCGTAAGCGGCATCGGCACCAACCAGCGACGAGGTGTGGGAGGCGGCGATTTCGGCAGCCCGGGGCGAGGAGCCGGTCTTGAGGGCGACGACCGGTAGGCCTACCGCCGATGCACGATGGCAGGCCTCCTCGAAGCGGGCCACGTCGTGCAGGGCCTCCACATGGAGGCCCACGGCTGAAACCGTTGGGTCGCCCACCAGGTCCTCTAGGCACTCTTCGATCCCCACATCGGCCTGGTTCCCCAGAGTCAGGAGGTGGCTAATGGACAGGGGCCGAGTCTGCAACGTGAGGTTGAGGCCGATGTTCCCGCTCTGTGTGACCAGGGCGACGCCCCGTTCCACCCTGGAGAGGCCCTGCTGATCCGGCCACAGAGCAGCACCCACTGTGGCCGACACCGTGCCGTAGCAGTTAGGGCCAACCACGGGCATACCGTCCGCGGCGGCCAGCAGATCCTGCTGGAGGGCCCGGCCGTCGTCCCCTGCCTCGGCGAAACCCGACGCATAGCAGACGGCGGCACCTGCTCCCATGGCGGCCAACCGTCCCACCACGTCGACGGTGGCATAACGATTGACAGCCACCAGGGCGGCGTCGGGAACACCGGGAAGGGCGTCCACGGTCGGAAGGCACGGGATTCCGTCCAACAAGGGTCGGGTCGGGTGCACCGGCCACAGGTCTCCGTCGAAGCCCAAACGACGGCACTGTTCAAGGGCCAGTTCGGCTGGTCGACCTCCCACTACGGCCAGCGACCGCGGGGAGAGGAGGCGGCCCAGGCGTCCCATGGCTGGTCCTCCCCGTCCGGTCAGCCGCCCAGCGGGCGGAGCATCTCACGGCTCACGATGTGCCGCTGGATCTCACTGGTACCGTCCCAGATCCGGTCCACCCGGGCATCGCGCCAGATCCGCTCCAGGGGAAGCTCGTCCATCAGGCCCATACCGCCCAGGATCTGGATGGCCTCGTCGGACACAAACTGAAGCATCTCGGTGGACGAGAGCTTGGCCATTGCCGCGTCGCCGTCCGACATGGCACCACGGTCCATGAGCCAGGCCGCCCGGTAGGTCATCAGCTCGGCCTCCACCATACGGGTCCGCATGTCGGCCAACTTGAACGAGATCCCCTGAAACTTGCCGATCTTCTGGCCGAATTGCTCCCGCGAAGCCGCCCATTCCAGGGCCACGGACAGGGCCCGGTCGGCCCGACCCAGACAGATGGCGGCTACCTGGAGCCGGGTGGCCCCCAGCCACTCGTTGGCCACCTCGAAGCCCCGGTGCTCCTCTCCCAGGACCTTGGAAGCCGGCACCCGACAGTCGTCAAAGTTCAGGATCAGGTTGTGGTAGCCGCGGTTGGAGACCGAGTTGTAGCCCGGCACCACCACCAAGCCCGGGGTGTCGTGGTCTACCAGGAACGAGGTAATGAGCTTTTTGGGACCCCGGAGGGTGTCCTCTTCGCCGGTGGCCGCGAACAGGATCGTGTAGTCGGCGAGGTCAGCGTGGCTGATGAAGTGCTTGGTGCCGTTGACTACATAGTCGTCGCCATCCCGGACGGCCCTGCAGGACATGCCCCTGACGTCCGAACCAGCCCCCGGCTCGCTCATTGCCAAACAATCCACCCGCTCACCCCGGATGGTAGGCATTAGGTATTCTTCGACCTGGTCCCCCGTGCAGGCCTGGAGGATATTGGAAGGACGGGCTACCACGTAGTGCAAGGCGTACTGGGTCCAGCCGAACGCTCGGTCCACCAGAGCCATAGTCAGGTTGTCAAGTCCCCCGCCACCCAACTCGGCCGGCATGTTGGCTGCGTAAATCCCTGCCTCCAGGGAACGATCTCGAATCCGAGCCACCAGATCGGATGACACGTCGCCCAGTCGCTCCACCTCCTCCTCGTGGGGAACTAACTCGCGTTCGACGAAGGTCCGGACGGTGTCCACCACCATCTCCTGCTCGTTCGTCAGGGCGAAATCCATGGTCGGCTCCGGGGATCGTCGATCGGGTCAGGTCAGGCCCATGACCTGACCCACCTGGGGTGGGACAGGCAGATCGGCGTGAGCTTTGGCAATGGCGGTCAGCGCAGCCGCCGGACCGGGAAGAAGGGGGGCCGTGGATCCGACCCTGGTATCCACATGCAGCAGCATCTGCTCAGTGGTGCACAGCAGGTCACCGGTGGTGGCGTGCTCCATGGCGTGGAAGAAGTGGAGCCGCTTGGCGTCCACGCCCAGCACCTGGGTGGTGAACCGGAGTGGATCGGTCAGCGAGGCCTCTCGCACGTAATTCAGGTGGGTCTCCACAGTGAAGAAAGTGTGACCGGCCGACCGGTAGTCCTCGTCAACGCCCACGTACCGAAAGAGTTTGTCGCTGGCCCACCCAAAGGCGGTCAGGAACGCCCACTCAGACATATGGCCGTTGTAGTCCACCCAATCAGGCTCGACAGTCGTCTCGTACAGAGTCAGCGGGGCGGCCACCGGGTCACCCTCTGACCACTGGGCCGGCAGGCCAGCCTCGTGGATCCGGGCCTCCCGTTCGGCCACCAACTGTCCGGCTCCCAGGCCCAGCGGACGTAGCGATCGCATGACGTTGACCAGATAGTCGTCGCGAAGGCGTTCCAGCTCTGCCATGGACCGGCCCTCGGCCTGCTCCTCGCAGCCGGCGGCCATCGCCTCGATGAGATCCGAGGTCAAGTCCGGGGCCTCCAGCTTCGTCCATGGCAATTTCAGGGCCGGACCAAACTGGCCGAGCATGTGGCGCATTCCCCCGTCACCGCCCGCCAGGTGGAAGGTGAGGTTGGTCCCCATGCCGGCCCACCTCAGGCCCGGGCCGTAGTGCACCGCCTCGTCCAGCTCTCGCGTGGTGGCCACACCGTCGTTGACCAGGTGCAGGATCT
>JAZADL010000142.1:0-22593 GCA_036123635.1 Actinomycetota bacterium
CGCCAGTGCTAGTCTTCCCATTATACAGGAACTTCCCACATTGTGGGAAACGGCACCCAAGGCTGACCCGGGCCATGACCGTGGCCCCCGATCCGCAACGGAGCGCATCATGGCCGAAGAGAACCCCGTCAACGAAGAGATCGATCTGGCGAGCCTCAGCGACGAGGACCTAACCGCCCAAATGCACGATGATCTCTATGACGGCCTGGCCGACGAGATTGTCGACGGCACCAACATCCTCCTCGGCCGGGGTTGGGGTGCCGACCGTGTACTGAACGACGCTCTGGTCGAGGGCATGCGGATCGTCGGCATTGACTTTCGCGACGGCATCCTCTTCGTTCCCGAGGTGCTCCTAGCCGCCAACGCCATGAAGGCCGGCATGGCCATCCTCCGGCCACTACTAGCCGAGACGGGGGCCGAGCCCATCGGAAAGGTGGTCATTGGCACCGTCAAGGGCGACATCCACGACATCGGCAAGAACCTGGTCGCCATGATGCTCGAAGGTGCGGGTTTCGAGGTCATCAACCTCGGCATCAACACCGACGTCGAGGAGTTCCTCGGAGCCCTGGACGAGCACAAGCCGGACATCCTTGGGATGTCGGCCCTGCTAACCACCACCATGCCCTACATGAAAGTCGTGATCGACACCCTCCAGGAGAAGAGCCTCCGGGAGGAGTACGTCGTGATGGTGGGCGGAGCCCCCCTAAACGAAGAGTTCGGCGAAGCCATCGGCGCCGACGCCTACTGCCGCGATGCGGCAGTCGCCGCCGAAACAGCTTCGCGGCTGGTAGCCGAACGGCGCGCCGCGGCCTAACCGACCATGAACGAGCCTTCCGGCACGCCGGAGGCGTCCGGCGGGCGGACCCTGGTTGTTGCCTGTGGAGCGCTTGCCCGTGAGTTGCTCCAGATAGTGGAGGCGAACGGCCTCGACCATGTCGACGTCGAGTGCCTACCCGCCTCCTACCACAACACCCCCGAGGTGATCCCCGACCGGGTGGCCGAACGTGTCCGAAGTGCCGCCGACCGCTACGACAGGGTCTTCGTTGGCTACGGGGACTGCGGCACTGGTGGTCGCCTCGACGCCATGTGTGACGAACTCGGGGTCGACCGCCTGCCCGGCAACCACTGCTATGAGTTCCTCACCGGAAGCGTCGAGTTCGCCGACCTCCATGCCGAGGAGTTGGGGACCTTCTTCCTAACCGACTACCTGGTGAAGCACTTCGACCGTCTCGTCGTTCGGGCCTTCTGGCTGGACACCCACCCCGAGATGCGAGATGCCGTGTTCGGCAACTACCACCGGCTGGTCTACCTGTCACAAGTTGACGATCCCGATCTCGTGGAGCGTGCCCGGGTCGCTGCCGACCGCCTGGGACTCGCCTTCGAGCACCGGCGCACGGGCCTCGGAGAACTAGAGACCAGCATCGTCTCGTTGGGTCGGATCGACGGTCGGGATCTCGGCCGATACGTCGACGACGGTGCCGTGGCCTCCACCGGACCCGCTCCTGCCGGAGCCCGCTGAACTATGGCCGCACAGCTCGTCACCATCTACTGGCGCGACATCCCGGCCCAAGTCACCGCCCAGCAGGGGAGGAACCGGGAGAAGGCGCTGCTGGATGCCCGCTTCCAGCACGCTATTGACCGGGCGGCCATGGTGGCCGGAATGAACGACACCGACTCGTACGTGGCGCAGTGGCGTCGCGAAACCGCCGAATGTCTCGCCGACATGGCGCCCGCCGTGGCCGTCGAGGCGGCCCGCCTTGAGGAGGCCTATCCCAACGATCGGCTGGAGCGACTCGTGCGGTCCGGCGGTGCAGAAAAACAAGAGGAATAGCCAGAGACACCCCGACCGTGGGACCGTCACCGCTGACGGTTCCCCGACCAGAGAGATCGATCTAGAGATGACCGACACCATCCTCAGTTCCGCCACCCGGGAGGTGGCCATCGGCTTCGGCCGACCCTTCGTCATGATCGGCGAGCGCATCAACCCCACGGGGCGTCAGAAGTTGGCCGACGAGATGAAGGCTGGAGACTTCAGCCGTGTTGAGGCCGACGCCATCGCCCAGGTAGAGGCCGGCGCCCACATGCTGGACGTCAACGCGGGGATTCCCCTCGCCGACGAACCAGCCCTGCTGGCCCGAGCCATCCAACTCGTGCAGTCGGTGACCGACGTTCCCTTGAGTATCGACTCGTCGATCATTGAGGCCCTGGAGGCCGGTATCGCCGTGTACCAAGGCAAACCTCTGGTCAACTCGGTGACCGGCGAGGACGAGGTGCTGGAACGGGTCCTACCGCTGGTGGCGAAGGCCGGCGCTGCCGTGGTGGCCATCTCCAATGACGACTCCGGGATCTCCGAGGACCCCGATGTGCGCTTCGAAGTGGCCCGCAAGATCGTGCACCGGGCCGCCGACTACGGAATCCCAGCCGCCGACGTGGTGGTGGACCCCCTGGTCATGCCGATAGGCGCCATGGGATCGGCCGGCCAACAGGTCTTTGCTCTAGTCCGACGCCTCCGCGAGGAGCTCAAGGTGAACACGACCTGCGGTGCATCCAACGTGAGCTTCGGTCTCCCCAACCGGCACGCTGTCACCGGCACGTTCCTGGCCATGTCGATCAGCCACGGCATGACGTCAGCCATCATGAACCCCCTGCACGGCGAGGTGCGGGTACGAGTCCAAGCCGCCGACATCCTCACCGGCGCCGACACCAACTGCGCCTCCTGGATCCGCCATCACCGGGACCCCGAAGCCGTCGGCGCCCGCGAACGTCGTGGCGGTCGCCGCGCCCGAACGCAAGCCTGAGCTACCGCTCAGCATGAGCCCATGACCGAAGCCGAAGACCACCTCGTCGTCTTCACGCCCTCGGGCCTTAGGGACTCGTTCGCCGCCGGCACCACCTTGCTGGATGCCGCCCGCCAGCTGGGAGTGGACCTGGACTCGGTCTGCGGAGGCCGCGGGATCTGCGGGCGCTGCCAGGTGGAGCCCACCTTCGGAGAGTTTGCCAAGCACGGAATCACCGCCGTGGACAACCACGTATCGCCCCGCGGAGCTGTCGAGAAGAACTACCGGGGCCGTCGGCCTCTGACAGAATCCCGACGGCTGGGTTGCGCTGCCGCGGTGTGCGGTGACTTGGTGATCGACGTCCCAGCCGAAAGCCAGGTCCATCGACAGGTGATCCGCAAGGATGTGGACCTAGGCAACCTGGCACTAGATCCGGTCCTGGTTCTCCGCCTAGTCGAAATCTCCCCGCCGTCCGGAACCATCGGGGACGGTCCTGATCGCCGCCTACTCGACGCCCTAGCCGACCAGTGGGGCCTCGGAGGCCTCACCCTCGATGACAAGGTGGCCGACAGTCTGACCAATGGATCGACCGATCGACCTAGCACGGTGACAGCGGCCATCCGGGATGGCCGCTGCGTGGTAGCTATCTGGCCGGGCCTACGAGACCGTGCCCTGGGCGTGGCCGTGGACGTGGGCTCCACGACGATCGCCGGCCACCTCTGCGACCTGGCGACCGGTGCCGTACTGGCAACGGCGGGAACCATGAACCCGCAGATCCGGTTCGGCGAGGATCTCATGAGCCGGGTCTCCTACGTAATGATGAACCCGGGTGGCGAGGCCGAGTTAACCACCGCCGTCCGCGACGCCCTGGACAACCTGCTGGCCGACCTCTGCCTCCAGGGGGAGGCCGAGCGAGACGAGATTCTGGAAATGGTGCTGGTCGGCAACCCGATCATGCACCACCTGTTCTTGGGTCTGGACCCAACGCCACTTGGCCAAGCCCCATTCACCCTCGCTGTGGAGGACGCCCTCGACGTCCCAGCGGCCGACCTGAACCTGGAGGCGCACGCCTGTACCCGAATCCACGTCCTGCCGTGTATCGCCGGACACGTGGGGGCCGACACGGCCGCTGTAGTCCTGGCCTCGCGCCCCCACACGGCCGACGACGTCCGCCTAGTCGTCGATGTCGGCACCAACGCTGAGATTGTCCTGGCTGGCAACGGACGGATACTGGCCGCCTCTAGCCCCACCGGTCCGGCTTTCGAGGGGGCCCAGGTCAGCGCTGGCCAACGGGCTACCCCGGGAGCCATCGAGCGGGTCCGAATCGACCCGGACACCGGCGAACCCCGGTTCCGGGTAATCGGCGCCGAACCGTGGTCCGACGAGCTGGGTTTCGACGAGGCGGTAGCCGGCACCGGGGTGACCGGGATCTGTGGGTCCGGGATCATCGAGGTAGTGGCCGAGTTGTGGCTAGCCGGCCTCATGGATGCTGACGGCGTGATCGGCGGCCCGGATACCAGACCTTCCCGACGTCTAATTGCCGATGGGCGGACCCTCTCCTATGTCCTGCACGACCAAGAGAGTGACAGCGACAGCGTGATCCTTGTGACCCAGAACGACGTCCGATCTATCCAACTGGCCAAGGCCGCCCTCTACGCTGGCATCCGGCTCCTGATGGACCACCTGGAAGTAGACGAAGTAGACGAGATCAGCCTGGCCGGGGCCTTCGGGAGCCACATTGACACCGTTCGCGCCACAGTCCTCGGCCTCGTCCCGGACTGCGACCCCGACCGGGTAAACAGCATTGGCAACGCGGCAGGCGCCGGGGCGGTCATCGCCCTGCTTTCAGCCAGAGCCCGGACCGAAATCCAGGAGGTAGTGGGCCGTATCGAGAAGATCGAAACGGCATTAGAACCATCGTTCCAGCAGCACTTCGTGGATGCCATGGCCGTGCCCCACCGGACGGCCCAATACCCACGGCTGTCTACCCGAATCACGCTCCCCCAACGTTCGACCGTCTCGGCGCCCGGTACCGAACGGACTGGGAGACGACGTCGCCGCAGGAACGCGGTGGGAGAGGAACACCGAACATGAGTGATGCACCACGAGGCCGCCGTAGCGGGGGACGTGCCGCACGGCAGGCAGCCCGGTCGGAGGCTGCCACTGAGACCCGGGCCTTCCTGACCCGGACCATGGCCCCGGTCGAGGTGGTCTCGACCGAAGGCCTAGAGACGATCGAGCACAATGCCGACACGATCCTCGCCGAGGTCGGCATCGACTTCCGGGACTACCCCTCAGCCCTGGCCCTACTGGCCGACGCTGGGGCCGACGTGGACGGGGAACGGGTGCGGTTCCCCCGCGGCATGTGCCGACAGATCATCCAGTCCTCAGCACCCTCTACCTACACCCAGCACGGCCGGAATCCGGACCGCAACGTCCAGGTAGGAGGTGACGCCACCGTCCTCGTCCCGGCCTACGGTTCCCCGTTCGTCTACGACATCGACGAAGGTCGCCGCTACGCCACCCTGGAGGACTTCCGCAACTTCGTGAAACTGGCCTACCTGAGCCCTGGCCTCCACCACTCGGGCGGCACGGTGGTCGAGCCTGTGGACGTCCCAGTCTCCAAGCGGCACCTGGACATGGTGTACTCGCACCTCCGGTACAGCGACAAGCCGTTCATGGGCTCGGTCACCGCGGCCGAGAGAGCCCAGGACTCTGTCGACCTGGCCGGGTTCGTGTTCGGCAAAGAGTTTGTCCGCCAGAACACCGTGATGACGAGCCTCATCAACGCCTCGTCTCCCATGGCCTGGGACGCCACCATGCTGGGCGCTGCCGAAACGTACGCCCGTTCCAACCAGGCCACAATGATCAGCCCGTTCATCCTGGCCGGTGCCATGGCGCCGGTAACTGTGGCCGGCGTAGCCGCCCAGACTCTGGCCGAGGCCCTGGCCGGGATGACCTTCGTCCAGCTGATCAATCCAGGGGCACCTATGGTGTTCGGCTCCTTCGCCAGCTCCATGTCCATGCAGACCGGCGCCCCGACCTTCGGAACCCCCGAACCAGCGCTAGTTCTTTTCACGGTTGCCGCTCTAGCCCGACGCCTCGGGGTGCCGTTCCGTTCGGGAGGCAACCTCTGCGCCTCCAAGATCCCTGACGCCCAGGCCGCCGCGGAATCCATGGCCACCTTCCTCCCCTCCCTGCTGGCCGGGGTGAACTTCTTACTTCACTCAGCAGGCTGGCTGGAGGGCGGCCTGGCCATGGGCTATGAGAAGTTCATCATTGACGCCGACCAGTGCAACCTGGCCGCCACCTTCGTGAACGGTGTCGACCTCTCGGAGAACGGCCAGGCCATGGACGCCATCCGGGAGGTCGGGCCCGGTCAGCACTTCCTGGGCACCGCCCACACGCTGGCCAACTTCGAAACAGCCTTTGCCCGGTCCGAGGTGGCCAACAACGACTCGTTCGAGCAGTGGGCCGAGGATGGGAGTCTGGACGCCTCCCAGCGGGCCAACGGCATCTGGAAGAAGATGCTCCGCGACTACGAGCCGCCACCCCTGGACGAGGCGGCAGACGAGGCCATGCTGGACTTCATCGCCCGTCGCAAGGAGGTCATCCCCGATGAGTTCGGATGAACCAGCAGGTCCTGATACCCCAACGGATGGGGTTTCCTACCATTGGAGGTTCTTTCCACTCAGTACAACTCGACGCCTCGCCTGAGTACACTCACGCCGTCCCGGGCCGTCAGCCTGCCCGAGTCATACCCTCCGGCCCGCACCCGCGGGTACCGGACCGGAACCCGGAAGAGATAGAGAAGAGAACAATGCCGTTCCCCTCCGACCTGGAAATTGCCCGAGGCGCCGAACTGCGCCCCCTTGCCGAGATCGCGTCGGAGACCGGAATCCCGACCGACTGTCTAGAGCCCTACGGCGAGGGCGCTGCCAAGATCAAGTTGGATGCCATTGGACGGATGGCCGACCGTCCGAAGGCCCGGTACGTGGTCGTCTCAGCCATCACCCCCACGCCCCTAGGCGAAGGCAAGACCACAACGACCGTCGGCCTCGGCCAGGGCTTCAGTCACATCGGGAAGAAGGCCACCATCGCCATTCGCCAACCCTCGATGGGTCCAACGTTCGGGATCAAGGGCGGGGCGGCCGGCGGCGGCTACAGCCAGGTCGTACCTATGGAGCTGTTCAACCTCCACCTAACCGGAGACATGCACGCTGTCACGGCGGCCCACAACATGTGCTCGGCCATGCTCGACGCCCACTTGTTTCACGGCAATGAGCTAGGACTGGACCTCCACAACATCACGTGGCGGCGGGTCATGGACATCAACGAGCGGGCGCTGCGCAACATCGTCGTCGGCCTAGGCGGTCGGCTAGATGGCGTCCCCCGCGAGACCGGCTTTGACATCACCGCCGCCTCCGAGGTCATGGCAGCCCTCGCCCTGTGCACCTCGCTGGCCGACCTGCGCCAACGAATGGGCCGAATCGTCGTCGGCTACGACAAGGCTGGCACTCCGGTCACCGCCGAGGACCTCGGTGTAGCCGGCTCGATGACGGTCATCCTCAAGGAAGCCATCAAGCCCAACCTGATGCAGACCCTGGAGGGCACTCCCGCCCTGGTCCACTGCGGCCCGTTCGGGAACATCGCCACCGGCAACTCGTCAATCGTGGCCGACCAGATCGGTATCCACACCGGTGACTTCCTACTCACCGAGGCGGGCTTCGGCGCCGATATGGGCGCCGAGCGATTCTTCAACATCAAGTGCCGCTATTCGGGCATCGCCCCCGACGCCGCTGTTCTGGTGGCCACCGTTCGCGGTCTGAAGGCCCACTCCGGCAACCACAAGATCGTTGCCGGCAAGCCTCTGCCCGAGGCCCTCCTGGCCGAAAACCCCGACGAGGTGCACCAGGGAGGTGACAACCTCCGCAAGCAGTTAGAGAACATGCAGATCCATGGGGTGTCTCCCGTAGTGGCCATCAACGTGTTCCCTGGCGACCACGACGTCGACATCAATGCCATCAGGGAGATCGCCGACGAGTTCAATGCCCGGTCGGCGATCACCACCCACTTCGCCGACGGCGGGTCGGGAGCCGCCGAGTTGGCTGAGGCAGTCACTGAGGCGGCCGACGAGCCCAGCGACTTCCAGGTCCTGTATCCGGACGAGATGTCGCTCCGGGACAAGATCCGTACCGTGGCCGACAAGGTCTACGGCGCTGACGGTGTGGATTTCTCGCCACAGGCCAACAAGCAGATCGACACGTACGAGGCCAACGGCTTCGGCAATCTGCCGGTGTGTATCGCCAAGACGCACCTGTCGATCAGTTCGAACGCCGCCCTTAAGGGCGCCCCAACCGGGTGGACGCTTCCCGTCCGCGAGGTCCGGGCCTCTGTGGGAGCCGGCTTCGTGTACCCGATCTGCGGCGATATGCGTACGATGCCCGGGCTGGGCGCCCGGCCGGGTGCCATGGGTATTGACATCGACGAGAACGGTGAAATCGTCGGCCTAAGTTGACCCTCCTTCGACCCTGTCAACCGGGTCGCCGGTAACCGCCGGAGACCAACACCACGGACCCACCGGTCGGCACACGCCGAGCCGGCTCGCATGTGAAAGGGAGGCTGCGTGGCCACCCGAAACCAGGCCAATAGGGCCGTCCAGAAGCGGCTGCTCGAGGGCATGACCTATGAGTTGATCCCACTCAAGAACCTGGCCGACCAGTCACAGCACTTGCCGGCAGGTGCCACCGTCTCGGTGACCTGCTCACCAGCCAAGACAGTTGACGACACCCTGGACCTGTGCGCCGGCTACGCCGAAAAGGGCTTCACGGTGATCCCCCACATCGCAGCCCGCATGGTGGAGGACGAAGGACACCTAGACCGGATCGTCCAACGGGTGAACGCCCTTGGCATTCGGACGGTGTTCTGCATCGGTGGTGACGCCGACCCCCGGGGCCCGTTCACCGACGCCGCCGGCTTCCTACACTCCTTCCTGGACCGCCGCCCCAACGTTGACGTAGTGGGTATCGGCTCCTACCCCGACGGCCACGCCGCCATCCCCGACCAAGCTCTGATGGACGCCCTGGTCGAGAAGCAGGAGCTGATCCGGGAGGCTGGTCTCAAGGGCTACATGGCCACCCAGATGTGCTTTGACGCCGACACCATCGGCGACTGGCTGGAAGATCGTCGGGCCGCCGGCGTGGACCTTCCATGCCACCTCGGGGTTCCGGGGGCCGTCGACCGGGCGAGGTTGTTGGCTATCTCGATCCGGCTGGGCATCGGCCACTCGACTCGATACCTAAGAAAGAACAGGGCATCGGTGATCCGCCTACTGTCGCCCGGCGGCTATGACCCAAACAAGCTCATCGCCCCGCTCTCCTGTCGAGCTGACGAGTTGAGAATCGCTGGGATCCACTGCTTCACGTTCAATGCCGTGGACACCACTGAGAGCTGGCGCCGGAAGTCCCTAAGGAAGCTTGGGTCCTGACCCGCGCTGGGCCACGTAGCCCCAGTGGCCTGCCGTCAGGCACAATTCCCAACATGCCATCTGGCTCCTCCCATCCGCTCCTGCTATCTCCCATCCGAGTGGGCCCCCTGAAGCTACGGAACCGGATCGTCCTGCCGGCCATGGACCAGAATGTCTGCGAGGACGGGCTGATCACTGATCGTCTGGTGGCCCACTACGAGGAACGGTCCCGAGGAGGAGCCGGCCTGCTTGTGCTGGAGACCTCGGCCGTTTCCTACCCCCACGGAGCCACAGCCCGTCACCAACCCGCCCTGTCGCACGACGGGGTGGTCCCCGGACTACGGCGCCTAGGCAAGGCCGTCCACGCCCACGGTTCGAAGTTGGTAGTCCAAGCCAACCACCACGGTCGTATCTCTGGGGTGGACACGGCCGAGGGCCGGCCCTGTCTGGTGCCCAGCCTTCCGCTTCCCGACACCGACCCGATGTCGATCATGGCCGATACGACCACGGACGAGTTGGTGGCCATGTCCGCCCTCACCGACGGCAAGATGCCCACCTACGCCGAAGCCACGGTTGAGGACCTGGCTGACGTGGTGAGGAAGTTCGCCGACGCCGCTGTTCGCATCCAAGCCGCTGGCCTCGACGGCTTGGAAGTCCACGCCGGCCACGGCTACCTGTTGGACACCTTCCTCTCGCCGGCCTGGAATAAACGGACCGACCGTTACGGCGGCTCCGAAGAGAACCGGGCCCGCCTCATGGTCGAGGTCGTGGAGGCCGTCCGAGAGCGTTGCGGCCCTGACTTTGCCATCCTGGTCCGCCTTAACGGTCGGGATGACGCTCTTGAGGGCGGGATCACGCCTGACCTCGCGGCCCGGTACGCCGGAGTGGCCGCCAACGCCGGTGCCGACGCCATCCACGTCACTGCCTACTCGTCAATCACTGGCGGCCCGGGATTTACCGAAGGGCCACTGCCGTGGCGTCCGTGCCAATACGAGGATCTGGCTCGAACAGTGAAGGCCGCCGTGGACGTCCCAGTGATCGCCGTCGGGCGCATCCGACCCGACGACGGTGAGCGGATCCTGGCCGACGGGGGCGCCGATCTGATCGCCATGGGTCGCCAGTTGCTGGCCGACCCAGACCTCCCGAACCGGCTGGCCGCGGGTCGCCCCGACTTGGTGCGCCCGTGCATCAACTGCTTCGTTTGCGTAGCCCAGAACTTCTGGTCGGCAGCTCCGGTGTGCGCGGTAAACGCCCAGTTAGGCCACCAGGGTTGGCCCGAGCCAACGCCGGCTTCCCCACCCCGTCACGTGGTAGTGGTCGGGGGCGGACCGGGGGGCATGGAGGCAGCCCGGGTGGCCGCCGAACGGGGCCACAAGGTGACCCTGCTGGAAAGGGCCAGCCACCTCGGTGGTACGGCCCGCTTCTCGTCGCTGACCACGCCGCTGAACGGCGACCTAGTCCGGTGGATGGCGGCCGCCCTGGCCGAAGCCGGCGTGGAGGTCCGCACCGCCACGACGGCTACGCCGGCGATGGTCGCCGCGTTGCGCCCGGGTGCCGTGGTGGTGGCCACCGGCGCCGTCCGGGACCGTCCGAACACACCCGGAGTCAACCTGCCGCACGTGCTTTCCGGCGACGACCTGCGCAGCCTGCTGACCGGCGAGGGAGGGGACTCCAACCACCGATCGGGGCCACTCGTGCGTCTTGCCCTAGCCGTCGCGCGGGTCCTAGGCATCACCACCGACATGGGCCGGGTCCGCTCCCTGTCCCGCCGGTGGATGCCCATCGGACAACGAGTCGTGGTGGTGGGTGGCGGACTGGTAGGCACCGAGTTGGCCGAGTTCCTAGCCGACCGGGGTCGGTCGGTGACCGTCCTAGAGGAGGGAGGCGACCTAGCCACCGAGATGGCACACCCCCGACGCTGGCGGACCCTCCACGAGGCCCGAGCGCACGGCGTGGACTTCCGCACTAGGACCCACCTAGTGGCCATTACCGCCGACGAAGTGGTCGCCCGAACCGTGGCGACCGACGAGGACGACGGCAACGAGGTGCGATTCGGCGCGGACAGCGTGCTGTTGGCCAGCAGCGTTCAGCCAGACTCCTCACTGGCTGGGGCCATTCGGACCGGTATCGGCGACGACGTCGAGGTCCACGTGGTGGGTGACGCCGGATCAGTCGGCTACATCGAGGGGGCCATCCGCTCCGGATACGAGGTGGGTGCCAGCCTGTAGACCAGCACCGGGACCGATGCCCGCTTAGAAACGGTCAGATGGACGTCGGTAGCGTCTATCACGTGACCGATTCCGTTGACGCCCCGTCCTGGAACCCGTTCGATCCAGACTTCCTGCTCAACCCGTACCCGCACTACGCCCGCCTGCGGGACGAAGACCCCGTGCACCGAACCCCGCTCGGCGTCTTAGTCGTGTCGCGCTATGACGACGCCCACCAGATACTCCGTGACCCCCAGACGTCGGTCCGGCGGTTCGAGACGAGCGAGACAACCCCGGAACACATGCTGCCCCTCCGAGACCGTCAGGACGAGCGGGTGCCGTCCATCCTCGGGCTGGACCCACCAGACCACACTCGCCTCCGGAAATTGGTGCAGCGCACCTTTACCCCGCGGGCCATCGGCCGTATGCGCGACCAGACCACAGCCATCGTGGATGACCTGCTGGACGAACTCACCGACCGGGACGAGATCGACCTCATTGCCGATTACGCCTTCGTAATTCCGTTCGCGGTAATCCACGCCATGCTCGGCCTCCCCAAGGCTGACGTGGCCCAAGTCCGGGCCTGGTCCCACGCCCTCACACAGACCCTTGAGCCGTTCCTGACCCCCGAACAGGTCGATGCGGCCATGGACGCCGCCGTGCACATGGATCAGTACCTCACCGAGGCCATCGCAGCGAAACGCCAAAGCCCAGCCGCCGACCTCCTGACCGACCTGGTCCAGGTCGAGGAGGAAGGCGACCGGATGACCGAGGCGGAGTTGCTCTCCATGACTTCGCTCCTGTTCGTGGCCGGGCACGAGACCACGGTCAACCTGATCGGCAACGGCACCCACGCACTGCTGCGCCACCCTGACCAGATGGATCTGGTGCGAACTGACGAGTCGGTGGACACGACGGTGGCCGACGAACTGCTGCGCTACGACAGCCCCGTCCAGACCTCAGGGCGCCGGGTCATGCACGACGTAGAGGTGTCAGGTGTCGAGGTGGCAGCCGGGGAAATGGTGCTGACCGCTCTCGGCAGCGCCAACCGGGATCCCCGCTTCTGGGGAGCGACGGCCGATGACCTGGACGTGACTCGACCAGAGGCCAATCGCCACCTGTCCTTCGGGAGCGGAGTCCACCACTGCCTAGGAGCCGCTTTGGCCCGTATGGAAGGCGAGATCGCCATCACCCGACTGGTCCGGCGGTTCCCTGACCTGGCCATAGCCGGCCAGCCCACCTACAACGCCCGAATCATCCTCCGGGGTCGAGACGTGCTCCCGGTCCGGTTGGGACGGACTGCCTAACCCGTCGCACCGGTGGTGCCCCATCCGGCTTGCCCGGACAGGTCACAGCGCAGAAAACAGCGCCAACCATGAAGGTGCACGCCAACATCGCCCAGACGCGGCCAAACGCCACTAGGCGACCGAGGTGGAGCGAAGCGGTAAGCACTGCCACAGCAACCGCGACGCCAACAGCGAACCCCAACGTGCTGAGGGTCCTCAGCATGGCACTGGCCACCCCGAAGCGGGCCGGCGAGACATCCCGCAGGCCGAGGGAGGCGAAGGTAGCAAAGGAGCACGACACCCCGATCCCCAGACAGAGTTGGGCCGGCAGCATCGTGGTGGCCCACGATGACTCTGCGGTGACGCTCCACCACAGCCACGCAGGACAACAGGCGGCGGCCACCGAACCGATGACCAAAAGGGTGCGGTGCCCGACCCGGTCAGCAACCGAACCCACCGGCCCACCCAGCAGGGCAGCGAAAGCCGGCCCGGGAACAACGCCGAAGCCGGCAGCCAGCACCGACCATCCCCAGAGTTCCTGGAGCAACAAAGTGTTGAACAAGATGGTGGCAATGAACGCGGAGGTGAAGAATACCTGGCCCAGGCCGGCCGACCAGAACGACCGAATCCGGACTAGGGATAGGTCGATCAGCGGACTGGGATGGCGGGCCGAGCGGACGAACAAGACCACGACCAGCATCAGGCCGATTCCCACAGTTATCAGAGTGCGACCCGAGCCATAGCCCCACCGTTCACCCTCCACCACGCCGAGCAGCAGCAGAGCCACGCCGAGGGTTCCCGCTGGCACCCCCACCAGGTCGTAGCCGCCCCGGGCATCGGGATCCCAGGTCTCCCGTACGAACCTCGGAGTGGCAGCCAGTAGCACTATCCCGATGGGCACGTTGACCAGGAATATCCACCGCCAAGACGCCAGATCGATGAGGATCGCCCCGATCGATGGACCCAACGCGGCCCCGAGGGCCGCCGAGGCTCCCCAGATGCCGATCACCATAGAGCGCCGCTCCGGGGGGAATTCAGGCAGCACCATGGACATGGACGAGGGCCCCAGGATGGAACCTCCCACCCCCTGTAGTACCCGGGCAGAGACCAACCACGTCACGCTCTCGGCCATCCCTGACAGGAAAGAACCGACGACGAACACCCCCACGCCGACCATGAACAGGAGGCGACGGCCCTTCTGGTCGGCCAGGCGTCCGGCCAACAGGAGGAAGGCCCCCACCGAGATGGAGTAGCCGGACAGCACCCACGACAAGCCGGCTTCCGAAGCCCCAAGGTCCCGTCGGATCGACGGGAAGGCCACGTTGACGATCGAGACGTCAATGACGGTCAGCAGGGCGGCCAGGGTGGAGACCCCAAGAGCGATCCACGCCCGCCGCTCGACCGGCGGCAACCCCTGGCTGGACGGCACCCGGACCTCCCATCGGGGCCTGCCTCTGTGGCTGGCCCGGTGACCCCGTCGGACGCTAGGTCGTGCCCCTTGCCCTCAACGATGCGGGACCACACCCCTGCATCCGATCCAGGCGCAACCCGTCTCCCTAGTGTCGCTCGCCCCGTCGGACCAGGATCCGGGTCACCGCGTTCAGGCTGGGTCAGTCATTTCTGCTGGTGAGAACGCCGACCTCGGCCATGGCGCCACTGCAGGCCTCTAGTCGGAATCGGCCACCCGAAGATCCATCATCTTCGACGGCGCCGGTAGACCCAACCTGCCGGCTCGGGGTACCCAGCCCAGACACGGTGCCGGAATACCTGAAGTAGGGGGCCGACCAGCAGGGCGAAGGCCAGTGTGCCGAACCCGTAGGACCCTCCGAGCACCCCACCACCCACCAGGACAGTGACTTCGAGGCAGGTACGGGCGGCCCGGATACTGAGACCGGTGTCGACAAGTGCCGTCATCAAGCCGTCGCGTACACCGGTTCCCAGGCCTGCCCCTAGGTAGAGCATGGAACCGAACGCAACGGCCAACGGGGCTAAGACGACCAAAGCCCCCCTGACCGGCCACGCGTCCGGCGGTTCGACGACAGCCAACACGACGTTGACAGTGGCTCCGATAATCACCACGTTGGCCACCGTTGCCGGCCCGATGGGTTGGTGGAGCATGGCCACCAGACCCAGCAGAACAATCCCAAGGGTGATGATCACCGTCCCCGGCTGCCGGCCGGTTAGGCCTGCCAGGGCGTCGTGTAGAACGTCCCATGGACCGACACCTAGGTCGGCCAGGAACAGGGCGCCGATCCCAGCGCCGAACAGAACCAGGCCTACGAGGATCACCGCAGCCCGGATGGCCATCTCTCTCATCAGGTCATTCTGATGTCCGCGTCACGAGACGGGCCTGATGGGGTCGGGTATACGTTCGGAGCCCGGGGGGGGGGGCCCGGGGGGGGGGGGGTGGGGGGGGGTTTGCGGGGCGGCGCCCGGGCCCCCCCCGGGGGTTGGGGGGCGGCCCCCCCCGGAGCACCCGGGAGTTGGGACAAGCGGGACAGAGTCACCGCCGCCCCTCTGAACAGCTACTCGCCGCCCAGGTTGAGGGTTACATTCACTCGACGCCAGTTCTTGCCAGTGGTGTCCACGCCGCGGTTCTTCAACAGTTCCACGGCCGCCTCGGCATACTCCGTTGTGTACGCGCCGGAGTCGGGTGCTGAGGCGAGGATGCCTTGGCTAGTCGCCACGTCGATGGTCTGGGCCCACAGGCCCTCGTCCATCACGCCGGCCCCGTCGGGCGACGGCCAGATCAGGCCATTGATCTCGTTCATCTGCCACGCCTGATGTGAGGCACCAAGCGACGAGCCGTTGTTAAGCACGATTTCAACGCACTCCGCTGAGTTGTCGCGGCAGTGCATCCAACCCTCAAGAGAGGCAGCCACAAAGCGGGTGGTGATGTCGGCGTAGTCGGCGTTGCCGAGTCGAGCGCCATCGGCCCAGAGGGCGTCCTGGAGCATGGCCGTCCCTTCGTCGTTCCAATCGATGACCGACAGGTCAGCCGCTGTGACACGCTTTCCAGTAGCCGGGTTGATTGCCTCAAGCATCTGGGCGTACTCGTTGTAGATCATTGCCTGGGCGGCGTCGATCTCTCCGTTGAGTAGAGCCAACATGTCGAAACTCTGCTGGACCAACTCGTAGTCGCTGGACGGATCGAGGCCCGCTTTGCGTGAGCCGGCTAGGAGCTCGAACTCGTTGCCCCAACCCCAGTTGCCGACCACCTTGCCAGCCAGGTCCGCGGGACTATCGATACCGGCGTCGGCCCACGAGACCTGCAGGGTCCCCGAGCGCTGGAACACCTGGGCCACATTTACGATGTCCATGCCCTCTTCGCGTGGCACCAGGGCCTTGGGCACCCATGACACAGCGAAGTCCACAGCCCCTGAAGCCAACTGCTGATGGGGGGCAATGTCGACGCCACCTTCACGAATCTCCACATCAAGGCAGTACTTCTCGTAGATCCCCTTGTCGGCGGCCGCGTAGTAGCCCGCGAACTGAGCCTGGGTAAGCCACTGCAACTGCAGCGAAACAGAGTCAACCGAGTCGCAGTCGCCAATACCGACCGCAGCTTCGTCATCGCCACAGGCAGTAGCAAACAACGCTAGAACTGCCAGCACCGCCAGCAGTCCCGTCGTAAATCGCTTCTTCATCATTCCCTCCCGGGTGTAGTTGTGAACTCACCATCGCCCATCGCCGCTCGCCAAGGCATGCTTGCGCGCTCAACTAGTAGGGCTACAGCAAACAAAGCTAGGCCAAGAGCAGAGGCAACTGCTATGGCAGCCCAAGCAACGTCGTATCTCACGAATGCGACGTTCGACGTGATCACGTTGCCGATGCGGTCTTGGGGGCCCCCGAAGTACTCGGCCACGATCGCGGCAATCACCGACAGGGGTGCCACCAGCCGGAGGGAATTGGCGAAAAACGGAAGAGCGTTGGGAATTCGAACCTCCCGAAGGATCGTCCACTCGCTAGCCGCATAGGAATGCATGAGCTCAATCTCATCGGGATGTACTTCGGTAAGGCCTCGAGACGTATTAATGAAGACTGGGAAGAAGACCACGGCGATTACTACGGCCTGGTTGCTAAGCGTGCCGGTGATCCCGAACCAGGCATTGAAGATGGGGGCAAGGGCCACTATGGGCGTGGCGTTGACGACCACGGCAAGTGGTGTAAGTCCCTCTTCGAGGGTACGAAAACGCGTGGTCACGAAAGCCAGCGCTACACCGGCCATGATGCCGATCAGTAGACCACTTACCGCGATCCATCCTGTTTCCCATATGGCATGGCGCAGAACGGGCCAATTGTCAACAAGCTCTTCCATGATCGAAGTGGGCTTTGGCAACAAGAACTCTCGAATTCCAAATCCCCTTACGACCGCTTCCCAGAGCAGGAGACCGACCACACCCACCGTGATCGGCGGCCCTAGAACAGAAATCCGGCCACGCAATTGTCGAACCATCATCCGCCACCCTCCACGGCTCGGAGCGCTTCGCGGATCTCAGTCGCCTTCGCAAAGAAGGCTGGATCTTGTCGCGTACTGTCGCTGCGCTCACCTAGATCAACATCAACTACAGAGTGGATGCGACCGGGCCGTGGTGACAACACCACGACTCGGTTGGAAAGAAAGGCCGACTCGGGTATCGAGTGGGTGACAAATACGACAGTGGTCTGGGTTTCCCGCCAAATCCGAAGTAGTTCAAGTTGCATATGCTCACGGGTCATCTCATCGAGCGCCCCGAAAGGCTCGTCCATCAACAACAACTTCGGCTGAAACGAGAGCGCCCGGGCGATAGACACCCGCTGTTGCATGCCGCCGCTGAGCTGGCGGGGATAGTGCTCACCAAAGTCTTCAAGCCTTACCAGCCCGAGCATTTCTGCCGACCGGGCTGACCTGTCAGCTTTCGACCAGCCATGAAGTTCCAGTGGCAACTCGATATTGGCCAGCACCCGACGCCAATCGAACAAACCAGAATGCTGGAACACCATGCCGTAGTCCTGATCCAGGCGAGCCTCGTGGGCTGACTTACCGAAAACCGTCAACACTCCCGTGGTTGGGGCGAGCAAGTCGCCAATCAGGCGCAAGAGAGTCGACTTGCCGCAACCCGAGGGGCCGATCAGCGATATGAACTCCCCAGCCTCAACGGTCAAGTTGATGTCAGACAACGCTGCTACCTCGGAATCACTCCCGACGTTAAAGACCTTGTCGACCCCATCTACGACAACTGCTTTTTCTGACAAAACTGGATTACTCATGATGTGACTTCACCGGTGCGTCGCACCACCATCCATTCGGCCAGAGAGACCAGTCCAAAAACCAAGAGACCTAGCACCGCTGCACCAATGACGGACGCGTAAAGCCGTTCAGGCGAGACGGCGTAGCGTTGCGCGTATTCAAGGATCGCCCGTCCCAGACCGGTCTTGGTGCCGATAGAGATCTCACCAACTATCGCCCCAACAACGCTGAGTGTTGCTGCAATTTTCAATGCAGGGAATAGATAGGCACGTGCAGCAGGAAGCCTCAACTTGACGAGGGTGGTCCGCCAGGGAGCTGCGTAGGAACGCATGAGCTCCACGTGGGCAGAATCGGGAGACTGCAGACCTCGGAGCGCACTGACGGCTACTGGGAAGAAAGTTAGGTAGGCAGCGATCAGTGAGATTGAAAGCATGTCGGGTAGGTCCTGCTGGCGCCCCCAGGTCACGACGATCGGTGCCAGAGCGATCAGCGGAATCGTCTGGGAAACGTTGATCCACGGCAGCAACCCGCGTTCGGCAACCCGCCAACGGAGCATAAGGATGGCCAGGCTGAGGCCAACTGTCAGACCGAGGGTAAACCCGATGGCCGCCTCTTGAAGCGTGAACCAACCCTTCTTCAGTAGAAATAGGAATAGCGGCAAACGGGACCGACCATCTCGAACCTCTTCGAACAGTTCCTCGGCGATGTCCATTGCGTGGGGCATGGTGAGGTCATCGGTTGACGCTGGGAGCTCGATTGAAGTACCGGGCCAGTAGTCGTCAGTCTGTTGACCAACCCACTTGTAGCCCTCCCACATGCCGAAGAGGAGGACGATCGCGACAAGCACGGTCATGGCCACACGGAGCCACTTTCTGCCACGCGCCATTAGGCACCCCGACCAGGGCACAGGAGACTCTCACCTCGAAAGGTCCCGCAGCCACTGCGCCCAGAATGTTCTTGGGCCTCAAGGCGCATCATTCAACAACCATCTTCTTTGTTCGGTGACAGATTCGCGGGGGCGAACCGCCGTTGTCTCTCCATCAGACTGCACCAGTCCCAAGTGGCTCCCCCCATAGCGTCAACATCTGCCAGGAACTGGCCCACCAACGCGGTGACCGGAAGTGAAACACCCATGGAAGAGGCCTCCTCGAGAACAAGCCCTACGTCTTTTCTCATCAGCGCGGTAGAGAAACCGAAGTCGTATTCACCAGCCAGCATCGTGCTGGCCCGATTCTCCATCTGCCAGGAAGTTGAGGAACCTTGCAGCATCGCCTCGACCACATTCTCGACATCGAGTCCAGCCCGAGAGGCAAAGTCCAGACCTTCGGCAAGTGCCTGGCATAGCCCGACCACACAGATCTGATTCGTCATCTTGGTTAGTTGGCCTGCGCCAACCGGACCCATGTGTCTCACCCGCGAGGCGTAGATCTCAACCAACGGCTCAACTTTGGCAAATGCGCTTTCATCACCACCAACCATTACCGAGAGCGCCCCTCGACGTGCTCCATCGACACCGCCGGAGACAGGACCGTCAAGAAAGTGGCCACCAACCGCGGATATGTCGCTTCCTAACTCGCAAGCGATCCGCGCAGAGGTCGTGGAGTGGTCAATCCAGATTGTCCCTTCAGCGATGACGGGCAGAACCTCTTCTGCGACTTCTGCCAACTCCTGATCTGAGGGCAGCGAGGTGACGATGAACTGCGCGTCAGTGACCGCCGACTCCACCGAGTTGGCTTCTGCTCCGTTGTGCTCTCCAACCCACCGACCTGTGAGGCCATCGACGACGTCAAAGACCGTCAAATCATGGACATCACTGTGATCGGCCAAATGTCCAGCGATGTGCCAACCCATGCGCCCAAGGCCAAGACATGTGACCCTCATGCCGGCACGCCGGGTTGACCCCGATCATCCAAGGTGAAACCTCCAGCAAGGCGCGCATTTATCCGTCCGCCAATTGCCATGGCAAGGATCAGTACCAACTCATTCGGCCGTGGCGCGTCTGGAACTCCTACCTCAATTGCGTCGTAATGGCTTCCGACGTAAGACCACTCGAGGTGGGTAAGGGGGATGTCTAGCGTTGCTCCGAGCGGCCCTACTTTCTTGGTGGACGGGACAATGGCCTCTCCCTTTCCGAGAGCGGCCCTCATCCCGCCACCACCAGGGATATGCCACATGGCGCCATGTTCGATCTCTCCGTCTGCGCCGACGATCGCTCCTTTGCCATAGCTATCAATAGCGTGAGGGTCGCCACCTAGGTGTCCAACAAGCAACTCACCTAGTTGATGGCCCAGGTCCCGTAGTTCCTCCGTAGCAGGGCTCAGATCGTCCACATAGTCACCAACGAAAGGATTGCTCACCACAGCAGCGACGGCCCCCTTCAGTGGGGGCCGGCTTGGCGATGGGCCGAAGTCGTGGTGGGTTTCTTCAACCACGACGTAGATCTTTCTTTGCCTAAATAACAAGGTGGTCACGCTCTCTCAGTTGTTGCGTCCAGGTCAGGTCGGGAGTGATTCGGCCTAAAGGTGGTGTTGAATCTATTAACGGGCTAGAGACGGGATAATTCTCTGGCCGTATGCGTCAAGGGTCTCGTCTTTCTGGTCGTGCATTAGGTAGATGGCGAACTGGTCCACGCCGAGGCCCTCGAGTTCGCGGAGCCGAGCGATGTGGGCATCCTCGTTGCCAAGAATGCAGAACCGGTCGATGACCTCGTCGGGTACGAAGTCGGTGTGCTCGTTGCCGGCCCGGCCATGTTCCGTGTAGTCGTAGCCTTTCCGACCCTCGATGTATTCGGTCAGAGCTTGGGGCACCGCCGACCCGTCGGCGCCATATCGGCCGACGAGGTCGGCCACGTGGTTGCCGACCATCCCGCCGAACCAACGCACCTGGTCGCGCTGGTGGGCGAGGTCATCGCCGACGTAGGCCGGAGCCACCACGGTGATGGTCAGAGACTCGGGGTCTCGCCCGGCGTCGGCCGCGGCCCGCTTCACGGCGGCAATGGTCCACTCGGCGATCTGCGGGTCGGCCAACTGGAGTACAAACCCGTCGGCCTTGCGCCCGCACAGGTCCAGGGCCTTTGGCCCGTAGGCAGCCATCCACACGGGCAATGACCCGCTGTGACGCCATGGAAGGGTCTGGGTGGTGCCGTTGTACTCGACGACGTCACCCTCAGCTAGGCCCTTGATGACCTCCATCGACTCTTCGAGGGTGGCCAGGTTGCAAGGCTTGTGGCCGATGACGCGCATGGCCGAGTCGCCGCGGCCGATGGCACATACCGTGCGCTCGCCGTACATGTCGTTGAGGGTGGCGAACAGCGAGCCGATGACCGTCCAGTCCCGGGTCCCCGGGTTGGTCACCATCGGGCCGACCACCATCTCCGAAGTGGCGGCCAGCATGGCGCTGTAGATCACGAAGGGTTCTTGCCAAAGCACATGGCTGTCGAATGTGTAGCCATGAGTAAACCCGAGGGCCTCGGCCTGACGGGCCAGGTCGACCACGCGCCAAGCTGGGGGGTCGGTCTGTAGCACTACCCCAAAGTCCATCTGCCTTTCCCCTTTCGTGTCTTCCCTCGCCGAACGGGCCGTCTAGTTCTCCGGTCAGTCGTTGCGTGGGAACCCCAAGTCGACACTGCTGGTCGACGGGTCGGGCCACCGGCTGGTTAGCACCTTGGGCCGTGTGTAGAACCTGAGGCCCTCCGGGCCGTACATGGTCGTGTCGCCGAATGCTGAGTCGTTCCACCCGCCGAACGAGTGGTAGCCGACCGGTACCGGAATGGGCACGTTGATGCCGACCATGCCGGCGTCGGCGTCCCGCTGGAACTGCCGGGCCGCTCCGCCGTCACGGGTGAAAATGGCCGCCCCGTTTCCGAACGGGTTGTCTCGGATCATCTGTACGCCTTCGGCGTAGCTGTCGGCGCGAACCACGGAGAGGACCGGTCCGAAGATCTCGTCGGTGTAGACGCTCATGTCGGTAGTCACGTGGTCAAGCAACGTCACGCCGAGGAAGAAGCCGTCGCCGTCGAAGGCCTGGTCTCGACCGTCGACGACTACCTCGCATCCGGCATCGGCACCGGCCTGAACGTAGCCAGCAACCCGGTCTCGGGCCTCCCTGGTGATCAGCGGCCCCATCTCGGACCCAGGGTCGGTGCCCGGACCGACGACCAACTTCTCCATGCGGACCTTGATGGCGTCCACCAGCTGGTCACCAACGTCGCCGACGGCCACGACGACCGATATGGCCATGCAACGTTCTCCCGCTGATCCGTAGGCGGCCGAGACGGCAGCGTCGGCCGCCATCTCCACGTCGGCATCGGGCAGGACAACCATGTGGTTCTTGGCTCCACCGAGGGCCTGGGCCCGCTTGCCATGGGCTGTGGCTGAGGCGTACACGTACCTCGCGATCGGCGTGGAGCCGACGAAGCTCAATGCCTTCACGTCAGGATGCTCGAGGAGGCGATCGACGGCCACCTTGTCGCCGTTGACCACGTTTAGAACACCGGGAGGAAAACCGGCCTCCTGGAATAGTTCGGCGACGAACATCGGCGCTGACGGATCGCGTTCCGACGGCTTCAGCACGAATGTGTTTCCGCAAGCCACCGCGTTGGGGAACATCCACATCGGCACCATGGCCG
>JAZADL010000143.1:0-5067 GCA_036123635.1 Actinomycetota bacterium
GCCGCCGCCGGCGACGGCTGACCGAATGACCATCGCTGACTAGGGTCCGGTCCCCGGCCGGAGCTACGGAAGGCCGGCAGGGAACCACGGGGGCGAAATGGGCGAACCGACCATCGAGGACTACTACGTCGAGGACCGGACGTTCCCGCCGTCCGAGCAGTTCACCGCCGCCGCATCACTCAGCGATACCTCGCACCACGAGGAGGCGGCCGCTGACTACGAGGCCTTCTGGGCCCGACAGGCCCGCGAGCTGCTCACCTGGGACGAGGACTTCCACACCACCCTGGACTGGGACCTCCCGTTCGCCCAGTGGTTCGTCGGAGGGAAACTGAACATGTCGGCCAACTGCCTGGACCGTCACGTGGAGGCTGGCCTGGGCGATCGCATCGCCTATTTCTGGGAGGGTGAACCGGGCGACACCCGGGAGATCACCTACGCCGATTTATTGGACGAGGTTTGTCGCTTCGCCAACGTCTTGACTGGTCTGGGCTTGGAACGCGGTGACCGGGTCGCTATCTACATGCCGATGATCCCCGAGTTGCCGGTAGCCATGCTGGCTTGCACCCGTATCGGGGTAGCCCACAGCGTGATCTTTGGCGGCTTTTCCCCCGACTCCATTGTGGACCGCTGCGAGGACGCCGAGGCCCGGCTAGTCATCACAGCTGATGCTGGTTACCGCCGTGGCGAGCCGTCGGCTCTGAAGGTCAACGTGGACGCCGCCCTGGAATCCGGCGCCCCGTCGGTAGAACACGTGGTGGTTGTCAACAGGTGCGACACCGAGGTGACGATGGTCGAGGGCCGCGACCTCTGGTGGCACGACCTGATGGCCGGGGTCTCGAGCAACTGTCCGGCCGAACCTATGGACTCTGAGCAGTTGTTGTATCTGCTCTACACGTCAGGGACCACGGCCAAGCCCAAGGGCATCATGCACACCACGGGTGGTTACCTGACCCAAGTCGCCTACACCCACCGGACGGTCTTTGACATCCGGGCCGACGAGGACGTCTACTGGTGCGCGGCCGACATCGGCTGGGTGACCGGCCACAGTTACATCGTCTACGGCCCACTGGCCAATGGGTGCACCTCGGTCATGTACGAGGGCACGCCGGACACCCCGCTTCCCGAGTTCCGCGCCGGCGACCGGGCCTCATGGCCCCGAGACCGGTTGTGGGACATCATCGAGCGCTACGGGGTCACCCAGCTTTACACCGCTCCTACGGCGATCCGAACCTTCATGAAGTGGGGGACGGCCGAGCCGTCGGCCCACGATCTGTCCTCGCTGCGGGTGCTGGGTACGGTGGGCGAGCCCATCAACCCTGAGGCTTGGATGTGGTACCACACTCATATCGGAGGGTCGTCGTGTCCCATCGTGGACACCTGGTGGCAGACCGAGACCGGCGGTCACATGATCAGTCCACTGCCCGGTGTCACAACCACCAAGCCGGGCTCAGCCTGCCAACCCATCCCCGGGGTGTTTGCTGAACTAGTCGATGACGCAGGCCACCCGGTTGTCCAGGGGGGTGGCTACCTAACCATCACCCGGCCGTGGCCATCGATGCTTCGGGGCATTTGGGGTGACCCGGAGCGTTACACCGAGACCTACTGGTCACGGTTCGAGGGCCGGTACTTTGCCGGTGACGGCGCCAAGCTGGATGAGGACGGTTACCTGTGGCTTCTGGGTCGGGTCGACGACGTGATGAACGTGTCCGGCCACCGCATTTCGACCACCGAAGTGGAGTCAGCCCTCGTCGACCATCCAGCGGTGGCCGAGGCGGCTGTGGTGGGGGCCACCGATGACACCACTGGCCAGGCCATCGTGGGATACGTCATCCTGAGAGGGACCCATGAGGCATCGACCGAGCTGGGCGAGGAGGTCCGGGCCCATGTGGCCACCAAGCTAGGACCCATCGCCCGACCCAAGGCCGTGGTCCTGGTACCCGACCTGCCTAAGACCCGGAGCGGGAAGATCATGCGCCGGCTGCTGCGCGACGTGGCCGAGGGGCGCGATCTGGGTGACACGACGACGCTGGCCGACTCGGGTGTGGTCGATGAGATCCGGACCCGGGCCGCCGAGTCTCCGCAGGAGGACTGAGCCACGGAAGCCGTCCACTTCCCCGGGGCTCGTCCAGGGGCCCGCGGGCCCGCAGTGGTGGTCGATGTCGATGGGGTGCTGTCCGACGCCTCGAGACGTCAGCACCTGCTGGCCGGCGAGGTTCGGGCCTGGGACCGCTTCTTTGAGGCGTCGGTTACTGACCCTCCGATCCCCGAGGGAATTCGTCTCGTGGAGCATTTGGTGGGTGGCCGTACAACCATCTTGCTGACGGCCCGTCCGGCCCGCTTGGTTGGTACCACGACAGCGTGGCTAGATCGCCACGGTGTGGAATGGGACATGTTGGTTATGCGAGCCGATGGCGACCACCGCAGCTCGCCGGACGTGAAGGCCACCGCCCTGGCCGGGTTGCGGGCCGACGGCCACCAGGTGGAGCTGGCCGTGGACGACGACCCTCGCAACGCCGAGATGTACCAGTCAGCGGGGGTCCCGACGGTTTACTTGCATTCCGGCTATTACGACCTCTGATCGCTGCTAGGTCGGTGGCCGGCGCGTTCCGGCAGGCGGGTCGCCGTCGTACGATGGGCCTCCGATCAGACAAGGAGCATGTACATCCCATGTTGAACACAGCCAAGACCTTCGCTCTTCTAGCCCTTCTGGGAGGCCTGTTTATCGTCGTGGGTGGTGCGATCGGAGGCAACGGTGGGATGGTCTTCGGCATGGCCCTTGGCCTGGCCTTCGTCGGTGGCTCGTACTGGTTCAGCGACCGCATCGCCATCGCTTCGGCCAAGGCGGTGCCAGCTGATTCGGCGGAGTACCCCGAGTACCACCGCATCATGAGAGAGCTTTCAACAGCGGCGGATCTACCGATGCCGAAGCTCTACATCACGCCCAACCCGCAGCCCAACGCCTTCGCTACGGGCCGTAATCCGGACCACGCCGCGGTGGCCGTTACCCGCGGGCTGCTCGAAACGCTGGACAAGACGGAGGTCCGGGGTGTGCTCGCCCACGAACTCATGCACGTCCGCCACCGTGACATCCTCATCGGGTCGGTGGCCGCGACTATCGGCATGGCCATCACGATGATCGCCCGTATGGCGATGTTCGCCGCCATGTTCGGAGGAGGTGGTCGTGACCGGGGTCGCAATCCGATTGGTGGGATCGCCTTCGCAATCCTCGCTCCGCTAGCCGCCATGATGATCCAGGCGGCCATCAGCCGGAGCAGGGAGTTCCAGGCTGATGCCTCAGCGGCCCGCCTGATTGGCGACGGCGAGCCGTTGGCCCGGGCGTTGGAGAAGCTCCAGATGGCATCGGGTCGGATTCCGTCCGGCGTAGATCCCAATCAGGCCTCGGCTTACATCGTGGATCCCCTACGGGCCCAGGCACGAGGGGGTGGTGGTTCCCGCATGTTCTCTACTCACCCACCGGCTGAGGAGCGCATCGCACGGTTGCGGAGCGGTGACTGGAGCACTGGCCCGATTGTCCGCTGACCGTCGCCCGACCGTCGACCTAGGTGTCTCGTTCGGCGTCAGTCCCGGAAGTTGGTGAATTGGAGAGGGATCCCCAGGTCAGCGGTCTTCAGCGCCGCGATGACCTCCTGTAGAGCATCCCTTTTCTTTCCCGTCACCCGCACCTGATCGCCCTGGGTCTGGGACTGGACCCCTTTGAGGCCCAGGTCCTTGATGGTCCGGTTTAGCGTTCGGGCCCGGTCGGGGTCGATGCCCGCTCGGAGTCCGGCCAACTGGCGGGATCGGCCGCCACTGGCCTCATCCACTGTGCCCCAGTCCAGGGATTTCAGCGAGACTTTCCGGCGGACCAGCTTTTCCTCCAGCACGACGACCAGGGCGGTCAGACGGTCCTCGGTGGAGGACTCCAGCTTGATCGCACCGTCTTGGAGCTCTACGACGGAGTCGGTCCCCTTGAAGTCAAAGCGGGTACGGACCTCCCGGGCCGCTTGGTCCACGGCGTTGCGGACCTCCTGAAGGTTGATCTCGGACACGACGTCGAAGCTCGGCATGCGCGCACCCTATCCAGCCGGTGCGGGCCGTCCGGGTGGGGATTCGGTAGGGGAGGCTTGGGGGCGTGGATATCCTGCCCTTCTTCTGGGTCGGTGCCCGAGTGGCCAAAGGGAACGGGCTGTAAACCCGTCGGCATTGCCTTCGGAGGTTCAAATCCTCCCCGGCCCACCAGACAAAGAATGTGGGCGGGTCCGCTTCGGCGGGCCCGCCGCCGTTCCGGAGTCTGGCCACTGGGAAGTTCGGTACGTTGGATCAAGCGTCATCGAATACAACCTGCATGACGGTGACGTCTTGCCAGCGCCCGAACTTGCGCCCTACCTGGCGTTCCACCCCAACCTCGCGGAAGCCGTGCTTGGTGTGCAGGGCTGTACTGGCCTCGTTGTTACCGCCGATCCGGGCGATTACCGAGTGAAAGCCACTAGTGCGGGCCACTTCCAGGAGGTTCTCCAGGAGCCGATCGGCGACGCCCCGGCCTCGGTGGTCGGCGGCTACGTAGACGGAGTTTTCCACCGTGCTGCGGTAGGCGGCCCGTTCTCGGAACGGCGACAGCGAGGCGAACCCGGCCAAATCGTCGTCGATCTCGGCTACCAGCACGCTGAACGCACCGGCTCGAGCGGCCAGCCAGGCTTGCTGGTCCTCGGAACTACGTTCCACTAGGTCGAAGGTGGCCGTCGAAGTGGTCACCTCGTGGTTGTAAATGGCCCTGATCGCCTCTGCGTCGCCGGGCCTGGCGAGCCGGATCTCCATGGGGCTGACGGTACCGTGCGGTCGGGCGGGGATGGGTCGGACCAGGTCCCGCGAAGCTTGCAGCGGCGGCTGTCGGCGGTGGGAAAGGTCGGATCGCGTGGCATCCTTGTGCCCGGCCATCGCAAGGTGGTCAAGCTCCCTTAGCTCAGTCGGCAGAGCGTCTCCATGGTAAGGAGAAGGTCGACAGTTCGATTCTGTCAGGGAGCTCGCTGGCGACGTAGCTCAGCTGGTGAGAGCGCTCGACTCATAATC
>JAZADL010000144.1:0-36739 GCA_036123635.1 Actinomycetota bacterium
TGCTGACGGCTGCCCTCCGGCCTCGCCTAGCCGTCGAGGTGGGCACGTTCACCGGCACTTCCTCGCTGGCCATCGCTCGGATGCTTCCCGACGGTGGCCGTCTCCTGTGCTGCGACGTGTCCGAGGAATGGACCGACGTGGCCCGACGCCACTGGGAAGCCGCCGGGGTCACTGACCGTATCGACCTGGTGATCGCCCCGGCTATCGAAACCCTCCGGGGCCTGCCCGCCAACGCCGTGGTAGACCTCGCCTTCATCGACGCCGACAAAACCGGCTACCTCGGCTATTACGAGGAGTTGGTCCCCCGGCTGGCTCCCCATGGGCTGATCGTCGTGGACAACGTGCTGTGGTCGGGCCGGGTTCTGGACCCCACGGTGGACGCCGCCGCCCCCGGCGCCCTTCGCAAGTACAACGACCGGGTGGTTTCCGACGAACGGGTGGACGTAGTAGTCCTCTCGATCGGGGACGGGGTGTCTCTCATCCGGCTCCGGTGAACGCCGGGCCGGCAGACTCCGGTGAGAGCGCAGGGACGGTCCGGGGATAGCATCGGTACGGTTACCGGTCGGTAGCCCATCGGACCGTCGCGACTCGCCGGTCCCCAGCGAGAGGACCACCCCCATGGCCGAAGCCGTCATTGTCGCCACCAGCCGAACCGCCATCGGACGGGCCGGTAAGGGAAGCCTCGTCGAGGCCCGCCCCGACGACCTGTCCGCCTTCATCATCGACGATGTGCTCGGGAAGGTCCCCGAGTTTCCCCGTGATCAGGTCGAGGACGTCATCTGGGGTACCGCTCAACCGGGCGGTGAGCAGGGCTACAACCTGGGCCGGGTAGCCGGACTGCTGGCCGGCCTCGAGGCCCCGGGCACCACCGTGAACCGGTATTGCTCCTCCTCTCTGCAGACCATCCGCATGGCTGCCCACGCAATCCGGGCCGGTGAGGGCGACGCCTTCGTGTCGGGCGGGGTGGAGTGTGTGAGCCGCTTCCAGTACGGCGTGTCTGACAACGGTCCCCATAACCCCCGATTCGCCGGTGCTGAGGGCCGTACGGCCGACCGGTCCGGCGAGGAGGTCGACGACTGGACCGCCCCCGAGGGGTTTCCCGACATCTACATCGCCATGGGCCAAACGGCCGAGAACGTGGCCCAGCACAAGGGCGTGTCTCGTCAGGCCCAGGACGAGTGGGGCGTCCGATCCCAAAACCGGGCCGAGGCCGCCCAGAACCGTGGCTTCTTCGAGCGGGAGATCTCGCCGTACACCCTTCCCGATGGCTCGGTGGCCGCCACCGACGACGGCATCCGGGCCGGCACCACCTACGAGAAGGTCTCCCAGTTGAACCCGGTGTTCCGGCCCGACGGCACAGTTACAGCCGGCAACGCATGCCCGCTCAATGACGGCGCGGCGGCCGTAGTGGTGATGAGCGAAACTCGGGCCGAGGAGTTGGGGATCAGACCCCTGGCCCGCATCATCTCGTCCGGCGTATCGGCCCTGAACCCTGAGATCATGGGCCTCGGACCCATCCAAGCCATCCGCCAGGCCCTCAGTCGGGCCGGCATGACCCCCGACGACATCGACCTGTTCGAGATCAACGAGGCCTTCGCCGCTCAGGTTCTGCCGTCAGCCGACGAGGTCGGGATCGACCTCGACAAGTTGAATGTGAATGGCGGGGCCATTGCCCTTGGCCACCCATTCGGCATGACCGGCGCCCGCATCATGACCACTCTGCTCAATGGCCTGGAGGACGCCGACAAGGAACTCGGCGTGGAGTCCATGTGCGTGGGCGGAGGTCAGGGTATGGCCATGGTGGTCCAGCGGTTGAGCTGACCGTCCACCTATCTAGCCCAGCGGGCCAGATCGCAAACGCGAAAGGCGGGATCAGCCCTGGCCGCCAGAGGCCTCCTGGACCGAGACCTTGCCAGCACTGATCCACGGCATCATGGCCCGCAGTTCGGCGCCGACCTGTTCGATGCGGTGGGCCTTGCCCTCCTCCTCCAGCCGGTAGAAGTTCTCGCGGCCACCGTGGGCCTCAGCCACCCACTCCTCAGCAAACCTGCCGCTCTGGATCTCCCCCAGGATCTCCTTCATGGTGGCCCGCACCTTGTCGTCTACCACCCGGGGTCCACGGGACAAGTCGCCGTACTCTGCGGTATCTGACACCGAGTAGCGCATGCCACCGATGCCCTGCTCGTACATCAGGTCCACAATGAGCTTCAACTCGTGGAGGCATTCGAAGTAACAGATCTCCGGCTGGTACCCAGCGTCCACCAGGGTGTCGAAAGCGCTCCGAACCAGCTCGGTCATGCCGCCACACAGCACTACCTGCTCGCCGAACAGGTCGGTTTCGCACTCCTCAGTAAACGTGGTCTCGATCACGCCGGCCCGGGCGCCACCCAGGCCGTCGGCGTAGGCCAGAGCCAGGGCCTTAGCGCCCCCGGTCGGATCTTGCTCCACAGCAATCAGGCAGGGCACGCCGCCACCCTCCTCGTAGGTCCGGCGCACTAGGTGCCCGGGACCCTTGGGGGCAATCATGATCACGTCCACATCCGTCGGCGGATCGATCAGATCGAACCGGATGTTGAAGCCGTGGGCGAAGGCCAAGGCGTCACCGGCTGACAAGTTCGGCGCGATGTGCTCCTCGTAGACAGCGGCCTGATCGGTGTCGGGTAACAGGATCATGATCACATCAGCCCAGGCCGATGCATCGGAGAGAGACCGTACCTCCAGGCCAGCCTCGGCAGCCTTGGCCGCCGACGAAGAGCCGTCGCGCAGACCGACGCACACGTCGATTCCCGACTCCTTCAGGTTAAGGGCGTGCGCGTGGCCCTGGGAGCCGTATCCCAGGATGGCCACCTTTCGCTCGGCGATGGCCGAACGGTCAACGTCGGTCTCGTAGTAAACGTTTGCCACGGGGTTCTCCTGGCTGTTCTCTGGGTTGTTTCTGGTTGGTTCTCAATGGCCCATGGTCCGGTAAGACGGACTGGCGGGCCGGTGATCAGTCGGCGATGTCGTCTAGTGACGCCAAGGCCACCCGGCCGGTCCGCTGCAGTTCCACGATCCCGAACTGGCGCATCAGATTTTCGAAGTCGTCCACCCGACCGGACGGGCCGACCAAAGAAAGCATCATGTGGGCGGTTCCCACGCTCAGCACCTTGCCCCCGGCCCGGTCCAGATGCTCCACGATCTCATCTCGGCGATCCGGCTCGGCGGTCACCGTGACCAGCATGAGCTCGCGCTCCACGGCGTGTCCGGGGTGCAACTCGCGAATCTCGACCACGTTCACCAACTTGTTCAGCTGCTTGACGATCTGGTCTAGGGGGGCTGACTCCAGGTCGACCACCACGGTGATCCGGCTGAACCGCTCGTCATCGGTCGGTGCCACGGCCAGCGATTCGATGTTAAAGGCCCGCCGGGCAAACAGGGAGGCCACTCGGGCCAGCACACCAGATCTGTTCTCCACCTTCACGACCAGCGTGTGGTACCGGTACTCGGGCGCCGGGACGTTCATCGGGGTTGGCCCTGCTGGGACGGTGGCACGACCAGCTCGGAGTTGGAGGCTCCGGACGGAACCATGGGGTAAACCTTCTCCTCGGCGGCCACCCGAAAGTCGATGACCACCGGGCGGTCGTCCACCTCGTTGGCCTTGGCGATGGCCCCCTCGACTTCGTCGGGATCGTCGACTCGCATGGCCTCGCACCCCATGGACTCGGCCCACATCCGGTAGTCGGGGACATCCTTGGATAGGAACACCTCCGAGTAGCGCTCTTCGTAGAACATCTCCTGCCACTGGCGGACCATCCCCAGGTAGGAGTTGTTGAGCAACGCCACCTTGATAGGGATGTTCTCGACCGTGGCCGTGACCAGCTCCTGGCCGGTCATCTGGAAGCAGCCGTCGCCGTCCACGGCCCACACCATGCGGTCCGGATGGGCCACCTTGGCGCCGATGGCCGCCGGGATGGAGAATCCCATTGTCCCCAGGCCCCCCGAGTTAATCCACGTGTACGGGTGGTCGAACTTCCAGTACTGGCTAGCCCACATTTGGTGCTGGCCGACGCCCGAGGACACGATGGTGTCGTCCGGCGTGGCGTCTCGCAGGCACTCAATGACGTGCTGGGGCTTGAGGGCCTCACCGGGCGCCCACGGCTCATAGGTCAGAGGGAACCGCTCCTGCCAACCGCTGATCCGAGAACGCCAAGCCCCCCGATCCACGTCGCCGGTGCCGTTGGCCAACAACTCGACGACCAACGCCTCGATGGCCACCCGGACGTCGCCGCGGATAGCCACATCGGGACGACGGACCTTGCCCAGTTCGGCTGGGTCAATGTCGACGTGAACGACCTTGGCGTCCGGGGCGAAGCCGTCCAGCTTGCCGGTCACCCGGTCGTCGAATCGGGCGCCGAGGGCGACTAGCAGGTCGGACTCTTGCATGGCGGTAACCGCGGTGAAGTTTCCATGCATACCGGGCATGCCTAGACACAGCTCGTGGCTATCTGGGAAGGCGCCTCGAGCCATGAGCGTGGTGACCACGCCGATGCCCGTCAGCTCGGCTAGCTCCCGAAGGGCCTCGACGGCCCGTGCCTTGAGGATCCCGCCGCCCACGTACAACACGGGCCGCTCGGCCCCCCGCAGGAGGTCGGCCGCGGCTCGGATGCCCTCCGGGTCGACCTCCACCTCCGGGTGGTATCCAGGCAGGTCGATCTGGAAGTCATCGGTCCACGTCATGGCCGACCGCGGGTTACCGGGATCCACGATGTCTTTCGGGACGTCTACCAGAACGGGGCCTGGACGGCCCGTGGTGGCGATGTGGAACGCCTCCTTGATGGTGCGCGGGATGTCCTGAGCCTCGGTGACTAGGAAATTGTGCTTGGTGATCGACTGGGTAATGCCCGTGGTGTCGCATTCCTGGAAGGCGTCAGTGCCGATCGCCGGGTAGGGAACCTGACCAGTGATAACCACCATGGGAATCGAGTCGAGGTAGGCGTCACACAGCGGGGTGACGATGTTGGTGGCCGCCGGCCCGCTGGTCACCATGGCCACGCCGGGGCGGCCCGTGGCCTGGGCGTAGCCCTCGGCCATGTGGCCGGCACCCTGTTCGTGGCGGACCAGGATATGGCGAATCGACGAGTCGATGATCGGGTCGTAGACCGGCAGAATCGCTCCGCCGGGCAGCCCGAACATGACCTCAACGCCCTCCTCCTCGAGGGCGCGGATCAATGCTCGACCGCCGTCCATCTGTTCTCTGGCCATGGGACTCATGATCTTTTTAGGAATCGGGTGAAAAGCGAAATGACCTCCCTCATCGGGAGGTCGAGGCACGCAACCGTCGGGCGGAGGGGCGCGTGCCTACGGCAATACCGCTACCTCGGAGGTTGGGGAGCTCGGGAACGCCTGCATGGACCGCAATTATGCGCCGACAGTCCTAGTGACCACAACCTGCCCGGTCGATCGAACCACTGGTGCCCCGCCATTACGTGCCCGTCGACCACCATGGAGCCGTGCGACAAGGTGTCTACCCGGGGTCATTTGATCCTCCGACGCTGGCCCACCTAACCGTGGCCGACGCCGCCCGACGCCGCCACAGTCTGGATCGTGTGGTCTGGACACTGTCTCGCCACCCGCTGGGCAAAGAACGAGGCCGGACCACCGTGGAAGAACGCCGGACAGTGCTCGACCGGGTAGCCATCGACCATGCCTGGCTAGCGGTCAACGTGGTCGACGCCCAGCTTGTCGCCGACCTCGCCGACGACTACGACGTGGTGGTCATGGGAGCTGACAAGTGGCACCAACTTCACGACCCCTCGTTCTACGAGGATGGGGCGGCTATGGCCAAGGCCCTGTCTCGTCTCCCGACCTGTGCCGTGGCCCCCCGGGATGGCCTGGAGGTGCCCCTGGAGGTACTGCTCGAAGTTCCTTGGTGGGTGGCCCGGCAGTCGTCCACGGCAGCCGCCGCAGCCGAGCCGTGGACCATGCTCTCCGCTGCCCGTTCCTTCGGGCTGTGGGACGGGTCCTGACTAGAGAGGGAACCACTGGCCTAGGCCTGGGTGACGGCCCCCTTCTCGGCTCCCTGGGCTAGAGCTGCGTACTTGGCTAGGAAGCCGGACCGGTAGCGCGGCTCGAACGGCTTCAAATTCGCCCGTCGCTTGGCCAGCGTGGCCTCGTCGACTTGCAGATCGATGGTGTGCGTCCCAACGTCAATGAGGATCCGGTCGCCCTCCTCAACCAGAGCAATCGGACCGCCGTCAACGGCCTCTGGTGCCACGTGACCTACGCAGAACCCATGGGTTCCCCCAGAAAACCGGCCGTCGGTGACTAGGGCCGCGTCGCCGCCGCGACCGGCACCCTTCATGGCCCCGGTAATAGCCAGCATTTCGCGCATTCCCGGGCCGCCCTTGGGTCCCTCGTAGCGGATCACCACGATGTCACCGGTCTCGATCCGGTCGGCCAGCACGGCCTCCATGGCCAGGTCCTCGCCATCGAACACACGGGCCCGACCCTCAAAGTGGTCGAAGTCCAGGCCGGCCACCTTGACCACCGAACCCTGGGGGGCCAGTGTTCCCCGCAGGATGGCCAGGCCACCCACCTCGTTGATTGGATCATTGAAGGCGTGGATGACCTCCCCATCGGGGGCTGGGACGTCCAGCAGGGCCAGGTTCTCGGCCACCGTTTGTCCGGTGACCGTCACCTCTTCGCCGTTTAGGAGGCCCTCGTCCAGGAGCATCTGCATGACAACCGGCACGCCACCGATTCGGTCTATGTCCACCATGTGGTAATTCCCGTGCGGCTTGGTGTCAGCCAAGTGGGGCACCCGGGCGGCTACCCGGTTGAAGTCCTCCAACTCCAACTCCACCCCTGCCTCGAAGGCGATGGCCATTAGGTGGAGCACGGCATTGGTCGAGCCACCGAGAGCCATGACTACGGCGATGGCGTTCTCGAAAGCCCCCTTGGTCATGATCTGGCGGGGTCGGATGCCCTGGCGCAGGAGGTTCATCACGGCATGGCCACTGGCGAACGCCACGTCGGCTCGTCGGTTGTCGATGGCAGCGGCCGATGCCGAGCCGGGAAGCGACATCCCGATGGCTTCACCCACCGAGGCCATGGTGTTGGCGGTGAACATACCGGCACAACTGCCGATCGTCGGGCAAGCAGCCCGCTCGATGGCCAGCAACTCGTCGTCGTCGATATCACCCACAGCGTGGGCGCCAACCGCCTCGAAGACGCTGACCACGTCCAGCTTGCGGCCGTCGTGGTGCTCGCCAGGCATGATTGATCCGCCGTAGACGAAGACCGACGGCAGGTTGATGCGGGCCGACGCCATAAGCATTCCGGGGAGCGACTTGTCGCAGCCGGCGAAGCTCACGAAGGCGTCTAAGCGCTCAGCGTGCATGACCGCCTCGACAGAATCGGCAATGATCTCGCGGCTCACCAGGCTGGCCCGCATTCCCTCGTGGCCCATCGAAATGCCGTCACTGACTGCGATGGTGTTGAACTCGATCGGAAACCCGCCGGCCTCCACTACTCCCGCCTTGCACCGCTTGGCCAGGCCGTCCAGCGGCATGTTGCAGGGGGTGACCTCGTTCCACGACGACGCCACACCCACCTGGGCTTTGGAGAAGTCGTCCTCGGTCATGCCGATGGCCCGGAGCATGGCCCGGGCGGGAGCACGGCTGGGACCGTCGGTGACCTCGTGACTGCGGGGCTTCATTCCCTCGTGGATGGCGTCCGTCATGGACCTGCAGGTTACGCCCACCGGGGGCCGCACCCCCGGTCGAAATACCCATCCACGGGTGTCACTGTGCGGCAGTCTCTCCGGCCACCGGGCCTACCCTTGCCCGATGGTCGCCCGCCCCCACTTTCGGTCCGACGACCGAGAGCTGTTCCGCCTAGCAATTCCGGCCCTCGGGGCCCTAGTGGCTGAACCGCTGTATGTGCTCGCCGACACTGCGGTGGTAGGCCACCTGGGCACGGCGCCGCTGGCCGGACTGGGGGTGGCATCGGGCTTTCTGATGTTCGGCTATGGCCTCTGCGTGTTCTTGGCCTACGGAACGACGGCCACCGTGGCCCGACTGAGCGGTGCCGGCGAGCACCGCTGGGCCGCTGATCAGGCCGTCCAGGGGCTCTGGCTGGCCCTCGCTCTCGGGGTGGTACTGGCCGCCGCCGGCATCGCCTTGGCCGACCGGATTGTGGCCCTGGTCGGGGCAGAAGGCGATGTAGCCCACCAGGCCGGCATTTACCTGCGGATCAGCCTGCTGGGCGCACCGGCCATGCTGGTCATGCTGGCCGGCGTGGGGTACCTACGGGGACTCAAGGACACCATGCGTCCCCTCCAGGTAGCGGTCGGCACGGCCGTCCTGAACCTGATCATAGAACTCGCTCTTATCGTGGGCCTCGGGTACGGCATCGGCGCCTCAGCGGCCGCCACTGTCGTAGCCCAGTGGCTGGGTGCCGCCTGCTACCTGGCCTGGGTGGGACGGGCGGTCCGACGGAACCACGCCTCCTTGGTGCCCCGCGCCGGGTCGATCCGACGGCTGCTGGTGGTCAGTGGTCGCCTGCTGGTTCGCAACCTCTCGTTGACCGGAACGTTCCTGGTTGGCACCTCGGTTGCGGCCCGGATCGGCCGGGCCGACGTGGCCGCCCACCAGGTCGCCTTCCAGGTCTGGATGGCGTCAGCCCTAATCATGGATGCCGTAGCTATCGCCGCCCAGGCCATGGTCGGGAACCTCCTGGGAGCCGGTGAGGTTTCGGGTACCCGTCGACTGGGACGACGGGTAATCGGTTGGTCAGTGGCCACGGGCGCTTTGATCGGCCTAGTACTCCTGGTGACTCGTGGACTGGTTGCTGGGGCGTTCTCCGGCGACCCCGACGTGGTGGGCCTCGCCGGGTTCCTACTCCTTCACGTTGCCCTCATGGCACCGCTCGGTGGAGTGGCATTTGCCCTGGATGGGATCTTGATCGGTGCCGGTGATGAGCGCTTTATGGCCCGGGCTATGGCCGCCTCAGCGGTCCTGGCTGTGGCCGCCATGGTCGGCGGACGGCTGGCCGGCGGCGGGATCGGCTGGCTCTGGGCTGCCATCTGGCTGTTCATGGCCGCCCGTTCAGCCCTGTTCATTCGCCGCTTCGCCGGCCACCGTTGGCAGGTGGTGGGTGCCGAGCGCTAGGAACGGGCTCGGTGGGCCAGCAACTCGTTGACGGCCCGACCGTCGGCCTTCCCGCTGGTGGCCTTCATAACCTGACCGACGAAGAAGCCAGACTTCTTCTTCCGTTCCTGCTCGTCACCCGAGATGAAGGCCGCCCAGTCGTCCGGGTGCTCGGCGATTAGGCGGTCCACCAGGCTCTCCATCTCTCCGATGTCCATGGCCTCGAAGCCCAGGTCGGCGGCCACGATCGCCGGCTCTCCCCCGTCAGCCACCAGGGCGGCTAGCACCGTTTTGGCCTGGGTGGCCGTCAGGTCGCCACCGGTCTCCATCTTGACCAGAGCGGCAAACGAGGCACCGTCTAGTCTCCCCGCACCGTCGGCCAGATTGTTCTCAGCGTGGACTAAGACCCGGGGAGCATCGGCTCCCTCGGCGATGGCGTCCACGGCGAGGTCGTCCAGCCCCCGCTCCACGGTTAGGGCGGCTGCCCAAGTGTCGACACTGGCCGCCTCGGCCAGGCGGAGACGGCGTTCCCGGGGAAGCATGGGAAGGGCAGCCCGGATGGCGTCGATCCACTCGTCGGATGGTTCCACCGGGACCAGATCGGGCTCCGGGAAATACCGATAGTCGTAGGCTTCCTCCTTGGACCGCAGTTTGTGGGTCCGGCCCTCGTCCTCGTTCCAGTGGCGGGTCTGCTGTTCGACCCTCTCTCCGGAGGTGATCAGGTCGACCTGCCGACGAGCTTCGTAGCTGATGGCCCGCCCGAGGGACCGCAGCGAGTTGATGTTCTTGATCTCGCAACGGGTCCCGAACTCGGCCTGCCCGACGGGGCGGACCGACACGTTGCAGTCCACCCGCATCGAGCCCTCCTCCATCTTCCCGTCAGAGGCGCCAATGGCCACCAGAATGGCCCGCAATTCGGCTACGTAGGATCGAGCCTCCTCAGCCGAGCGTAAGTCCGGGGCACCGACGATCTCTATGAGTGGAACGCCGGCCCGGTTGTAGTCGACTAGTGAGTATCCGGCCTCGTGGATCCGACCTCCCCCACCTACGTGGGTGCTTTTGCCCGTGTCCTCCTCGAGGTGGGCCCGCTCGATGCCCACCCGGTGCCCATCGGGCAGCTCTAGCCAGCCCTCCCCGTTGATCGGGAGGTCGTACTGGGAGATCTGGAAGTCCTTCGGCATGTCTGGGTAGAAGTAGTTCTTCCGGGAGAACACTGACCGCTGGACCTGGCAATTCAGGGCTAGACCAACCCGGATGGCCAACTCCACCGCCTGCTCGTTGAGCACGGGCAGCGAGCCCGGCAGGCCGAGGGACACTGGGTCGACGTTGGTATTGGGCTGGCCACCAAACCGGTTGGGGGCTGAACTGAACAGTTTGGTGGCCGTGGCCAGTTCAGCATGGACCTCCAGGCCGATGACTGTCTCCCAGCCGGGGACGGTCTCCGGGGCGATGGCCTCGACGTTCACGATCTGCTCCCAGCGGACTCGAGCACGGCGGCAGCCTGGAACATGGTGGGCTCACCCATAGCTGGGGCCAGGATCTGGACCCCGACCGGCATGCCGTCATCTCCTACCCCGAACGGCACCGACATGGCCGGGTGTCCTGCCAGGTTGGATGGGATGGTGCAAACATCGTTCAGGTACATGGTCATTGGGTCGGCGGTCTTTTCTCCGATGGGGAACGCCGTGGTGGGAGCAGTCGGGCAGAGGAGAAGGTCGAACTCCTCGTAGGCCCGAGCGAAGTCCTGCACGATCAGCGTGCGGACCTTTTGGGACTTGCCGTAGTAGGCGTCGTAGTACCCGGCTGAAAGGGCGTAGGTGCCAAGCATGATGCGGCGCTTGACCTCATTGCCGAAGCCGGCGGTCCGGGTGGCCGTGTTCATGTCACCGGCGTTGGGAGCGTCAATCCGCAGCCCGTATCGCACCCCGTCGTAGCGAGCCAGATTCGATGAGGCCTCGGCCGGGGCGATCACGTAGTAGGCCGATAAGCCGTACACCGTCGACGGAATCGAGGTGGTTTCGACGGCGGCGCCGGCCGCATCCAAGGCCGAGGCGGCCTCGGCCAGGCGGGACCGCACATCGTCAGCGACGCCCTCCAGGCCGTCGCCAGAGAGCTCCTCGATTACCCCAATCCTCAGTCCTTCAACGCCTCGGTCAAGGACCTCGGTGAGGCCCGCCGCCGGCTCCGGGATGGAGGTGGAGTCCCGAGGGTCGTGGCCTCCAATGGTCTCCAGGAGCAAGGCAGCGTCGGAGACCGTGCGAGCGAATGGACCGATCTGGTCGAGGCTGGAGGCAAAGGCCACCAGGCCATAACGGGACACCGCCCCGTAAGTGGGCTTTACACCGACCACACCGCACAAGGCGGCCGGCTGGCGGATCGACCCACCGGTGTCACTGCCCAGGGCGAGGGGGGCAAAACCGGCGGCTACTGCGGCAGCCGACCCGCCGGACGAACCTCCAGGGACTCGGGTGAGGTCTAACGGGTTACGAGTCACACCGAACGCCGAGTTCTCCGTCGAGCTGCCCATGGCGAACTCGTCCAAGTTGGTCTTGCCGACCACGACGGCACCGGCAGCGGCCAGCCGCTCCACCACGGTGGCGTCGTAGGGAGGGAGCCAGCCCTCCAGGATCCGCGATGAGCAGGTGGTGGGCACCCCGCGGGTACACATGTTGTCTTTCAGGGCCACCGGAACGCCGGCCAACGGGCCGGGATCCTCGCCGGCCGCCACCCGACGGTCCACCTCGTCGGCCGCAGCGATCGCCTCGTCGGTCATCACCAGGTTGAAGGCGTGGATCTCAGGCTCGCCAGAGCGAATGGTCTCCAGGTGTTCGTCGATCACCGACCGGGCCGACCTCTCCCCGGAACGCACGGTGGCCGCCAGACCGCGAGCGCTCATGGCTCCTCCCCGAGAACAGGAGGCACCCGGAACTGCGCCTCTTCCACCGCCGGTGCGGCGGCCATCACCTCATCGTGGTCGGTGGTCGGACCAGGCTCGTCGGCCCGGAATACGTTGACCAACGGCAGAGGGTGGGCCGTCGGCAAAACGTCGGTCAGATCAAGGGCCTCAAGGTCCGCCGCGTGGTCCAGAACGTCGGCTAGTTGACCAGTGAAGGCGTCCAGTTCGGCGTTAGACAGGGTGAGCCGGGCTAGGTCGGCCACGTGGGCTACGTCGTCGCGGGTGATCCGTTCGGTCATCGGAAGAGCAGGGTAGGGCTCAGCCGGGCTGGACAACGATCGTGACCTCGATGTCCGGCTGGTTCTGCCGGCCCGATGCCGGGTCCTGGGACACCACCACGAGAGCGTTGTGGTCTACTGGCTGGTCCCCACCGTCGTCGGGCAAACCCACGACGACCACGTTGCGGAACCCCGCCACCTGGAGCCGACTCTTAGCCACGGCCAGGGTTAGCCCCTCCATCGCCGGCACCGACCTTGGAACGGCCCCCATCGAAACGACGACCCGCACGTCGTCACCTACCGACAGCTGAGTACCAGCAGGGGGTTCGATCCGGGCCACCCGGCCGGCCACCACCCACTCGTCGTACTCCTCACCCATGGTGGGGGCTAGGCGTAGAGCGATCAGCTCAGCCACCACATCGGCCGGCATCAGACCGACCAGCCCCTTGGGGACCTGTCGGGGCAGCGGTCCAGCGGACACCCGGAGGCCCACCTCGGTTCCCTGCGGTACTGGCTCTCCCGAAGTCAGGACCTCCAGCACCAGGCCGGCGGGTACGTCCTCGTCGGAGGTCCGAGTCACCTCACCCACCTCCAGGCCGGCGTCGATCAAAACCCGCTCGGCCTCGGTCAGGCTCACCCCGACCAGCCCGCCGGGGACGGGCAGGCGCAACGGGCCCAGCGACACCTCCAGCAGGACCGTCTCCCCGGCAGCCAGCCGGGTCCCGGCCTCCGGACGCATGCCGAGTACCTCCCCGGAGTCGCTCCCGTCCTGGCGGACGTCGCGGGTCTCGACTGTCCATCCCAACTCGGTGAGAAGTGAGCGGGCGCTGTCGCCCGAGGACCCCACGAGAGACGGGACGGCCCGACGGGACGGCCGACTGACCTCCCACAGCATGGCGCCACCAACCACCGCTCCGACGGTCAGGATTCCGGCCAGAAGCAAACCGGTCCAGCGGCGACGGGGACCGACTGGGCGGGGAGACAATGGGGCCGGTATCGACGGCTCGGTAGGTGATGAGAAGACAGTCGGGGTGGCCCGGGTCGGCTCGCCGAGCACCGGCGAGGCACCTACCTCGCCCGGACCAACCAGCGGCAAAGGCTCAGGACGCGACATCCGGCCAGCGATGTCCAGCAGCATGCGGCCCAGTTCGCGAGCCGTCGGTCGGTTCGCCGGGTCGGCGACACCGGCGTGGGCCACCACCGGAACCAGAGGACCAAGGGCGTCGGGGATGGGCACGTCCTGTCCGATTCGGGCAGCCAGCGTGCCCTCCAGGGTTTCGGCCACGAATGGGAGGTGGCCGGTGATGCCCTCGACCATGCAGAGGGCCAGGGCGTAGACGTCGGACCGACCATCCAAGGCCAAGCCCTGAGCTTGTTCGGGCGAGGCGTAGCGAGCCGTACCGATCACTCCGCCGCCGCCGAACAGCTCTCGACTGGCAGTCCCGGTAAGGGCGTCAGCCAGGCCGAAGTCAGCGATCCGCAGGCGGGAGTCTTGGCCAAAGAGCAGGTTGGCTGGCTTGACGTCGCGGTGAACGATGCCCTGTCGGTGGGCGTGATCCAGTGCCCGGCAGGCCTCGAGGGACACCGTCAGCATCTGCGAAGGGGTCAGGGTGCGACCCGAGGAGAGGATGCTCCGCAAGCTGCCGCCCCCAAGATATTCGGTCACCAGGTAGGCCTGGCCGTCGACTCCCCAGTCGTAGATGGACACCACATGGGGGTCGGCCAGCGAGGCCACCAGGCGAGCTTCGGCCCGGAAGCGATCCACGAATGCTTCATCACCTACTAGCGAGGAATGCAGCACTTTGACCGCCACCTGGCGTCCCAGTGAGAGGTCGTCAGCCAGGTAGACGGTCCCCGACCCACCGGTCCCAATGGCATTACCCAGGCGGTAGCGGCCGCCCAGCAGTCGACCCACCATGTTCTCTCTGGGCGCGCCCGGCCCCTCGGGGTTCACTGCGGGGTCGTGGGCGGAAAACCGGGGATCTCCCCCGAACGGTCCGTCGGTCACCCCCTGAGGTTACCCGTGCAGAACCCGTGGATAGCCTGCGCCCGTGACTCGCCGGAACGCCCTCGTCATCAGCGTCCTGCTCGGGTTAGGAGCCGGAATCCTGGTCCTCACGGTCCTGTTGCCCACCGGGAACCCGGGTGACGTCTCGGTGGAATCCAACCCGTCGATCCTGGAACTCTTGCCGCCCCGCGGTGACACCGTCCTCCCGCAAGCCAACGTCGGGGTAATCCTGGCTCCCGGGTGGGTGGGCGAGATCCTCCATATCGGAGGCACGGTGATTCCGGTAGACCAGCAGCGCATCGAAAAGGCGCTCAACTCGGTCATCTTCCGGCCCAGTGCCGACCTCGCCCTCGAACGGCTTCCAGCCCAGGAGGTGTGCACCACCGTGCGTTATTGGTCGGTCCGTAATCCGGACCGGACGGCAACCATCGACTGGTGCTTCCGGGTCGACGGCTAATCCGACTGCGATCAACCGAGACGACTCAGCCGGGCAACTCTCCAGTATCCAGCAAGCGATCGAAGGCCTCCTCGTCAAGAACGGGCACGCCCAGTTCCTCGGCTCGAGCCAACTTGGAGCCTCCGCCCTCGCCGGCCACCAGAGCGGTGGTCCTGGCCGACACGCTGCCCGGTGAGGTTCCTCCCAGGGCCACGATGGCCGCCTTCGCCCCATCGCGGGAGTAGCCGGCCAGGGTGCCGGTGACTACCACGGCCATGCCGGCCAGCAGGGGTTCGACGTTGGTCCCAACGACGGGCGCCGCCACCAGATTCACCCCGGCACTCCGTAAGCGGTCCAATAGGTCGCGGCTAGACGGTCGACGTAGCCAGTCGTACACGCTCGCCGCGATGACCGGGCCGAGGCTGTCAACAGCTTCCATATCCTCAATTGAGGCCGCCTCCAGCCCATCCAGATCACCAAAGGCGGCGGCCACCACGTCGGCCACCGTGGTACCCACGTGCGGGATCCGCAGACCGAAGAGCAGGCGTCCCAGGGGTCGGTCCCGAGACCCCTCGACGGCCTCGCGCAGGTTGCGAACCGACGTCTCCCCGAAGCCCTCCCAGCCGGAGATCCGGTCGTAGTCCAGCGAGTAGATCCCAGCCACGTCGGCGAGGAGGCCCTCGCTAACAAACAGATCGACCCGCTGTTCACCGAAGCCCTCGATATCCATGGCCCCCCGGGACGAGAAGTGCTCGATCCGGCCCCGGACCTGCCGCGGACATGCATGGTCGGTGCAGAAGGTGGCCGCCTCGCCCTCTAGGCGGACAAGTGGGCCGCCGCACTCCGGACACGACGTAGGAAACGACCACTCGCGCAACCCCTCCGGACGATCAGCCAGTACGGGTCGCAGTACCTCAGGGATGACGTCGCCCGCCTTACGGACCACCACCAGGTCACCCGGCCGAACGTCTTTCTCCCGGACCTGGTCAGCGTTGTGCAGGGTGGCGGCAGTGACCGTCGAGCCACCAACAAACACCGGCTCCAGCCGGGCAAACGGCGTGGCCTGGCCTCCCGGCCCGATCGACACTTCGATGTCCAACAATCGGGTGGTGCGCTCCTCGGGGGGCAGTTTGTAAGCCACGGCCCATCGGGGCGCACGGGCGGTAAACCCCAGCCGTTCCTGGAGTCTCAGGTCGTCCACCTTTACCACCACGCCATCGATCTCGTAGTCCAGGTCGTGCCGGGAGGCCTCCACCCGGGCCACGTGGTCCACCACCTCTTCGAAGTTGGCAAACCGGTGGAGGTGCTCGTTGACCGGGAGGCCGAGCGTGGACAGCCAGGTCAGGGTGTCACCGTGCGAGCTCAGGTCAGGACCGCCGTCCATCTCACCCAACTGGTAGGCCCAGAAGGAGAGGTCCCGAGTGGCGGTCACCGCAGCGTCCTTCTGGCGCAGTGAGCCCGCTGCCGTGTTGCGGGGGTTGACGTAAACCCTCTCCCCGGCCGCGGTTTGGTCAGCGTTTAGGGCTTCGAAGGCTGACCGGCCCATGTAGACCTCGCCTCGCACTTCCACGACGGCCGGCGCCCCGTCGGACAGGTGGTCTGGGACGTCGTTGATAGTGCGGACGTTGGCCGTGACATCCTCCCCGACCCGGCCGTCGCCCCGGGTAGCCGCCTGTACCAGATGGCCGTCCTCGTAGCGCAGCGATACGGCTAGGCCGTCGAACTTCAACTCGCATGCCCAGGCGGGAACCGGGTCATCGTCGAGGCGACGGAGGACCCGCTCGGACCAGGCCCGAAGCTCGTCTATGTCAAAGGCGTTGTCCAAAGACCGCAGGGGAACTCGGTGGGCCACCTCATCGAACGTGGACCGTCCGGCGCTGCCCACCCGTCGGGTGGGCGAATCGTCGGTAGCCAGTTCCGGGTACTCGGCTTCCAGGGCCCGAAGCTCCACCACGAGGGCGTCGTAGTCGGCGTCCGGGATCTCCGGCTCGTCCTCGGCGTGGTAACGCTCGAAGTGATACCCCACTAGGGCCCGGAGCTCGTCGATCCGGGTCGCCGCGTCGTGCACAAGCCGATTCTACCGGCGGTCCGAGACGGGCTTCGGGCCGGCGACCGGCCCGTAGCCTGATCGGGTGAATCGCCTCGCACCCTCCTTCGGAAACTTCCCACCACCAGAGCAACGGGCCGAGTGGGCCGCTGTCTGGGGCCTGCGATCGATCTGGCTACTCCTCCCCGTCCTAGTAGGACCGGCGGTCGCTGATGCCCTCCACGACATGGACGCCACGCCTCGTTCGACGGCTTCGATGGCACTGTGGGTCCTGTGGGCGGCCGGACTGACAGCCACCCTCGTCCCCTTACCGCTAACCCTGACCGCGCTGCGCCTCGGGGGTCCGGCCGTCGCCGTTCTCGCCGTGTGGAGTGCGGCGACCACCGGCGACGCCGTGCACACCGCCTTCGCGCTGGCCGCCGCGGTCTTCGTTGTCCTTGCTACCTCCGCCGCCCCGGTAGCCGACCGCTTCGTGGACGGCGCCTCCTACGGCGATGAACGCCGATTCCTGCTCCGGGCACCTGGACCGGTCGCCCTGGTTCTGGGGCCGTTGGCCACCGTGGTCACCATCGCCGGGACCACCGTCGGCCCGGTCCTGCTCTTGAACTCCCGATGGGCCGCCGGTGGGGTAATCACCGCCCTCGGGGCAACGCTGGCCGCCATGGCCGTCCGAGCACTCCACCGCCTGGCCCGTCGCTGGATCGTGCTTGTGCCCGCTGGCCTCGTCCTCCACGACCATCTGGCCCTAGCCGAGCCGACCCTTCTTCAGCGAGCCGGGCTGGCCCGCATCGGTCCGGCGGCCGTCGACGCCGACGCTTTAGACCTCACCCAGCAGGCCCGCGGCCTGGCCCTCGAGGTGCGATGCCGGGAACCCCACGATGTTCTGCCGGCGAGTCGGGGTCGTACCACCGAAGTTGCGATCATCGAGGCCTTCCTGTGCTCACCGAACCGGCCCGACGTCGTCCTGGAGGAGGCCGGCCGGCGGCGCCTACCGGTGAACTAGCGGGCCAGGGCCCCGCCGACCACCTCGTCGTCCTCGTAGAACACCACGCTCTGCCCCGGGGCCACCCGGCGTCGGGGAGCCGGCCACCGGACCACGTCACCGTCTAGGACCGCCGGGTCGACGTGGCCGTGAGCGCTGGTCTGGACCAGCACCGGGCCGTCCACCGGACAATCAGCCCACGAAAACCTCTCCACCCGCGTAGCGTCGACCAGTAAGTCGGATGCTGACCCCACCCTGACTGTGGCCGTCGGGACGTCCACGTGTACGGCGTAGCGCGGCGCTTTGCCGCCGGCCAAGGTCATCCCCTTCCGCTGACCGATGGTCACCAGCTCCACGGCGTCCACCGACCCGACCTCCATGCCAGCACCGTCCACCACTCGTCCGGGTGTCAACGGAATACGCCGGCGCAAGAAGTCGTGGCGGCCATGGGCTTCGGTGATGAAGCACACGTCTTGGCTGTCGGGCTTGTCGGCGGTCCGTAGGCCAAACGCCGCGGCCCGCTGACGCACCTCAGCCTTGGTTAGCTCCCCAACAGGCAGGAGGAGTCCACCCAGGACGTCCTGGCCCAGCATGTGCAGCACGTAGGACTGGTCCTTGGCCGGATCGGTCGCCCGGGCGATCCGCCGGACACCGTCCGACCGGACCACGACTCGGGCGTGGTGACCGGTGGCCAGACGATTGAAGCCGAGGGCCCGGCTCCGCTGCCAGAGCCGGCCAAACTTGACGTGCCGGTTGCACTCGATGCACGGGTTGGGGGTCCGGCCCGCCGCGTGGTCGTCCACGTAGGGCCCAACGACGTCCCGGTCGAAGTCGTCACCCAAGTTGAACACGTGGTGGTCGACCCCAAGGGCGTCGGCTACCCGCCGGGCGTCGTCTACGTCGGACACGGCACAGCATCCCGAGTCGGACTCGCCGCCCCACAGGCGCAATGTCACTCCAACTACCTCGTGGCCGGCCTCTAGCAGGAGAGCGGCTGCCACCGAGGAGTCCACCCCGCCCGACATAGCCACCATGACCGGCCCGGCCGTTTCCCTGCCGATCATCCGTACCCCACCGTGTAGGCGTGCTGGCGGAGTTGCGCCACGGTGGCCGGGATCACGGCAAGGGCGTGGTCAACGTCGGCAGCGGTCGAGGTGTGCCCTAGCGAAAGCCGGACGGAGCCCAGGGCCGCCGTCCGGTCCACGCCCATAGCGGCCAGCACGTGGGAGGGCTCTTGGGCCCCGCTGGCACACGACGAGCCGGCGCTAGCCGAAAGGCCGTGGCGCTCCAGAAGGAAGAGGAGGGCCTCACTCTCCACGCCGGAGATGCACAGGTGGGCCACCCCCGGGGTACGGGGGGTTCCGTCGGGGACGGTCCGGTGGACCCCGTCCACGGTGGCCACAAGGCCGCCCTCCAGGCGGTCCCGTAGGGCACCTATCCGCCTGACAGTCGCCTCCCGATCGACCTGCACCAGGCGGGCCGCCTCCCCAAGGCCGACGATGGCTGGCACGTTCTGGGTCCCAGCCCGCCGGTCCCGCTCCTGGCCCCCGCCCCGGAGCACGGCTGCCATCGGCACGCCGTCGCGAACCACTAAGGCGCCCGCTCCCTTCGGCCCACCAAACTTGTGGCCAGTCAGGCTGACCAGGGCGGCGGACCGGCAGACTGGGCCGAGGTCAACCCACGCTGCGGCCTGGACAGCGTCGGTATGCAGCACGGCCTCCGGCGCATGCTCGGCCACTACGTTGGCTACCGCGTCGAGATCGTTGATCACCCCCGTCTCGTTATTGGCCGCCATCACCGAGACGAGGCGAATCCCGTCCACGCCGGCCAGGGTCACCGCCAAGGCGTCGAGGTCAATCCGACCGCCGGCATCGGTGGGAACCACTACTCCGCCAGCTTCCCGTACCGGAGCCAGCACCGCCGGATGCTCCACGGCAGAGCAGACCGGCAGTCCGCCCGTCGCCCGAACCACGCCGTCAACAGCGAGGTTGTCAGCCTCGGTCCCCCCGCTGGTGAACACCACCTCACCGGCCGTCGCTCCCACCAGGGCCGCCACCCGGTCCCGGGCGTCGTCCACAGCTCGGCGGGCCGCACGGGCCACAGCGTGGGACCCCGACGGGTTGCCTGGGTGATCGGCCAGCCAAGGCACCATGGCCGCGACTACCTCGGACCGGGTCGGGGTGCTGGCCGCATGGTCCAGGTAGGCCTGGGGTCCGAGGTCCTCCATGACTCGAGGCTACGGCGTAGCCCGAGGAGCATCCCATCTCGCGTTCGGCCAGACTCCTTCCGTGGAGGGCTACGACGAGCAGACCTACGGCGACCGGATAGCCGCCGTCTATGACGAGTGGTATGGCGAGGACGGCGGGGTGGCCCTGACAGAGATAGGAAACCCCACCGAGGTGGCTGATCGAATCGCCGACCTGGCCGAGGGTGGGCCGGTCCTAGAACTAGGCGTGGGAACCGGACGCCTTGCCCTGGCCATGGCCGAATGCGGGTTGGCCGTAACCGGTGTGGACTCTTCAGCGGCCATGCTGGACCGTCTCCGGGCTAAGCCGGGCGCCAGTCGCCTCACCCTGGTGGAAGGTGACATGGCAGATCCCCCCGGTCTGTCCGACGGCGGTTTCGCCGTGGTTCTGGTCGGCTTCAACACCTTCTTCAACCTGACCAGCGCTGATGCCCAGAATCGGTGCGTGGACTCAGTAGCCCGTCTGCTGCATCCCGGCGGGCGATTCGTAATCGAGGCGTTCGTCCCCGACCCGGAAGCCCATGACGGCCTCTCGGTCCGAGACGTGGGCCTGGATCGGGTCCTGTTAGACGTCGTGGACACTGATGTCAAAGCCCAGATCATCACCGGGCAGCGAATCGAGGTCACGGCCGCCGGGAACCGACTCTTCCCCTACGTGCTCCGGTACGCCACGCCCGACCAGCTCGACGCTATGGCCACCGCATCTGGGCTAGCCCTAGAGGATCGGACCGGGGACTGGTCGGGCACACCATTCACCGAAGACTCCCCGTTCCACGTGTCGACCTGGCGGTCACCCACCTGACCAGCAAACCGTCGGCCCTACAGCCGGCTCAGCCCAGGACCGGATCCCACCACCGGCCAGCCGCCCAGACGGCGGCGGCCAAGAAGGCCAGAGTGGCCACGTACGGGATAGAGGTGCCCACGACTCGGGGTAGCCGCCGCCGGTCGCAGGCGTCGACCACCCAGGCCAGCACCGCCCCACCGATCAGGCCCCCTAGGTGACCACCGATGCTGATCCCCGGCCGCCCAAAGGTCAGCACCAAGTTCACTACCACCAGGCCGGCCACCCCACTGGCCCACGGGTTCACCCCTCGATGGAGCTGATGGACGACGGTGGCGGCCATAAGACCGAACACGGCACCTGAGGCACCAACAGTCAACGCCGTCGGATCCATCATCATCACGCCCAAGGCGCCGCCGGCCAGCGACCCCAGATACAGGCCCAGAAACCGGGTCGGACCGTGAAGGCGGTCCAGTTGGTGGCCGAGCATCCAGAGTAGGAACATGTTGAAGACCAGATGCAGCAGGCCGGCGTGGAGGAACCCTCCGGTGACCAGCCGCCACCAGTCGCCCTCGGCCACACCAACCAGTCGGAGCCCTTCGCGCCCAATCCCCAGCAGGCCGTACTCCCACGTCACCTCGCCGCCCCCTGAGGCGAAGCGTCGATAAACGCTGGATCCGGTCCCCCCAGCCGCCACCATGACTAGAAAGGCAGCCAGGTTCAGGCCGATCACCGCCATAGTGGCGTCAAGGACGCCCCGGGCCGGGGTACTCAGTCCGGTAGCCGACGGCGCTGGACCAGACCAGGTCCGCCGTCGGGGGGCGGGAGCTGCACACTCCGGGCAGTGGAAGCCCACTGAGGCGATGTTCATGCACAGGGCACAGACCCTCCGGTCACACCGTTGGCACCGCACCCCAGCCCGGTTGTCGGGGTGCCAGTGGCAGGTGTCAGCTTCCGACGTCGGCTCCATCGGGCGCACCGTACCGGCGGTCCCGGTCAGTGCCGGATGATGACGGGGATGGAATCCGGGTCAGTAACCCAGGCGAAGAGCAGCAACTGGGGCTCGTCACCGGTGACTGTGGCATGACGGACCCCGGTGTCGTGAAAGATCACCGCCCCGGGCCCCTGAGTCGACCAGTCGTCGCCCCGTTGCCAGTCGGCCGTCCCACTGACCACCCAGTAGACCTCGGCCGCTTTGTGGACATGTGGCGGATAGGCCACCCCAGGACCCTGGAGGACCAGTCCGGCAAAAACCTCGTCGCTCAGATACAGCGGAGTCACAGCGTTGCCGGAGATGGCATCCTCGGCGGCTCCAATAACCGGCGAGTAGGCGTAGTCGGCTCGTAGCGCGTCCATATCTGGCTGACCGGCATAATCGGGATACGGCCGGGCCCAGCCGGTCCGCCCAGCCACCATCCGGGCCAGGTCGGCCGGGACCCCTACGCCGGCCGCCAGAGCCGTCTCGAAGTGCCGGTCGGCTACCGGCAGGCCGGCCTGGGAAGTCGGTTCAGCCACCGTGACGTGATCCAAGCCGCCGGCCAGCAGAGCCATCGGTCGGGCCAATCTGGGGTCACGGTCCCCCTCAGCGACGGCGAAGGTACGGAACGCTTCTACAAAGGGGGCAACCACAGCGCGAAACCTAGACCCGGGTAGTCGCCCGGGCCAGTAACCGATTAGGACGCTCAGCGCCCTTCGAAGGTCGCCTTGCCCGGACCGTGTTCGAAAAACGATTCGACACCCCGGCGAGCGTCCTCGGTCTCGAAGACCTCTAGGAACAGGTCCAACTCAAGGTCGATGCCGGTCGGCCAAGGAAGGTCCACTCCCTCGTCGATTGCCCGCTTGGCAGCCCGAATCGCCAATCGGGGACCTCTGGCATATTCGGCACCAAGGGCGAGTGCACGGTGGAGGAGTTCGTCGTCAGGTACCACCTCGTCGGCCAATCCGAGCCTTAGAGCTTCGGCGGCATCGATCTGGGCTCCACCCCAGATAAGTCGTTTGGCCGTAGCTCGGCCTACTAGCCCTGTCAGACGTTGAGTAGCTCCGCCACCGGGAATGATCCCGAGAAAAACTTCGGGTTGACCGTAAACCGATCCCTCACCAAGGATCCGAAGGTCACAACACCAAGCCAACTCGGCACCCCCTCCTAGGGCCATCCCGTTAACAGCGGCGATCGTTGGGCAGGGGATTCGCTCGATGGCGCCGAAGGCAGCCCGAAAGGCGTCGGCCTGCACCGGTCGCCTTTCTGGGTCAGCGAACTCGGCCAACTCGGCTCCGGCGGCGAACATGCGGCCGGCACCGGTCACCACTACGGACCCTGGTGGATCCTCGGCGCACGCTACGGCCAGCGCCTCCAATTCAAGGAGAAGGTCGGTGTTCAGAGCATTGACCTTCGGCCGATCCAGGGTTGCCAAGACGACGCCGTCGTCCCGTCTCTCGACCCGAAGAAAAGGCTGCTCAGTCACCATCGGAGGGTACCCAGCGCCTCCAGTGTCCGCGGAATCGGAGCGTGATCTGGTCCACTCAGAGAGAGACGGCGGTCCCGTCGTCCGGTCCGGTCGCCCCGATGGGACCGTCCGGGTTGGCGGTCTCGCCTACGTTGCGGACAGTGATCACACCGTCCACCCGGTCCCTCAGGATCCGCTCGATACCGGCCTTCAGCGTCTGATCCGACGCCGGACAGGACACGCAAGCCCCACTCAGCTCCACGGTGACCTCACCGGTTTCCTCGTCCACCCCGTGCAACTCGATGTCGCCATCGTCAGCCTGAATGGCCGGACGGATCACCTCGATGACCTTGGAAACCTGGGTCAGCAGATCCTCGACTGGACCGGATGCGGCGTCAATGGACATGGGGGCATTCTCGCAGCGGGATCGGACCACCGCACCCTCACCCCGCCATCCTCCGAACCCGTAGATTGGCCCAATGTCCGGCCTCTCCGTTCTGCTGGCCCATCAGGGTGGTTGGGACGAGACGCTTCTGGTAGCCGGACCAGTGGCCGTGGTAGCCGGCCTGCTGTGGTTGGCCGACCGGCGATCCCGACGAGTCGACCGACCACCGGCTGACAGCGACGACGCCTCCTGACCTCAGGAGACGTCGGCCCCCAGGCGGGAGAGGTTCCCCACCAGGTCCTGGTAGCCACGCTCCACGTGGTGGGCGTTGGCGACCACCGTCTCGCCCTCGGCGGCCAAACCAGCGACGACCAGGGCGGCTCCGGCCCGGATGTCGGGGGCCCGCACCGGAGCACCAGAGAGTACCGGGACCCCACGAACCACCGCGTGGTGACCCTCAACCCGGATATCGGCCCCCATGCGCACCATCTCAGGGATGTACTTGAAACGTCCGGCGAACACGTTCTCGGTAAGGATCCCCACCCCATCGGCTACCGAGAGCAGGGCCACCAGCAGCGGCTTGTAGTCGGTAGCCACCCCGGGATAGGGCAGGGTGGACACGTCAATGGAGCGGAGCCGTTCGGGTGCCGTGGCCCAGAGAACATCGCCCCCGTCATCGACACGCAAGCCCATGGAACCCAACTTCTCCAACAACATCTCCATATGGTCTGCCCGAGCACCGTGGACCCGAACCTCCCCGCCGGCCATCCCGACGGCGGCCAGATAGGTAGCGGCCTCGATGCGATCGGGAACCACCGTGTGGGTAACCGCCCGCAGGCGTTCCACTCCCTCCACGGTGATAGTGGAACCGCCCGCCCCCTCCACGTCGGCCCCCATGAGGTTTAGGAAGGCGGCCAGGTCAGCGATCTCGGGTTCCCGGGCTGCATTGTCGATCACTGTGGTGCCCTTGGCCAGCGCAGCGGCCATCATGAGATTCTCGGTGGCCCCCACACTCGGGTACTCCAGGATGACCCGGGCCCCCAGAAGGCGCTCTGCCCGTCCCTCGATGTACCCATGACTGACCGTAAAGGTGGCCCCTAGTTCCTCCAAGGCCCGGAGATGCATGTCAATCGGGCGATGGCCGAAATCGTCGCCTCCCGGCACCGACACCCGGGCCTCGCCGAACCGAGCCAGGAGCGGCCCCAGCACCACGATGGAGGCCCGCATACGTTCCACCAACTCATAGGGAGCCTCAGGGACCATCTGGTCAGGCACGTCGATGGTCAGCACGTCGTCGACATGGGCGACCTTCGCTCCCATGCCCTCCAGCAGATCAGCCATGAGAGCCACATCGACGATGCGGGGAACGTTATGCAGGGTGAACTGGCCGGGGGCCAGGACGGCGGCCGCCATCAACTTCAGCACCGAGTTCTTAGCCCCGGACACCTGGACCGACCCAGAAAGCGGGCCGGACCGCCGGACCCGGATCACCGAACGCCCTCCGGCGGAGGGATCACGGTCGTCCGAGGGGAGTTCCATCCCCTCAGTATGGTGGGCAGCCGAGCGCAACGGAGGGCAGCCCATCACCACCAGCTCGCCCGACGGCGACCACCACCGCACCACCTCAGTGGTCATATCCCACGAGGTAGACGATCGCGGCCTAGCTGAGCTGAGGCGTCCCCGCGACGACCTAGTCGGCGAGGTAGCGGTCGACGGGAACCAGTTCACTCTGGATCACGGACCGTTCCACTCCTGGGAGCGGACCCTTCAGGTCCACTGGGGTAGGACCGGAACCCATCGGGTAGTGGAGACCATCGTCTACCGGGCCGCCGTCGCGGTGTGGCGGCCCCTGTTCGCCCTCCCCCTCCGGTGGGCGGTGCGAGCTCGCAGGGTGCCGTGGTGGGCACCACCCGACCGACTCGACGCTCGGGCCACCCGCGTCCTGTGTCTGCTGGCCTGTTTCCAGGTGGTCGACGGCTACCTGGGTACCGTCATCACCCAGACCATCACCTTCGCCTCTGACGAGTTCGGGCGGAACGACACTGCCCAGGGTGTAACGCTGGCCGTAGTACGCCTCGGCATTGTGATTTCCCTCGGTGTGGTGGCCCTGGCCGACCGTCGTGGTCGACATCGCCTCCTGGTAGGCACTGCGCTAGCCGCCGTAGCCACCACGGTGCTCGGGGCGCTGTCTCCGGGCCTCTGGTTCCTCGGCGGTACCCAGCTGGTAGCCCGAGGCCTGACCATGGGCATGGGCATCCTGATCGGGGTGTTCGCCGCCGAGGAACTCCCTCGAGGCTCCCGGGCCTACGGGGTCAGCATCCTGACCTTATGTGCGGCCCTCGGGGCGGGAATGGCCGTGTGGGTCCTACCGGTGGCCGACCTGGACCCTCGGGGCTGGCGGGCCGTCTACCTGGTCCCCGTGGTGGCCATCCCGGGCCTGATAGCCGTAGGCCGTCGGCTCCCCGAGTCGCTCCGTTACACCGCCAATATCGGATCCGAGCAAGCGGTCCTTGACCGCGACGGGGAGGGCCGCCGGAGGGTCGAGGGCCGCCGGTTGCTCCTGTTGGCCGTTGCCTCGTTCCTCCTGTTGGTATTCGCTGCCCCGGCCAGCCAGTTCCAGAACGACTTCCTGAAGGACCACCGGGGCTACTCGGCAGCCGGGATCACCCTGTTCACGTTGCTGACCACCACCCCGGCCGGCATTGGGATCTTTCTGGCTGGCCGCTGGGCCGACACCCGTGGCCGACGGGGTGTGGGGGCCCTCGGCCTGTTGGGCGGCACGGTGTTCGTGGTGGTCGGATACCACACCACGGGAGCCGCTATGTGGGCCTCGACAGTGGTTGGCACGGTGCTGGGCTCGCTGACCGTGGCCCTAGGCGTCTATGGGCCGGAGTTGTTCTCGACCCGAAACCGGGCCCGGGCCAACGGCCTGATCGTCACCCTCGGGGTGGTCGGCAGCGCCACCGGACTGTTGGTCGTTGGTGTTCTAGCCGACCGGTTCGATTCGTACGGTCCGGCCTTCCTCGTGGTCGCCGCCGGGCCTGTGCTGGCCGCCGTGCTGGTGCTGCGCTGGTTTCCAGAGACGGCCCGGGTGGAGTTGGAGGACCTGAACCCCGGCGACGTTCCCGTCTAGAGGCTGACCAGCCACTCCTGGACGGCGTCGCACACCTGGTCCTCCACTCCCTTCAGGTCGTGGCGCTTACCCGCTAAACGAACCACAGTGACCGGGCCCGGGATGGCCGACAGGTGGGCGTCGAACTCGGCGGGCGACCCGAACTCGTCGCGGTCCCCAGACACGAACAGGCACGGCACGTCGAGGCTCCCGAAGTGGTCAACCCGCAAGTTCTCAGGCTTCTTCGGAGGGTGTAACGGATAGCTGACCAACACCAGTCCGGCAGCCCAGAGCCCGCCGGCCACGGCCAGCGAGCACATCCGGCCCCCCATGCTGCGACCGCCCAGAACCAGCCTCGCCGGGTCGACCCCCCGGTCGGTCGCCATAGCGGCCACGCCATCGTGCACCGCCCCGACCAGTATCGGAGCCCGGTCGGGGAACGGCTTTCCTGCCTTCGTGTACGGGAAGTCCATGCGCTCCACCGGCAGGGGGGCCAGACGCTCCTCAAGGGCCACCAGGTTCGGGTGGTCGCGGTCGCTGCCCGCCCCGGGGGTGAGGAACAGGCCGGAAACGGCGGGTGTGGTGGACATCGTCGGAGGGTAGCCCCGGACGTCCGATTGACCAGTCCGGCCGGGATCGAGGAACTAACCGTCGGTATCATGCCCACATGGAGTCCCGCTCTCCGGACGGTGCCACTCGACACGAGGCGCTAGTCGCCTCGATGACAGGCGGCATGACTCGCTCAGTGCCGGCCTTCGCCGGCAGTGAGCGGTTCCACCCCGACGGGCGCCCGAAGGGCGACTTCCGTGAGTCGCTGCGGAAGATCCCCGACGGACGTAATGCCCTGACGGTGGCCGGTGCTGTCCTCTTTCCGGCTGTCGTGGTAAGCGCCGCTGTGGCCGTCTCCCACCCAGTCGGCTGGGTCGTGGCCTTCCTACTCATGTCAGTAGCCCAGAACCGGCTGTTCATCCTTCACCACGAGGCGGCGCACCGGGTGCTGTTTTCCGACCGACGGGTCAACGACCTGGTTGGCATCAACCTGATCGGCTGGTTGACCTTCGGAACGGGCGGCCACGGCTATCGGATCGGCCATATCAACCACCACCGCGATGAGTTCGGACCGAAGGAACCCGACTTCTTGCTCTACTCGCAGTACCCGATCAGTGCCGCCTCGATGCGCCGCAAGCATCGACGGGACCTGACCGGCGTGTCGGCCTTCCGAATTGTGAGGCCCCGCTTCCGGCGTCTCGGCGAGATCCGGCATCGACGCCTCACCTATAGGTTCCTGGCCGGGCAGGCCCTGGTGTTCGGCGTCTTTTGGGCCTCCGGCTATCCGTGGCTATACCCGTTGCTGTGGGTGTTGCCGTGGGCCACCCTGTATCAGGGGCTTAACCGAATCCGAGCTATCGCCGAGCACGGCGGCATGACGCGTTCACCGGACCGGCGGTCCACCACCCACCACGTCCACCAGTCGCTGGTGGCACGGATGGTGATGGTGCCGTTTGGCGTGGGCTACCACCTGGCACACCACGCCGACATGACGGTGCCGTACCGCAACCTGCCACGCTTGCACGACGCCCTAGTCGCCGACGGCTACGTGGGCGATCTGGAGTGGCCGACTTACCGGTCGCTCTGGCGGGCGCTGCGGGCCGGCTGAGGCTGGTCGTCGAGGCCGCCATCAGCGGCCCGTGGCTCACATCTCGATGACGCCGTGGACGTCCAGATTCCGGTAGGTAGTGCCGTCGGGGGCGTTGGCCGCCCCCTCCTGGGTGATCTCGTGCTCGTCGTTCTGCTTGGCGGCATCGGCCGAGGCGAACTCGGCAATCATGATGACGGTCCCCGGACGGTCCCGGTCACCGCAGACAGTGACCCGCTCGACCTTCACGGTCTCGTCGCCGGCGGCCTGCTCGGCGTAGCCCTGCACGCCGGCTAGTTCCTCGGCCACATCCCCCTCGGACTCGATGATCTGGATGAACCGCATGGCTTTCGCCCTCTCGTCTCCGCGATCGGGTCGGTCCCGGCCGGGAGATGAGGATCACCCACCGGGGAGGATCGACGCAACCTGCAGGGAAGTTCGCCTCTAGGACTGTGGGTCGGTGGTCCTCGAGGTCGTACACGGCGCCGGTATGGCGGGTGGCCATCATGCAGGGCCTGACCGACTAACTCGCCGGGCGGGACATCCCCGCAGCTGGATTCGGCGGCCAGGTGAGGTGACCCCTACGTCAGGTGGCGGAGCACCTCGGCCAGTTCACCGGCCATGCTCGACACCACTGCCGGCTCGGGGTCGCCGGTTCCCAACAGGTCGACCAGGCCAGTGGCGCGCTCCCCCAACGAGTTCCAAATCCGCCCGTCGATCCCGAACGGTGGCCGGTGGCCGACCAGCACCGGGGAGAGCTCTACCAGGCGGTCGATGCCAGCCAGGTCCCGGGCATCGCGCCGCAACCGGTCGCAAGCCACGAACAGGTCGCTGAGCAGACCATTGGCGTTCAGGCCTTCTAGCTCGGGCCGCTCGTCGGATCCGCCTTGGAAGGCGTCCAGTGCCGACTCCACCGCCTCTTCGTCGTCGGCCAACACCACCAGATCGCCCACTTCGTCGAACTCGTGGGGAATGCCTAGGCGGACCAACAGCTCGCTGAACGCCGACTGCTCGTCAGCTGCCCAGTCGGCCACCTCGTAGGCCAACTTCTCGCCCTCGGGGTCTAATGCCGGACCACCGGTTTCAGCCGCTTCGGCCACCGCCCGGTCTACGGCTTCCTCGTCGTCGGCCCGTACGACCAGCGTTGCCCCCTGCCAGGCATGGGCGATGCCGTCGGCGGTCAGAACCTGGTCCAGAATCCGACGACTTTCCCCTGCCCACTCGTGGAGCTCGTAGGCCAGCTGGTCCTCGTCGCTGCTCCCCACTTCGGCAGCGTCCGCCGGGGCTTCGTCCACCAGGGCTAACCCACACTCCACGCAGTCCTCGACCCCCGGTGAGTACTGGGTCCCGCATTGGAAGCACCACGCCACGGTGGTCATCCTGCCACCCGGGAGCCGGACACCGGACCACCGGTTTCGGGGGCGCCACCGCTGCGCCACGGGGCTAGGTTCAGTCCCCATGACAGTCGACGCTCAGGTCCCCGACCGCAACCTCGCTCTCGAACTCTGTCGGGTCACCGAAGCGGCGGCACTGGCCGCCTCCCGGTGGATGGGCCGAGGCGACAAGGAGGGGGCCGACGGAGCCGCGGTGGACGCCATGCGCCACGTGCTGGACACCGTGGCCATGGACGGCATCGTCATCATCGGCGAGGGTGAGAAGGACGAGGCGCCAATGCTCTTCAACGGCGAGCGGATCGGTAACGGCCAGCCGCCGGCCGCCGACATCGCCGTGGACCCCATCGACGGAACCACGCTGACATCGCTTGGCCGGGCCAACGCCATCGCCGTCATCGCGGTGAGCGACCGCGACACCATGTTCGACCCGGGGCCGTGCGTCTATATGGAGAAGATCGCCGTAGGGCCAGAGTGTGCCGAGGTGATCGATATCGCAGAGTCGGCGACTGAAAACCTGCGCCGGATTGCCGAGGCCAAGCAGGAAGACGTTCGGGACCTGACAGCGGTAATCCTGGACCGGGACCGCCACGCTGAACTCATAAATGAGGTCCGGGCCTCCGGGGCCCGCATCCGGCTCATCGCGGACGGTGACGTGGCCGGCGCAATTTCGACCGCCTGGCGGGACTCCGGGGCCGACGTGCTGTTCGGCATCGGTGGCACACCGGAGGGCGTTATCTCAGCCGCCGCCCTGAAGTGCATGGGTGGGGTCATCCAGGGACGCCTGTGGCCCCGCAATGAGGCTGAGCGCTCCGCTGCCCTGGAGGCCGGCTATGACCTTGACCGGGTGCTGGCTACCGACGATCTGGTATCTGGAGACAACTGCTTCTTCTCGGCTACCGGCATCACCGACGGCGACCTGGTCAAGGGCGTGCACTACACCTCGGGCAAGGCCCACACCCAATCGCTAGTCATGCGGTCCAAGTCACGCACCGTGCGCATGATCGAGGCGCACCACGCACTGGACAAGCTTGAGGAGTTCTCACCCGTCTATTGAGCCGACGGTGACCGGCGGCACGTCAGGGACGGCTCAGGCGTCGGCACCCGCCACCCGGAGGCGTAGTTCAGCCCGGGCTAGTGCACCGGCCGACTCGGTGTCGTCCCGGTCGGTGGCCAGCGCCGCCTCAGCGTTTCCCTTCGCCGCACGGGCCCGTTCCACGTCGATGTCTACGGAGGACTCTGAGACGTCGGACAGGATGCTCACCCGGGTGCCAGCCACCTGAACAAAGCCCTGGTGCACAGCGATGGTGTCCCGGTTCCCGTCGGGTCGAATCACGTCGACCGACCAGACAGCCAGCACGCCGATGAACGGTACGTGGCCTGGCTGGAAGGCGATGTCGCCACCCTCGAGCGTCCGGGCGATGACCATCTCGGCCTCACCGCTGTAGGAGATGGCCTCCGGGGAGACCAGCTCGACCTGGAACGTCATGGTCGACTCAAGCCTCGAGCTCGCGAGCCTTGCGCTGCGCGTCCTCGGCGCCGCCGACGTTCAGGAAGGCCTGCTCGGGCAGGTCGTCCAGCTCACCGTCGACGAGGGCGGCGAACGAGTCCACCGTCTCCTCGACTGGAGTGGTCACGCCGGGCAGGCCGGTGAAGACCTCGGCCACGTTCATTGGCTGGGATAGGAAGCGCTGGACCTTGCGGGCCCGGGACACGGTGATCCGGTCCTCCTCGGAGAGCTCGTCGAGACCGAGGATGGCGATGATGTCCTGCAACTCCTTGTAGCGCTGCAGGATCTCCTGAACACGGCGGGCCGTGTCGTAGTGCTTCTGGCCGACGACCTCGGGGGTGAGGATGGTCGACGTCGAGGCCAGCGGATCCACGGCCGGGTAGATGCCCAGAGCGGCGATGTCACGGCTCAGTTCAGTGGTGCCGTCGAAGTGGGTGAACGATGTGAACGGTGCCGGATCGGTGTAGTCATCGGCCGGTACGTACACGGCCTGCATCGAGGTGATCGACCGGCCACGGGTCGTGGTGATCCGCTCCTGTAGGTCGCCCATCTCGTCGGCCAACGTCGGCTGGTAGCCCACGGCCGACGGCATGCGGCCCAGCAGGGTCGACACCTCCGAACCGGCCTGGACGAACCGGAAGATGTTGTCGACGAACAGCAGCACGTCCTGGCCCTGCTCGTCACGGAAGTACTCGGCCATGGTCAGGGCGGAGAGGGCGACGCGCAGGCGCACCCCCGGCGGCTCGTCCATCTGGCCGAATACCAGAGCGGCCTTCTCGAGCACGCCCGACTCGTCCATCTCCAGGAGGAGGTCGGTGCCCTCACGGGTGCGCTCGCCCACGCCGGCGAACACCGACACGCCACCGTGGTTGGTGGCCACGCGGTTGATCATCTCGGTGATGAGCACCGTCTTACCCACTCCGGCCCCGCCGAACAGGCCGATCTTGCCGCCCTGTAGGTACGGGGTGAGCAGGTCGATGACCTTCACGCCGGTCTCGAACATCTGAGCCTTGGGCTCTAGTGAGTCAAACGACGGGGCTGAGCGGTGGATCTCCCAACGCTCGGCTCCTTGGCCAGCCGTCGGGTCGTCAAGGCCCTGACCGGTCACGCTGAACACGTGGCCGAGGGTGGCGTCACCCACCGGCACACTGATACCAGCGCCGGTGTTGCGCACCGCGGTGCCCCTGGTCAGGCCGTCGGTCGGCTTCATGGCGATGGCTCGCACCCGGCTGCTGCCGATCTGCTGGGCCACCTCGGCGACGATGGTGACGGTGTTGCCGTCGACCTCGACGTCGAACTCGAGGGCCGTGTTGATCTCCGGGAGTTCACCCTGGGGGAACTCCGCGTCGATCACCGGCCCAGCGATGCCGACGATGCGGCCTTCGGCGAGAGCGGTGTCGGTCATGATGGCTCCTGGCTCTTCTTCGATCTCTCGGACTGGGGTGTTCTGGTTCAGGCCTCGACGCCGGCAGCGACGGGCTCTTCGATGTCGTTCTGGCTGTCTGACTTGTCGTCGGACCCAAGCGCCTCGGCGCCACTGACGATCTCCATGATCTCGGTGGTGATGGCGTCCTGCCGGGCCCGGTTCATCTCACGGGAGAGCTTCGTGATCAGCTCCTCCGCGTTGTCGGTGGCCGCCTTCATGGCCCGCTGGCGGTTGGCGTGCTCGGAAGCAGCCGACTCCAGCAGGGCGCCGAACAGGCGAGCCTCCACGTAGCGGGGCAGCAGGGCGGCGAGAACGGCCTCGGGAGAGGGCTCAAACTCGAACGACCCACTCACCCCGACCTCGCCACCACCCTCGGCAGCGATGGTCTCGGTGCTCTCCAGTGGCAGGAAGCGGCGAGCAGTCACCTTCTGACTACCGATGCTGATGAACTCGGTGTACACCAACTCGACGCGGTCGACCCGGCCGTCGGTGAACATGGACGCCACCGTGTCGGCCACCCGTCGGGCGTCCTCGTAGGTGGGGTTGTCGCTGATCCCGTCGGTGTACGAGTCGACTGTGTAGTTCCGGAAGGCGAAGTAGTCGCGGGCCTTCTTGCCGATCACGATCAGCGAGTAGTCCGCTCCCTCCGACCGGGCGTTCTGCACTTGGCGCTCGGCTGCACGGATGACCGCCGAGTTGTACGGTCCGGCCAGCCCACGGTCCGACGAGATGACGACCACGCCGACCCGCTCGACCGTGTCGGCCTGGCGGAGCAACGGGTGGTCAACCTCGGCGCCACCGGCAGCCAGGTTCTCGATCACCGCGGTGATCTGCTCGGCGTACGGCTTGGCCGCCCGGGCCCGCTGCTGGGCCTTCACGACGCGCGTAGCCGCGATGAGCTCCATGGCCCGGGTGATCTTCTTGGTGTTCTGGACGCTGCCAATGCGACGCCGCAGTACCCGCTCCTTACCCCCGGCCACGGCACGCTCCCTTCACGAGGGGGCAAGTCGCTGCCGCGATGCAGTGCACTGCGTTGCTGCCCGGCGAACAGGTCACGACGTTCACTCGGTCTCCGAGATGTCCTCTTCGGGGAGCGTGGTGTCGGCGTCGACGATGTTCGAGACGGTGTCGGTTGACTCCGCGTCGGGCGCCGAGCCGGCGTCTACCGAACCCTCGAACTGGTCAGCGAACGCCGCGACGGCCGTGTCGAACGCGTCCTCGTCGGCGATCTTGCCCGAACCACTGATGTCGGCCAGCACGTCGGCATGACGGGTCCGGAACCAGTCCAGGAGCTCGACCTCGAAGCGGCCGACGTCAGAGACGTCTACACCATCGAGGTGGCCCCGGGTACCGGCCCAGATCGACACGACCTGTTCTTCGACCAGCAGCGGCGAGTTAAGACCCTGCTTGAGGAGTTCGGTGAGGCGGTAGCCACGGTCCAGCTGGGCCTGGGACACGGCGTCCAGGTCCGAACCAAAGGCGGCGAACGACTCCAACTCGCGGAACTGCTGCAGGTCGGACTTGAGCGTGCCTACGGCGGTCTTCATGGCCTTGACCTGGGCAGCCGAACCGACGCGCGACACCGAGATGCCGACGTCCACGGCCGGACGCACGCCCGACTTGAACAGGTCGTCCTGGAGGAAGATCTGGCCGTCGGTGATCGAGATCACGTTGGTCGGGATGAACGCCGAGACGTCACCGGCCTTGGTTTCGATAACTGGCAGGGCCGTCATCGAGCCGGCACCGAGTTCGTCGCTGAGCTTGGCGGCCCGCTCCAGTAGGCGACTGTGGAGGTAGAAGACGTCGCCTGGATAGGCCTCACGGCCGGGCGGGCGGCGCAGCAGCAGCGACATCTGTCGGTAGGCCTCGGCCTGCTTGGACAGGTCGTCGTATACCGCCAGGGCGTGCTCCCCGTTGTCCATCCAGTGCTGGCCGATGGCACAACCGGCGTAGGGGGCGAGGTACTTGAACGGTGCGGGGTCGGATGCCGGTGCAACCACCACGACGGTGTACTCCATGGCCCCGTGGGCTTCGAGAACAGCCACGTTCTGGGCCACGGTGGAAGCCTTCTGGCCGATGGCGACGTAGACGCACTTCATACCCTGACCGGCCTGGTTGATGATCGTGTCCATGGCAATCGTCGTCTTGCCAGTCTTGCGGTCGCCGATTATCAGCTCGCGCTGGCCACGACCGATCGGAATGAGCGAGTCAATGGCCTTGATGCCAGTCTGCATGGGCTCGTGCACGGGCTTGCGGCCCATGATCCCCGGTGCCTGGATCTCCATACGGCGGGGCTGGGTGTTGGTCAGCGGGCCCTTGCCGTCGATGGGTTCACCGAGGGCGTTCACGACGCGGCCAAGCAGGCCATCTCCAACGGGCAGCGACAGGATGTCGCCGGTGGCGCGAACCGTCTGGCCCTCCTCGATGTTGTCAACCTCGCCGAGGACCACAGCACCGATGGACTCCTCATCGAGATTCAATGCGAGGCCAAACGTGCCGCTCTCAAACTGGAGCAGCTCGTTGACCGCGGCGTCGGGCAGGCCCGACACGCGGGCAATACCGTCGCCAACCTCTAGGACCCGACCAACCTGGCTCTGTTCCAGGCTGGGGGTGAACCCGTCGAGGTTCTTGCGGATCGCTTCGGCGATGTCCGCGGTGTTGATCGTGAGTTCGGACATGGTGTGTCTCTCTCGTCTCTGGCTCGTGTCTGGCCGGGCTGCGGGCCTAGCGGAAGCTCTCGCGGAGCTGGTTCAGGCGGCGTCGGACGCTGCCGTCGATGATGTCGTCACCAATCTCAGTGACCACGCCACCCAGGACTGTCGGATCGATAACGACCTTGATCTCGACGTCCCTGCCGGTGCGGGTGTTGATAGCCGAGGCCAGCCGATCTCGCTGATCGGCGGTCAGGTCGACCGCCGATCGGACGGTGGCCACGGACTTGTTCCGGGATGCAGCGCTGCGCTCGACCAGTGCGTCCACAATGGCGGGCAGGTCAGTGGCGCGACCGACACCGACCACCATCGAGACGAGAGCCGTCGTAGTGGCCGAGGCCTTACCGCCCAGCAGGTCCTCTACAACCTGCTGGCGACGGGAAGCCGGCACACCCTGATCGGCCAAGGTCGAACCGAGTTGCTCGTCGGCCCGGAGGGCCTGGGCGAACCGGAACAGTTCGTCCTCCACCGCGGCGAGGTCACCCTCCGCCGCGGCGACGGCGAACAGCGCTTCGGCGTAGCCGGTCACCCTCGAGTCAGCCATTACCGCCGGCCACCTCGTCGATGTAGGCGTCGATCAAACGACCCTGCACATCGGCATCAAGGCTGGACTGGACCACGCGCTCGGCGGCGCCGAGGGCGATCCCGGCCACCTCGGCCCGGAGGTCGGCTATGGCCTGGTTGCGCGCCGACTCGATGTCGGCCGCAGCCCGGCTTCGAAGCTCGGCCATCTCAGCCTCGTGGCGGGTCATGAGGTCGGTCTTGACCTGGTCCGCCGCACCGCGAGCCTCGTCGATCAGCCGGGAGGCCTCAGCCTTGGCGTCTGCGAGACGTGCCTCGTAGTCCGCCTGGACGGCCTGAGCGTCGGTTCGGGCCTGCTCTGCGGCGTCAAGATCGTTCCGGATCTTCTCAGCTCGGGCGTCCATCGCCCCTTTCACAGCCGGAAAGCCCTTCTTGACCATGAGTACGAACAGGATCAGGAAGGCCGCACCACCCCAGATGATCTCGTTCAGTTCTGGGAGGATCGGGTTGGGTGCCTCAAAGCACTTCTCCAACTCATCCTGCACATGCTCGTCATGAAGCACATCGTGGTCTTTTCCATGATGCTCCTCGGCCTCATGAATCACTTCCGCCATACAACCGCCCACACTTTCGCCTGAGGCTTGGGCCGGGCCAGCAAAAGCCGCGATGCCTAGCAGGGCGAACAGCGGGGCCGCTAGCAAGCGGTTCCGTCGGATTCGCATAGTTCGTCTCTCTTCTCGAAGGGTCTCGTGAATACCTAGAAGGGGTAGAACCCAATCAGGGCAGTAGGAGGATGAAGAC
>JAZADL010000145.1:0-2636 GCA_036123635.1 Actinomycetota bacterium
TGCGGGCCCTGCTCGGAGATCTTCTGGGACAAGGGCCCGGACTTCGGCGAGGACGGAGGCCCCGCCCACGGCGGGGACGAGCGGTTCATCGAGATCTGGAACCTCGTGTTCATGCAGTTCGAGCAGCACGACGACGGGTCCATGACGTCGCTGCCCGCCCCGTCCATCGACACGGGGGCCGGCTTGGAGCGCATCCTCAGCGTGCTGGAGGGCGTCGACTCGGTTTGGGAGACCGAGGAGTTCTCGCGCCTGCTCGGCCGGATCGGTGAGCTAAGCGGGGTACCCCATGGATCGTCGGATCGCACCGACGTGTCACAGCGGATCCTGGCCGACCACGCCCGGTCGTCCACCTTCCTGATCAGCGACGGCGTCTTCCCCAGCAACGAGGACCGGGGTTACGTGCTGCGTCGCATCATCCGGAGGGCCGTACGCCACGCCTGGCTGCTCGGAGTGCAGGACCCGATCATGCCGGAGCTGGTCGACGCGGTGGTAGGCATCATGGGCTCCGACTACCCGGAGCTAGAGCGCAACCACGCCTACGTACGCGATGTACTGGACCGCGAGGAGGCCCGGTTCCGCGAGACCCTACGGACCGGATTGGCCATCCTCGACGACGCCCTGGACGGGGTAGGCGAGGGCGGCCGGCTGGACGGCGATGTGGCCTTCAAGCTGCACGACACCTACGGGTTCCCCCTGGAACTGACCGAAGAGATCACCGCCGAACGGGGCGTCGAGGTCGACCTGGAGGGCTTCCGGGTCGCCATGGCCGACCAGCAGCAGCGGGCCCGGGCGGCCCGCAAGGAGGCAGGAGGCACGGTGACCGCCGGCGACCTCCGGGCGGTGCTGGAGGCCAACGGTCCCACCGAGTTTGTGGGACGGGAGGAGGAAGAGGCCGACGCCACGGTCCTGTTCTCTGACGGTGGAGTGGTCGTGCTGGACCGCACCCCGTTCTACGCCGAGTCCGGTGGCCAGATCGGCGACACCGGGACGCTTGTATCGGGGTCCGGCACTGCGAGGGTGGTAGACACCACGCTGGCGCTCGACGGCCTGCACCAGCACCACGTCGAGATGGTAGACGGGACCTTGGAGGTAGGCGGCGTGGTCCGAGCCGCCATCGACGCCGATCGTCGGACGGCCATCCGCCGGAACCACACCGGAACCCACCTCCTCCACTCGGCGCTCCGCCGGGTCCTGGGCGACCACGTCAAGCAACAGGGCTCCTATGTCGGCCCCGATCGGCTGCGCTTCGACTTCAGCCACTTCGAGGCCCTGACCCCTGAGCAGGTAGTCGCGGTGGAGGACCTGGCCAACGCCGACGTCCTGGCCAACCCGGCGTGTCGTCACTACGAGACAACGAAGGAGGAAGCCGAGCAGGCAGGGGCCATCGCCTTCTTCGGCGACAAGTACGGCGACCAGGTCCGCGTGCTGGAGGCCGGCCCCCACTCCACGGAACTGTGTGGCGGGACCCACGTGGCTGCCCTGGGCGACATCGGGCCGCTGAAGATCGTCGCCGAGGGTTCGATCGGCTCCAACATCCGACGGATCGAGGCGGTGACCGGCACAGCACCCATCGACCGTCTGCGGGCCGCCGAGGCCGTCCTGGACCAGGCGGCCGACATGGTCGGCGTGCCGGTCGACGACCTACTGGACGGCGTCCAGAAGCGGGTCGATGAGTTACGGGCCCTTCGCCGCGAGCTGGACGAGTGGAAGCGCCGGGTGGCGCTGGGACGGGCCGACGAGTTGGCCGCCACGGCGGCCGACGGCGTGGTCGCCACCCTGGTCGACGACATTGACCGCGACGGGCTGCGCGACCTGGCCATAGCCGTCCGGGATCGGGACGGCGTACGGGTCGCCATCCTGGGCACGGCCCCCAAAGAGGGAGGGGCCGCCCTGGTGGCCGCCGTGACCCCCGACAGCGGACTGGACGCCGGCGCCCTGGTGGTCGACGCGGCCAAGACCATTGGCGGGGGCGGTCGCTCCAACCCCGAGGTGACGATGGTGGGCGGCAAGGCCCCCGAGCACCTAGCCGACGCCCTCGAACAGGCACGGGCCGCCGCCCACGCCGGCTAACCGACCGGTGCGGGCCCTCGGCCTCGACCTCGGCTCGAAGCGCGTCGGCGTCGCGGTGAGCGACAGCGACGGGCGGGTGGCCACCCCAGTCGAGGTCCTCCAGCGCACCGGGGATCGAAAGGCCGACCACCGGGCCGTTTCCGCCCTCGTCGAGGAGTGGGAGGCCGCTGTCGTAGTGGTCGGGATTCCGTACTCGCTGGACGGCACGCTCGGACCAATGGGCCGGTCGATGACCGCCGAGGCCGCCGACCTGGCTGCCCTCCTGCCCGTTCCAGTCGAGACCTACGATGAGCGCCTGACCACGGTGACCGCCGAACGCTCGCTGCGCGAACAGGACGTGCGTGGCCCGGACCGGCGCAGGGTGGTCGACATGGTGGCTGCCGCTGTGATGCTCCAGGCCTGGCTAGACGGTCGGGCGACGGGCGGGGAGATGCCGGGAACGGAGGACGGGTGAGCGACGACGGACGGGGAGGACCGCCCGGTTCCGGTTCTGAACCGTTCACCGACCCCTATCCGTCGGGTCCGGTGATCGACGAGAGCATCCGACCCGACGTGCGCTGGGTGCG
>JAZADL010000146.1:0-19790 GCA_036123635.1 Actinomycetota bacterium
ACTTGACGCCTGGTGAGGGTGTGGAGTTGACGATGTGTCGTGCGAACTGGGCGTCTGGGTATATCCAGGCTGAGATCGTGCGTCAGATCCTTCAGCAGGCTGGGTTCGGTGTTTCGGATCCGTCGACTATCGAGTTGGGTCCGTCCAACGCTTATACGGCGATGGCGGAGGGGTCGTGTGACTTCTGGGCCAACTCGTGGTATCCGGGCCACTTCTCGTGGTTCGAGAACCAGTTGCCGGATGGCAGCCTGGTCGGCGATTACGTCGAGGCCGTTCCGGGTCTGTTCCAGGATTCTGGTGTTCAGGGCTTCCTGGTCACTAAGAGCTGGGCTGAGGACAACAACGTTTCGACGATTGATCAGATCAACCGTGACGAGTCGTTGTGGTCGCAGTTTGACTCGGACGGCAACGGCAAGGGCGAGATCCTTGGTTGCCCGGAGTCGTGGACTTGTGACGACATCATTGAGAACCAGATTGCGTTCGGTAACGGAACCGAGCCGTGGGACAACTTCGAGGAGACCAAGGCCGGTTATGACGGCCTGTTCGCCGAGATGGTGAATCGTGTGAATGCTGGCGAGCCCGGCATCTTGTACACGTGGTCGCCGGCGTCGTACCTGACGGTGCTGGTGCCTGGTGAGAACGTCCTGTGGTTGTCCGTTGAGGCTGTTCTTGATGGGTCGAACCCGTTGGGCAAGGAGGGTGGCGAGAACCATCAGCAGGAGCAGGGCTTCACGGCCTTCGGTGCTGATATGTGCACCCAGCCTTGTCAGTTGGGTTGGTCGGCGGCTGACATTCAGGTGTCGATGCGGACTGATCGTCTTGACGAGAACCCGTTCCTGCGGAACTTGTTCCCGTTGATCAAGCCTTCGATCCTGGATATTTCGTTCCTCCAGGTCGATCAGACTGACGGTGACGGCTCGCAGGCCCATGTGGCTGAGTTGGCTTCCGGTTGGATGGCTGACAACGCAGCTCACGTTGATGCGTGGATTGCTGAAGCAGCAGCCGTTACCAGTTGGGCAGAGACCTACGCCCTCGCCGAGCCGACGCACATCCGACAGACCTGCGCTCCGGCCATCGCTGCCCTCCCCATGTGGGTTGCGCGAGACACCGGGATGTTCGGTGAACTGAACCTCACGACCGAATGCGTTCAGATCGCTAGTGGCCCGGATACTGCGGCGGCCATGGCTGCAGGTGAGGTCGAGATTGCGACCAACATCTACAACAACATGATCCCGCTGGTCGCTGGCGGGTTTGATGTTGTCGGCTGGTATCAGCAGTTGGAGGTCAACCTCTTCGACGTCATCGTTGATGCCGACTTCCCAGTTCCGGAGGGTGCCGATTGGAAGGAAGTCATGGCGGCCCTCGACGGGACTAGCGTCGGCGTGGTGGCTCGCGGAGCCGCCGCTGAGGACCTGGCCCGCGAGCTCATGCGGCTTGCTGGTCTCGATCCTGAGAACCAGACCTACGTCGCCGTCGGACTTGACCCGCTCTCAGGACTGGTCAGCGATACGACGCAGTGGACGGTCACCTTCGATCCGTTCATGGTCATCGCAGGGCTGCAGGGCATCGGCTACCAGCCGTTTGCCCTGATGGAGAACGAGGGACCGTCGAGTCTCCACTGGCCTGGCCTGAGCCAGACGTCCTTCCGGGGCTATGTCGAGGAGAACCCGGATGTCATCTGTGCCTTCTCGGCTGGTTTGAACCGGGCTTCGGCGATGATCGCCGACCCGGCCAACCTGGAGGCGGTCGTAGACATCGCGCTTGACAACCTGCCGATGGACAACCGGGGCTTGGTGACGGCAATCGTCTCGAAGTACACGGACAAGTTCAGCCTGACTGGAAAGGCCGACCGGGACATCATCTCCACCATTGGTGAGTTGTCGGTAGAGGTGGGCAAGGCAGAGAGTGTCCTGACAGCAGACGACCTCATTCTCGAGCCCAGCTGCTGATCGGATAGGCACTACATACCTGAACACCTGGGGGCCCGGCGTTAATGCCGGGCCCCCTAGGTGCCAGTATCCAGGCTTCTTGATTCGAATCTGAGCTGCACATGCCAACTCCCGCGGTCGGGTTAGAAGACGTTTCGCTTGTTTTCGGGGCTGAAGATGACACCTCGGTTCTTGCCTTGGACACGGTGAGCCTTGAGATTGGAGCAGGGGAGTTCGTCGCAATCGTCGGGCCTAGCGGCTGCGGGAAGACGACAATCCTTAACCTCCTCTCGGGCCTGATCCCGCCCACTGCGGGCACCGTGAAGCGAAACGGGCAGGAGGTCGACGGACCAAGTCGAGACATCGGATACATGCTGGCCCGCGCAGCCTTAAGCCCATGGCGTAGTGCGCGGCGCAACGTCGAACTCGGCCTTGAGATCCATGGGGTGAATCGTCAGGAACGTCGGCGCCGCGCTGAGGAACTTCTCTCCCTGCTCCACCTCGACGGCTTTGCCAACGCCTTCCCGAGCCAACTCTCCCAGGGAATGCGACAGCGGGTGGCGATTGCGCGGACACTTGCTATCGAACCCGCCCTGTGGTTATTAGATGAGCCCTTCGGGGCACTCGATGCCCAAACAAGAATGGCCGTCCAGTCGGAGTTTGTCGGCCTGTGGGAACAGTCGGAAGGATCGACAGTGATCCTCGTTACCCATGACCTAGAGGAAGCTGTCCTGCTTGCCGACAGGGTCATCGTGATGACCGCACGCCCGGGTCGGATTAAGAGTGACACAGCGGTCGATCTACCAAGGCCCCGAGTCATTGACGAACTTCGATTTGACGACCAGTTCAGAGAACTCGAGCACCAAATCTGGCAGGAATTGCGCGATGAGATCATCTGACGAAGAGAGAGAAACTCAGGACCACAGTGCCGGACGACTACCCATCCGGTTCGACGTCAATAGCCTGGACCTGAAGCGCTCTCCTGCCAGGAAGGTGCTGGACCGGGTTGACCTTCCAGTCCAGGCTGTGCGCCTGATCCTCCTCGCCCTGATCCTCTGGGTGTGGCAGAGCGAGAGGATCTTCGATGGAGTGTCGCTCCTTGGATTCGAGATCTTCCCAGAGATCCCCGCTCTCTTTCGAGGTACACCCAGTGGGGTGTGGGACTACATCACCAAGACCTGGGATGACAGCGTGTTCTGGGGAGACGTCAAGGTCACCTCTCTTGAGGCACTGCTCGGGTTCGTCTACGGGTCGAGTGCAGGCCTGGTCGTCGGGCTACTGCTTGGAAGGTTCCGACGACTAGCTCGCATCTTTGCTCCATTCCTCATCATCACCAACGCCGCACCGAAGGTCGCGTTCGCTCCGATCCTCATTCTCTGGTACGGCGTGGACATCGGATCCAAGATTGCTCTAGCCACGATCATCGTCTTCTTCATCGTGCAGATTCCCGTTCAGGCCGCTGTCGGTGGGATCGATCCCGATCTGGATACCGTGGCCTCCTCGTTGGGCGCCAGCCAACTGCAGAAATTCCGTTTGGTTGTGCTACCAGGGATTCTCGGACCCCTCTTTGGAGCACTTCGTCTCGGGTCCATCTATGCGATTCTCGCTGCAGTGTTCGGCGAGTTCATCGCTTCGAAGCGAGGACTTGGCCAGCGACTGATCACGGCAAGCAACCAGTTCAACTTTGGGGCTGCGTTCGCCCTGATCCTCATCCTCGCCTTCTTGGCCCTCCTCTTCAACTTCGTCATGGGAGTCCTTGAACGTCGCTTGTTGAGATGGCAAGACGACGGTGGAAAAGGAAGCGTCATCTCCCTTTAGGCAGACGAGAGGCTCGGACCCGATCGGGTCTTAACGAGCCCAGACCGGATGGCACGGTGAGCCCGGTCGAGAACCGCCTCAGCTTCGATTCCCCGCTTCGGAGTGGAGGCCTGGTTCGGCCACATGAAATTTCGCGACGGTTCCAGCGTTCACCTGACCGCCGTCGATGACCAGCGTGTGTCCCGTGATGTAGCGGGCTTCGTCGCTTGCGAGGTACACAGCCGCGCCCGCGATGTCACCGACTTCTCCAGCAATCCCTAGTGGCGATTTCGACTGGATTACTGCCGCTGCTTGTTCCAGATTGCTGTGGTCGCCAGTCATAACATCAGCGGTCATAGCGCTGACTGTGTTCCCGGGGGCGATGGCATTGACTCGGATCCCATGGGCCGCCATCTCGGATGCGACGGTTTGGGTAAGGCCGATCACGCCGCGCTTCGCAGTCGAATAGGCGTGGGGAGCAAGGCCGCCGGTGATACCCGCGATGCTCGACGTGTTGATGATGCTGCCAGACCCCTTGGGAATCATTACGCGAGCAGCGTGTTTCGAACCAAGGAACGCTCCCGTCAGCAGGACGGAGATGGTTCTCTCCCAGTCCTCGACCGAGGTGTCAGCGATGGACCCGACTGCACCAAGGATGCCAGCATTATTGAACATCACGTCCAGTTGGCCCCACCGAGCGACGGCCATGCCAATCGCTGCTGCCACATCATCTTCCGACGTCACATCGGTCAATGCGAACGCCGCCGAGTCGCCGAGTTCAGCGGCAAGGGATTCGCCGATTTCCTGTTGGATGTCCGCGAGAACGACTGACGCACCCTCGTCCACGAACCGGCGCGCTGTTCCGGCGCCGATGCCGCTCGCAGCGCCGGTTATGACGGCAACCATGCCGTCCAGGCGACCCGACATCTGATCTCCTTGCTACTCGTCGTTCTTTCGCTGTTGCAGCCCGTGTTCGGGCACCGGCTTCAGGATCCTGGGAGTTGGTTCTGGAAGGTGGCAAGGTCGAAGTAGTCGCGCCAGAGGCTGATCTCCCCGTCCGTTACCTCAAACACTCCAGCGACCTCGAGTTCAACCCACCCGTGAGCCATCTCGAACCGATCAATTCGTTCATTGAATACCAAGTTTCCTTCTGCTGCGCTTCGCAACACCGGCCATTCAACCGTTGAGCAGGAGCCAAGCAGTGGTTCGAGGATGTCAAGGACAGCCACTTTCCCGTGGACCTTGCCAATCGGGACGTTGTCGTATTCGCACTGGCTCGAAAGGTGGGCGACAGCGGCTGCAGCGTCGCGTCGCTCGATCGAGGCGATAAAAGAAGACACGACCTCGGTCGGAGTATTCGTCACTGCATGACTCCTTTACGGTTCCGGAACCGAACTACACGGACCTTATTGTCGAAGTTCCGCAGGAACTAACCGAATGGTTATTTCTTTTCATCTTTGCGAGATAGGTTGCCCCATTGTTGGTGGAACCAAAGGAGCGGTCCATGGATGTTCTGGAGGCCATCTACACAACTCGTGCAATGAGGCGCCTCTCAGCCGATCCCCTGCCCGAAGGCGTGGTACCGGAACTCTTTGACGCAGCGATACGCGGACCGTCTTCGGGCAATCAAATGAGACTCAGATTTCTCTGTGTCACCGACTTGAAACTTCGACAGACCATCCAGAGGATCTACCGAGAGTGTCTCGATGAGTTGAACCAGACCCGCTACGCCGACACCCAGTCGATGCTGGCTTCAGGAGACCAAGAAGATCCGGCCTATCAGCAGGTGTTCGCGATCGACCAGTCCGCCCAATGGCTGGCCGACAACCTTGATCAGCCGCCAATGTTGATCTTCGTGTTCGGCCATGCGGGGGGTGAGACAACGACGTTTCCCTGTCTATGGAACCTTTGCCTGGCCGCTCGGGCAGAGGGTCTAGGAACGGCAATCACGACATTGCTCAAGGTCCAGCGGGCGAGAGTCGAGGAGCTGCTGGGGCTCCCACCCGACGGCCCCTGGCAGATGCACGCCATGGTTCCAATCGGCTACCCACTCGGACGGTGGGGTGTAGCCCGACGGAGGCCGGCCAATGAAGTGGTGTACTCCGAGCAGTGGGGTGCACCGGTTACTTGGACGGTCGATGAGCCCTGCTTCTCCGGCGACGAGAACAGAGTCGGCTGAACCACATCTAGAGTCGACACATGGCCGAAATCCCAGAGGTCCAGCGGCTTATCGATGTCCAGGAGATCATCGGCCTGACCATCGCGTACTGCTGGGCATTGGACAGCAGGAAATGGCATGAACTCGAGTCAATCTTCGATCCCGACGCGGAAGCGGTCCTGGGTCGGACCAGGGTTAGTGGCCTAGAAGCTATTAGCGAGCATTGTCGGCGGTCCCTTGAGGTACTAGACGTGAGCCAGCATCTGGTCGGCAGCCATCAAGTTTCCCTGGAGTCGGACCTTGCAACGTGCCGGTGTCAGGTGATCGCCCAACACCGACGTGACGGAGCCCCCGGGGGGTCGTCCTGGCTTATAGGCGGGACTTATGAGGATCAACTGCGAAGGACAAAGGCGGGTTGGCGAATATCGCGTCGTGTCCTGAGCATCGCCTGGGCTGAGGGGAACCGCGACGTCCTGGGTTCTACCTAACCAAGAGGCCGTTGAGCATCGAAAGCGATCCCATCTCTGAGGACTGCTTTGATCCCGTCAATCGCCAATCGCTGACCCTCAAGGTCTTCGAGAAACGCGTCGGTGAGTCCCACCGTGAGCGTCTTCATGAGACCATCGATCAGCGGACCTGACTTCTCGCCTATCTCCCCAGAAGCGATGCCGGCCGCCACCAACTCCGCGACGAACCGGTCGCGTATCGGCCATCCCCTTGCTTGTAGACCATCGCGCAACTCCGGAACGCGCTGGGAGTCGATTCTGTACGAGGCGAGAAACTTGGCGAGAGTTGGATCATCGCGATGTAGCGCATGTGCTGTCTCAAGCATCATTTCCAACTTGCCGACCATTGTCTCTTGACCTTCGAGAGCGAGAGCAAAGCGCCGGTACACGTACTGATGAGCCTCTTGCTCGACAGTGCAGAAGATGTCGAGTTTCGATGAGAAATAGTGGTAGATCGCGCCTGTGGTAATACCCGCTTCATTGGCAACCATCCGGTTAGTGGTGCCCTCATAACCGTGTTCGCCAAAGCACCTTCGGGCCACGTCAATCAGACGACCACGAGTTTCTGCCGAGTCGGTATCCGGTGGCCTACCGAGCTTTGTCATCTTGAGGGTCACGATTTTCAGCGTAATGGCCTGCATCACTAGGCCCTGAGCCCGCGCCGAATATACCGATCGATTAGATTTCTTGTCGTGGAGGTCTCCCTCGAAGAATTCACTGTTGAGGCTGAGGCGTGGCTCGAGGAGAACGCTGAGAGGAGACCTCGGGGTCCAACAGATGAGGAACCCTCCGGGGGAACCGGGGCGTTCAGCGTGGCGGTGTTCCACGCTCTTTCAGAAACTGAAGAACGGTTACTCCTCGAGGATCTGAAGTCATGGCAGCAGCGAAAGGCGCTAGTCGGCTACCACGCCATCTCATGGCCGATATCACAAGGAGGCTTAGGTCTCAGTCGAGAGCACGCCCAAGCATTCTCTTCTCTGGAACGACGCTTTGAAGTACCGGCGCGACACGAGTCATTCAGCGTCACAACTGGACTGGTAGCCCCCACGGTAAACCTGCTTGGTACAGCGTGGCAGCGTGACGAGTTCGTCTCCCGTTTCCTCTCAGCCCAAGAATTGTGTTGCCAGTTGTTTTCAGAACCTGGGGCGGGGAGCGATCTGGCGGGACTCGGATGCAGGGCGGAAAATGATGGCGATGAGTGGATCGTCAACGGTCAGAAGGTCTGGAGTTCTGGAGCGCAGTTCTGCGAGTGGGGCGAACTGATTGCCCGGTCCGATCCCACTGCCCCAAAACATCGCGGAATGACAGCGTTCCTGGTCCCAATGGACTCTCCGGGCATTGAGATTCGACCGATTCGACAGATGAGCGGAGGGTCCTCGTTCAATGAGGTCTTCTTCGACAACGTCAGAATCCCCGACTCGTTACGTCTCGGAGCTACCGGCGATGGGTGGAACGTTGCATTGACGACACTCGGATTCGAACGAGACAAGTCAGATACCGGTGAAGCCGGCGGAGCTGCGCGAACGGGCGGATCATGGGATCAACTCCTTGCCACGGCGAGAACCACAGGATCCACTAACGATCCGGTGATCCGGCAACACCTCATGCGTGTCTACAGCCACGTGCAAGTCGAGGGATACCTCAACCGGAGGGCAGCTGACCTGCGAAGTGGCGGAACACCCGGCCCAGAGGGATCGCTCGGGAAGTTGATGTGGACCGAGGGAATGAATCTGATCTCAGAGGTGGCTTGTTACGTGTTGGGCCCGAAGTTGATTGCCGATACTGGCGAGTGGGGTACGTATGCCTGGACCGAACACGTCCTTGGAGCCCCTGGATACCGGATCGCCGGTGGATCAGACGAGGTACAGCGAAACATCCTGGGAGAACGAGTCCTCAAACTGCCAGGAGAGCCCCGGGTCGACAAAGGCCTGGCCTGGAAGGACATTCCCCGTTGATCAGTGGCGGCTAGAGCCCCCCATCTAGACCACCTGATAGAACTAACCGGACAATTACTTTGACGGAGGTATCCCATGGATCTTGGGCTGGTCGGGAAGAGGGCGCTCATCACAGGGGCGACCAGAGGAATTGGTCGCGCAATTGCAGAATCGCTCCTCGCCGAAGGCGCAGCAGTAGCCATCTGCGCCCGTAACGAGGACGAGGTCCAAGACGCCGTCGCTGAGTTAAGTAAGGCCGGGAGCGCGTTCGGAGCCGCTCTAGACGCGTCGGACGTCGCCGCGGTGGAAACCTGGGTCGCAACGTCTGCGGATGCCCTGGGAGGAATAGACATTTACGTCCACAACACTTCGGCAAAACCTCAAAAAGAACTTGCCGACTGGGTCAAGAACTATGAGGTTGACCTGCGGGCCCTTGTCGCCGGGGTCACAGCGTCACGGTCCGCTCTTGCCGACGGAGGCGGGTCGCTCATCAGCATTGGCACCACTGCAGTAGCTGAACATTTTGCGAACGGCTCCGGTAGTTACAGCGCGTTCAAGGCTGCTGTGACCAACTGGACGCTCGGACAAGCCCAGGTACTAGGTGCAGAGGGCATCCGGTGCAACGTGGTTTCCCCGGGGCCAGTCTGGGTTGAGGGCGGGGATTGGGACGCCATCAGTTCCGCAAAACCCGAGTTCTTCGAAGCCACGCAGCAAGCCCATCCCCAAGGCGAGTTGGGCACAGTTTCCGATGTGGCATCCGTAGTCGCTTTTCTTGCGGGAGATGTTTCTCGCCACATCAACGGAGCCAACATCACTGTTGACGGCGGGTTCCTCAAGCGGGTCGACTATTAGACGCCGCAGCCAGACCAGAGGTTGCCCTTGTGACGAAAACCCTGACGGATCCAGTGCGCCGCTGTAGAGCGCATCTAGTCGCAGGAGGCCGATTTCACGACATCGACTTCGCCCGACGTGAACTGCTTGCCCTTCTAGCCGAGCATGACCACGTTCGGACCACGGTCTCCTCTGACTGGGAAGACTCGGAAGAACTCCTATCGAGCGAATTCATCATTAGCTACACCTGCGACGTGAGGCCCTCGAAGAAGGCTCAACACGAGATTCGGTCCTGGCTTTCTCAAGGGGGTCGGCTTTTGGCCTTACACGGCACAAATGCCGCACTTGAGTTCGGGGGACCACGAGGGGTCGAAGCCCCGCGTTGCTTCCCAGATTGGGCTGACACCCTCGGAAGCCAATTTGTCGCCCACCCTCCCATAGCTCCGTACCTCGTCGAGATGTCTCCAGGTAGTCACTGGTTGACAGCCGGCATCGACCCATTCGAGGTCGACGACGAGTTGTATTTGATGGAATATCCCGATCGGGACTCTCTCGAGGAACTGATCTACACGCGCTGGCGGGGGGAGGCTCCCTCGTTCGCGGAATCGGACTGGCAGGACGGTCCCGAAGACCACCTCATCCAGTACCTACGCCCGATTGACGAAGGAGCAGTTCTCTACAACACCCTCGGACATTGTCGCGGCCACTGGGACATGCAGCCGATCAGTGACTGGTACCCCAAAGTCGAGAGATGTTCCTGGGACTTGCCGCAATACTACGAGTTGCTCCGCCGAGCGATCAGGTGGGCGATGGAGTGCGCGAAATGACTGGCCCGTTTGAAGAACCAATCGCAGAACCCTCGGCTGAAGTCCTCAGGGATCTCCATCGAAGAATGGTTCGCATCCGACTCTTTGAGGAGGCAGCTGGTCGACTCTTCGAACAGGCGCGAATACCTGGCTTCATCCACCTCTACGTGGGGCAGGAGGCGGTCGCCGCCGGAGTCTGCTCCGCGTTGCGTGACGGCGACCAGATCAGTTCAACCCACCGGGGCCATGGCCACCTTGTTGCCAGAGGCGGCGACCTCAACCAGATGATGGCCGAACTCATGGGTAAATCAACTGGCTACTGCAACGGCAAAGGGGGGTCCATGCACATCTGCGACCTGGACCTGAACATGCTCGGGGCAAATGGAATCGTGGGCGGTGGCGTCCCGATCGCGGTTGGAGCCGGGTTCGCGAACCGATACCGCGGAACGGGCGACGTCTCGGTCGTCTTCTTCGGAGACGGCTCTACCAACATCGGTGCCTTCCACGAGGCCGCCAACATGGCGGCCGCCCTGAAGCTGCCGGTGGTCTTCATCTGCGAGAACAACGAATACGCCGAATACACCAGGAGGGACCGGACAATGGCGATCGATGAGGTCGCCGAACGAGCTGCCGCCTACGGCATGCCGAGCATCGTCGTTGACGGAATGGACGCGGTGTCCGTACGGAATGCAGCCCTCGGTGCCTTGCAGTGGGCCAGAGAGGGGAACGGACCATCATTCGTTGAGTGCAAGACCTACCGCTACTACAACCACCACGGAGTCCAGACCCTCGGAATGAAGTATCGGCCGGACGAGGAAGTGGAGGAGTGGAAGGCGCTGGATGCCATAGAGCGGCTTGAAGCGAGAATCGTTCAGGAGCAGGCCATGACCAAAGGCGACATCGAGGCGGTTCGGGTGTCTCTCGAGGAGGAGGTCCAGGAAGCGGTGACCTTTGGTGAGTCCAGCCCAGATCCTGATCCGACCGAACTCCTCGACCACGTCTACTCAGAGCCACGATCGGCCGGTCAATGAAGGAGTCGAGCGACGCCGGTCGCCAACTGACCTACCTCGCGGCGTTCAACGAGGGAATGCACCAACTGATGGCCGAGGACCACGACATTTTCGTCGCTGGTGAAGATGTCGGGGTCCAGGGCGGCGTATTCGGCAGCTTCGCCGGCCTGCTTGAAGAGTTCGGAGAGAGCCGAATGGTCGACACCCCGATCAGCGAGCAAGCGATCGTGGGGCTCGGCATCGGGGCAGCCGTTTGCGGTCTGCGGCCCATAGTCGACCTCATGTTCATGGACTTCGTGCTGGTTTCGATGGATCAGATCGCCAATCAAGCGGCAAAACTTAAGTACATGTTTGGAGGCAAGGCCTCCCTTCCGTTGACGATCACCACGAACGCAGGAGCAGGTCTCTCGGCGGGAGCCCAACACAGCCAAAGCCTCGAGGCCGTGCTGTGCCACATACCTGGGCTCAAGGTCGTCGCGCCGTCCAACCCACGCGACCTGAAGGGACTACTGATCGCGTGCGTCCGTGAGGACAACCCGACCGTGCTCATCAAGCACAAGAAGATGTTCGGAGTCTCCGGGCCTGTTCCCCAAGAGTTGTATGAGGTCCCAATCGGGGTTGCGGCCACCCTGCGGGAGGGGTCCGACCTGACTGTCGTGTCCTACAGCAGGATGGTGACTGAGGCTCTGGAGGCCGCCGAATGCTTGGCGACCGAGGGCATCGAGTGTGAGGTGATTGACCTCAGAACGGTCCAACCGCTGGATATCGAGACCGTGATCGCGTCGGTCCGCCGCACCAATCGGGTGGTAGTCGTCCACGAGGCCGTTCGCTTTGGTGGGCTAGGTGGCGAGATTGCTGCGCAGGTCCAGGAGCACGCGTTCGATTACCTCGATGCGCCAGTCGGACGCGTCGCAGCACCTTTTGCTCCAGTTCCCTTTAGCCCAGCCCTCGAATCTCAGTATGTTCCCGATGCGGCCCGAATCGCCGAGGGAATCCGCGGTTGCCTCGGCCTACGGCCATTCATCGGGTAGGACGCCATGGCCACCGAGTTCCTGATGCCCAAGCTTGGCTTGACCATGGAGGCCGGCACGATCATCGACTGGCTCGTCCCGGACGGTGCCGAGGTTTCGGAGAACACGCCGGTGCTCTTGATCGAAACCGACAAGGTGGAGACCGAGGTCGAAGCGGGTAGCGCAGGAATTCTTCGGCGGTCCGGGGAGGTGGGCGAGACCTACTCCTGTGGAACGCGACTGGGATGGATCCTCGAAGTCGGAGAGAGCCTCACAGCACCAACCGGTGAGGAAGAGCGCCGTGTCGATCGGATCGGCGCGCAGTCCGGGACCCAGTCTCGACAAGGTGAAGACACAGTTGAGCTTCGCGAAAGTGAAGGCGACGATTCCCAACGGCTGATGACGTCGCCCAATGCCCGGCGCGTTGCCGCGAATCTGGGGATAGACCTGGCCGAGATCACAGGCTCTGGCCCCGGCGGCCGGATTGTCTCTAGCGACGTCGAGTCGGCTGCGCTCTCAGGGGCTTCGATGTTGGGGGGTGCGCCTGATCGCCACGCATCGATCGAGGGGCGACCCACCTCGGCCAGCTTCGCGGCCCGGCAACTCGCGGACCAGTTGGGCGTCCAACTATCGGCTATCTCGAGTGCTTCTGTTGGACAGCGGATCACTCGGGAGGACGTACTTCATCACACCCGGGGCCTTTTGGCGGGGCCAGACGGTCAGAAGACTCCTGCTCCGGCCCTCCTGCAGACGCCAACGTCCGTCATACCAATGACCGGGATGCGACGCGTCATAGCTGAGCGCATGCATTCGTCGTTGCGTGAGATGGCACAACTCACGCTGATGATGGACGTCCACATCGACGGACTCGTGACACATCGGGAGCAGTTCTCCGACACGGGTCTGACACCCAGTTACACGGATTACGTGATCGCCGCCACTTCACGGGCCCTTGTGAAACACCCGATTGTGAATAGTCAGCTGACCGACGAAGAACTTGCCCTGCTCCCGGAGGTCAACGTCGGCCTTGCAGTGGCGTTGGAGGAGGGGGTGGTGGTTCCCGTAGTACGGGGCGCCGACCGCTTGTCGATCACTGACCTGGCGACGGAGACTTCGCGACTGTCCTCAGCCGCTCGAGGCGGAAAACTTCGACTATCGGATGTAGAAGGTGGAACATTCTCCGTCACCGCCCTCGGGATGTATGGAGTCGACGGCTTTACGCCGGTCATCAACCCTCCGAATACGGCGGTTCTGGGCATAGGAAGGATTCGAGAGCAGGCCACCTGGAACGAAGAAGGGCGAATCGAAAGGGCTCGGGTTCTGACACTGAGTCTGACCTGGGACCATCGGGCCTTTGACGGAGTTCCGGCCGCCGAGTTCGTTGCAACCATTCGCGACCGTCTCGAGAGCGCTCAGTTCGACGGTTGAACCGGTGGGTGCTCAGAGGCCCAGTCGTGGGCCCCGCTCGAGGACACCCAGGAGATGGCGTTTCCAACGGACTTGCGATAGTTAGCGTCTCCGTAGACATCCGGTCCGTCACCGAACTGCAGATAGACAACGGGCGAGTTGCCAGCCCGCTTGGCCCAGGCCACCAAGTTGCTGCCATCGGGATGAGACCAACCTTTCTTGCTGTCTCTCTGTCCCCGGATGGCGAGATTCGCGGAATAGAAGTTGTCGGCGGTGAAGGTGTGGTGGCTCTGCATCAGAGGTGTGACGTCACCTTCAAAGACTGTGAACAGGTAGACCTCGTCCCGGATCTCGAAAGTGGGCTCTAGGCCAGCGCAGACAGGATGGTCGATCTCGACCACCTCGACCGTGTGCCGTACCCCATGCCGGTAGCCAGAGTCCGGCAGCGATAGGCCATGTTCGCCTTTCGATTGGTAGTTGAAATAGCCGCCGACGATCTGGGCGTACCTGGGCCAGGCTGGCCATCCGGCGATGGCATGGTGGAGGAAGACCATTCCCTGTCCACGCTCCAGCAGGGCGATGAAGTTTTTGACGTAGTCATCCGGAGGCTGATGGAGCCTGGCTGGAGGTTCATGCCCTGTGAATTCGATTCCGGGCATGTCGTAGAGGACAAATACATCGATCTCGGACGCGGCGTCAACCGAGAAGAGCGCTTGCGCGGCAGGGTGTTCGACCTGGAACCAATCGACCTCGAGCGACTCGAAGACCGCCCGGAATCCCTCTTCGTCGAATCGGTGGCCACCGGTGATGACGGCTACTCGCGGACGCTTCACCCCCTCCCACTCATTCCGGAAAGGTTGTCGCCATAGTTGAGAGAAGGTCCCGGTAACCGTTCATGTCGCTGGCTGCCACCAGCGCGTCCACCCACTGATGGAACCTCTGCCCACCTACCTCATTTCGGCCAAAGAGCACCGACCTTGCGGGGTTGCCGCGCAAGGACTGTTGGATCCCCTCGCATGTCCGGTAGTCCTCGTCGCGGACCACGCCGAGGAGAAACTTCATTTGCTCCTGGATCAGAGACAGTCGGTGATCGTCGACCGGTTCCTTGGTCAAGAACGACTGGGTGGTTACAGATTCGAATGGCCCACTACCTGGAAATAGTTGGGAAACCATGTACAGGGGTCCGTCGCAATCGAAACAGGCGATGGAGACATGGGGGAAGATCGTCCAAAGGCCACCCAGCAACTGATCCGTTTCCCATTCCTCTTCCGGCACACCGTCAAGTTGCAAGAACCGATGGTCCAGCGGACTCACCCGCTGATGTGGTCCCCAGGCGTCATAAATCCCCCGGTTGCACCAGTCGGATCCGAACGTCTCCCGGTGGAGGTAGGGGATGTGGTACAGGTCCAGATAGCCGTCGTAGGCGATCTTCCACCCTGGCCCCGGAATGGACTGTTGGCCAACCAGATGGGAATCGGCCAGTCCGAGGTTTTCGAGCATGTCGTCATACCCGCAGAGGAACTCATCAAAGTACGGATCGACACCCGGTACGACGCTGCCGAACACAAGCCCAGCACGCTCGATGCAAGGGATCTCGATGAGTCCGTCGCAGTCAGCTGCGAGATCGCCGAACAGCGACCGATCGGTAATCCCAACCAGCTTTCCCTCAGCGGAGTAGGTCCACGCGTGGTAAGGGCAGGTGAACCTCTTCTTCGTTCCGTGCCCGTCATCGACCAGCCGCGACCCTCGATGCCTACAGGAGTTGATAAAGGAGCGGACTATCCCGTCGGCACCTCGCGTGATGAGGATTGGTGTCCCTGCGACGGTCAGCGCCCGGTAGGTGTTTAGATCGCCGAGTTCGGGTCCAAGGCCCAGTACGAGCGGTACACGGCGGAAGATCCTTTCAATCTCCAACTCCCATCGCGCCGGATCGGTGTACTTATGAGCAGGAACCTCGTAGACGTGATCGCCGAGAGGCATCGTCCCCAATCGCGCGTGGTTGAGCGTTCGTCGAGCCTGATCTACGAGAAGCTTTCGGCTCCCAGCCGAGGTGGGGCTACCCATTCTTGGCTACACCTCGGGGTTCAATCGGCGTCGTGCATTCGGTGGTTAGGCGCTATTGGGCCAGCGATCCAATTGCACATCTGAGGGTCGCATTCTCGGAGTTCTCCGGAGACCCACCGCCCCTCACCAGTGAATACCCCCGAGCGGGCGCCGTCGGTCACGAGAACGTTTCCATGGCCGTCCTGCTCATAAAGGGCATGGCTGAAGGGGTGCCTGATTCCGAGCATCAGTCACCAACCCAATCCGTAAGTCGTTGGTGCAGCCACCGAATCTTGGATTCCTGGTAGTTCGAGAGCGTGATCCCGGGCTTCCTCGCCGTTTCCAGACCCCTCTGCACCTTCGCCATATTGAAGACGTCCTGGTCGAAGACCTTTCCCAACATGCCAAGCTCCGTGGCGTTGGTGAAGGGCTCGTCTTCCTCCAGCCAGTGGATGGGCGCCGGCTCGGGCTTCTCGTCGCCGTGAGGCGCAAGGAAAATGCACTCCATGATCGAACTGCGATGGTCGTCACCGTTGGGGCGGAACCGATAGAGGATTCGGTTGAACGCCCCCCACGGATGGAGGTTGGGGAAAACCGTGTAGTCGATGCTGTCCATCATCTCGGCGTCCGACATCTGGTTCACCCGATCGCCGGCGGCCGGCCGCCAACGATCTCGACTCGCTTCGGCTGCCATCTCGCGAGCGGTTCTCCCGCTAGGCATTGCGGTTGGCAGTTCCTGGTCGACCCGGACGTCCATCAGCGTCCGCATAATCTGCTCCTCGGAAGGTTCCCACTTCAGATGGGGGCTGGGTGTCCCTCCAGGAGTAATCACTCGAGCAAAGTTCTCCCATATGTCGACCTGGCTGTTGCAGTCTCCTAGGTAGGGGAGAATCTGGGGATGCGTCCCAACGACATGGAAGGCTTCGCTGAATGCCTCCTGGGTGATCTTCCAGTTCGCGCGGATGACCTTTGCGACATGGGCCTGCTTGTAACGGTGTCCGAAGTCCCAGCACTCGAAATGCTGGACGATCTCACCGAGGAAGTCGTGCAGGGGTTCAGCATCAGGATCCGGGTTGATGAACACCATTCCGGCCCAGATCCCGACGGCGCACTGCGGGAGCACAAAAGACTCAGGTTCAACATGGGGGAAGTCCCAATCCGCGGGCACGTTCTTTAGGTCCCCGTTCAGTTCCCAGGCGAAGCCGTGGTAGGGGCACCGGATTTCACTGCACCGTCCGTCGTATTCCTTGAGCAGGCGACCGCGGTGGAGACATGCATTTGGATATGCCCGGATCTCATCGGGCGCTACCCGGACTACTAGGTAGGAGGCTCTGACGATCTCGTAGATGTAGTAGTCGCCCACCTCTGGGATCTCGTCTTCACGACAGGCGTATTGCCAGACACGACTCCAGAGCCTCGACACTTCGCGTTGGTGCCACTCCGCAGAGATGTAGCGATCGATTGGGATATCAGCGTCGCCCAGGTATTGGGGGGACTCAAGACGCAAAACGGCAGGGACCTCATGCGTGTCGCTGTCCAGAAGTCCCTGATAAGAGATGCCAGGGGACCGGGGAGCCCCGCTAGGTCCATCCATGGGGTTAAAAGTAACCGGCGAGTCAATTAGTGTCTAGTGGTGCGTTCTGGGAGAAGTCGGGATCCTCTCGGCTCAGTCCGATTGACCGGCCGTGAAGAAGTCAGCTCGGGGTAGGTGGTTGTCGTCGTAGACGGGCTCCGCGAGATCAATCCTGTACTTAAGAGTTTCGGATCCGACAAGTCCGGATGACCGCAGGAGATCTCGCATGGCAAGGTAGTTCGGGTGTTTGAAGTGCGCAGAGAGGCAACCCTCATCAGTCCAGAGTTCGTAGACTTGAATCCGCGTCGCGACGCAAGGATCTGGAGCGAAGGAGTAGGCGCGGCACCCCTCTTCCCCTTCTCTCGTGGCCAACTGGAGGACACTGCTCTGAGCCGTTGCCTCGTCCCGGGCGTCCGAGTTCTGGAACTCAAGGGTGCCAGCAATGATGATCATAGAAATCCTCTCGGGCTAGGGGAGGGGTCCGATCCGTTCCCGTATGGGAGCGAGAACGTAGTGCCTGGAAATCAACGGACCCGTTCTGAATCGGGTTGGTTCGGACGACAGATCGGAAAACTGTGATGCAGGCAGGATTGATCACAGGGCTAAACCAACTCGAATTTCGCGAGTTCCCTTACCCGACCCCCCGGCCAGGCGGGGTCGTCGTCGAGATCAAGTACTGCGGTATCTGCGGGACAGACGTCCATGCATACCGGTCAGGTCGGCCCTACCCCCCTGCGGTTTGTGGACATGAATGGGTAGGTGTTGTATCAGCCGTCTCGCAAGACACTGGCCGGCTTAGTGAGGGAGATCGAGTTATTGTCGCCGTCCCTTCGGCTTGCGGCACTTGCGATCATTGTGGGCATGGTCGTCAAGACCAGTGTCGGTTGGTACGGGCGGTTGCTACTGGTCGCGACACGCAAGCCCCCGACCACGGTGGGTTTGCGCCTGCGATCGCAGTTTCGGCAAACCGGGTTATGCCTGCCGAAGCGGTGCTTACCGACGTGGAGGCTGCGCAGGTTGAACCGACGACAATTTCGGTTCACGCTGTTCGACGAAGCGGCGTGGGGCCTGGAGACAAAATTGTTGTTCAGGGCGCTGGTCCCATTGGCTTGTCTGTGCTCCAGGTAGCACGGGCATACGGAGTGGACGAGGTGCTGGTTGTTGAGCCCGATGAAGATCGACGAACACTGGCCCTAGAGTTGGGAGCGGACTTGGCGATCATCCCGGAGGCAGCAGCCGAGATTGTGCTCGAGCGCACTGGGAGTACTGGCGCCGACGCTGTTATCGAATGTGCCGGCTTTCCTGAGACCGTCGAGACCGCGGTCGGGTTCTGCCGATCTGGGGGAACCGTGTGTCTGGTTGGCATAGCCGACGGCCCAGTTTCGGTTACTCCGCGAGAATGGATTGCCCGCGAGGTGACAGTGGTCTCAGCCCTGGCCTACCTCCACGAAGAGTTCCAAATAGCGATGGAGTTAATTGCAGACGGCCACGTTCAAGTTCAGCAGGTTCACTCTTCGACCGTTGGTCTCGCCGACCTTCCTGCTGTGATCGAGAGACTGGCCGGAGGCAGTGGCGAGACCAAAATCTTGGTCGACCCGACTCTGTGATTCTGAGCTATCACCACGGGGACCTTCAGCTGGGCTGGGTGTGCTTGTAGTTCGAGCTATCGACCGCGGGCTGTTTTGCTATGGCCGACGGGCATGGGCTCAGTACTGAACGGCACCATCGACGACAGCTACAACGGCTTGCTTGGTTGGTTCTGGGCGGTGTGCTCGGTGGCCTCCATCGCCCCTGATGGCCCTGACCCGGGCGGCCCTCCGGGAACGCCGGTACTCGGCTGTCATGGCGGCCACCGGCCTTCTCTACCTGGCCATCCTCACTGCCTTCGACATGGATCTGGCGGCCCGGGCGACGCTTGCCTGAGGTCCGGCCGGTCCGGAGCGGCCGGCGGGCCACGGGTAGGATCCTCCGCCGGAGGAGGCTCGGAACGGCGATGAAGGTGTACACCCGGAAGGGAGACGACGGGACGACCGGTCTGCTCCACGGCGGCCGAGTGGCCAAGGACTCACCACAGCCCACGGCCTACGGTGACGTGGATGAGGCTCAGGCGGTAATCGGCCTGGCCCGGGCGGTGGCCGATGGCGAGTTGGCCGGAATCCTGATCGACATCGAACGCGACCTCTGGGTGATCATGGCCGAGCTAGCCTGCAACCCGGACTGCCTGGACGAGGCTGGCTCTCGTTCCGGCCCGGAGATGGTGGACCGCCTCGAGAGCCTCATCGACGACGTATCAGCCCGGTTCGACCCGCCGACCGAGTTTGTGGTGCCGGGCGAGGACGAGGTCTCAGCCCGTCTCGACGTGGCCCGGGCGGTATGCCGCCGGGCTGAGCGTTCAGCGCTGTCGGCTGCCGTCGCCGGATCTTCGGTGATTCCGTACCTCAACCGTCTGTCCGATCTGCTCTGGACCCTGGCCCGCTGGAGCGAAGGCACCTCGGTTACCGCCCGTTCGCTGGTCGACCCTGACTGATCATCCCCAACGAGGAGTCCCATGGCCATCCAGTTCTCCACCGCCCGCCGTCCGCCGGCCCGGGCTGAGGTAGTCGCCTATGGGCTGACCGTCGAGGCGGTCTCGGGTGATCAGGCGTTGCCGTCCGGCCTGGACCGCGACGCTCTGGTGAGTCTCGGTTTCACAGGCCAGGCCGGACAGGTCCAGGTGGTACCCGGCGACGGTCGCCTGATGGCCGCTGTCGGGTTGGGTCCAGTCGACGGGATCGACACCGTCGGGGT
>JAZADL010000147.1:0-4274 GCA_036123635.1 Actinomycetota bacterium
GAATCCAAGACCTCGGTCACCAGTTCGGAAGGGGCATCGCCCCGCTTGATGGCCGTGGTGGTCACGCCTACACCCAGTGGTTTAGACAGGACCAGGAAGTCGTCGGGTCGGAACCCGGCATTGGTCAAGACGCGGTCGGGGTGGACCTCGCCCACGACGGCTAGGCCGAACTTGGGCTCCGGATCGTCAACGGTGTGCCCTCCGGCGATCACGAATCCGGCCTCGGTCGCTACGTCCTGCGCTCCGAGAAGAACCTCAGCCAGTAGGTCACTCGACAGTTCCTCACTGTTCCACCCCACCAAGTTGAGGGCCAGCAGCGGCCGGCCTCCCATGGCGTACACGTCGGATACTGCGTTGGCGGCCGCCACGCGACCCCAAATCCGAGCGTCGTCGACGACCGGGGTGATGAAGTCGGCCGTGACCACCAGAGCACGCTGGTCGTCCAGGCGCCACACGGCGGCGTCGTCGCCGGTGGCAACACCGACCAGCAGGTCGGGATCGGTCACGGGGGTCAGGCGGCGCACGACGTGCGCCAGCTCACCAGGGGCGAGCTTGCAGCCTCAACCGGCGCCGTGGCTGAACTGGGTCAGTCGGCGGGTCTCCGCCATGTCGTCACCCCCTCCCGGATCGCCGGTGGTTCCCTGTCAGGAGCCAGAGTAGGCGCCGGGTCAGGTGGCGCCGATGACGCCGCGGAACCGGAGGTCGGTTAGCTCGTCAGCGCCTAGCCCCAGCTCGTCGGCCAGTACCCGGTCGGTGTGCTCTCCTAGCCACGGGACTCGTTCATCGGGGACCTCGGGAATCTCAGAAAGCTTGACCGGATTACCGGGTACCAGGACGGGGTTCCCGTCGTCAGAGGGAATTGTCTCGATCAGCATGTTGCGGACGTCCAGGTGCGGATCGGCCACGACCTGGGCGCTGGTCTGAGATGGACCACAAGCCATCCCGGCGCCAGACAGAATGCCCACCACTTCGGCCAGCGACCGGTCGGAGGCCCACGACTCGATAGCCGGGCGAAGCACGTCGTCTAGATGATTCTGCCATCCAGCTCGGGTGGCGAAGCGCTTGTCGTCGACCAACTCGGGGTATCCAATCTCGGTACACAGGGTGGCGAAGTGGTGTTCTCGTACGCATTGCAGCACGAAGTGCCCGTCGGAGGCGGCAAACGTCTCCACGATGCCGATGCCGCTCCCCCACTCCCGTTCGACGCCGAGGGAGTGGAAGTTGGCCACGATGTCGGTCATAGCCACCGTGGCGTCCAACATGGCTACGTCGATGTGCTGGCCGACGCCGGTGTGGTCCCGGTGGCGTAGGGCGGCGAGCACCCCCACGGCACCGAAGAGAGCCGAGCTGATATCGCCCAATGCGCCAACTGGGTTGGCGGCCGGGGGTCGCCCCGGGGCCCGTTTGTACTCGTAGATCCCGGACATGCCCTCAACGATCGCCGCGTAAGCGCCCATATCCCGGTAGGGAGAGGCCGGGTCTTGTCCGAACCCGGAGATCGACAGGTATACGACCGCTGGATGGGTGGCCCGGACCGCCTCATAGCCGATGCCTAGACGGTCGGCCGTGCCGGCTCGGAAGTTCTCGCCAAACACATCGAAGCGCTGTGCCAGATGCAGTACTAGGTCCACGCCCTCGGGATGCTTAAGGTCGATGGCAAGGCTCTGCTTGTTCAGGTTGTTACGCAGGAAGGTGGCACCTACGGGCCGTCCGTTCGGATCGGTCACGGCGGGGTGAGAGCCCCGGCCGCTATCGCCGGTGGTTGGGTGTTCGATCTTGACCACCTCGGCCCCCAGACGGGCCAGCAACTGGGTAGCAAACGGCAGGGCAGCCATCTGTTCGACGGCCAGGATCCTTACACCGTCTAGGGGCCGCTTTCCCCTGCGGTCGTCTTCTACGGTCTGCTCGACATCCGGGGTCCCCATGGGCTATCAGTCTGCCGTATCTGACGTTCCGTCAGAAACCTTGTCGATTTGCTATCACAGCCTGGTCGGACAGTTCACGAAGCGTCGGGCCTCCGGTGGGTAGTACCAGCCGCCCCAGGTCACGGCACTCCTGTCAACCGGCAGGTTGTGCCCGGTCATACCGATATCGGCCGGTCGACCACGTCGGTGACCGCAGCCAGTAAGCGTTCTACGTCTTGGTCAGTCGTGTAGACGCTGATCCCAGCCCGCACCGCGCCATCCTCGGCGTCCAGTCCCAGCGGAATCATGGCCTCTACGGCGTAGTTGTGGCCGTCCCAAACGGACACCTGAGCGTCGGCCAGCATTTCGGCCACCGAGGCCGGGGGCTTGCCCTCGACCTCAAACATCAAGGTCGGGGCCCGGTCGACGATGTCCTGGGGGCCCACTACCCGTACACCGTCGATCTTGTGGAGGCCATCCAACAGACGGGCGAACCGCTTCGCCTCATGGGCAGCGATTTCCTCCAGGCCTACGTCCAGCAAGAAACAAGCAGCGGCATCAATCCCGGCTAGACCCTCCCACGACGGCGTGCCGTACTGCAGGCGCCCCGGCCCGACGTCGGGCGCCGGTCGAACTTTGTAGGAAGACAGGGAGTCGAGCAGGCCGGGCTCAACCCACATGATCCCAGCGTGTGGGCCGTACCACTTGTACGACGAGGTGGTAAAGACGTCGCAGCCTAAGGTGCCGACGTCGACGGGCTGGTGTGGAGTCAGGTGCACACCATCAACCACCACTCGGGCGCCAGCGGCGTGAGCGGCCGCCGTAATGGCCGCTGTGTCGGGAATGGTCCCCACGGCGTTAGACGAACCGGTGACGGCCACCCACCGGGTGGTCGGCCCTACTAAATCGACTACTGCCTCGACTGGGAGGCGGCCGGTCGAGGCGTCGAACCGGGCCATGCGTACCTTGGCCCCCGTGTCCCGAGCCATAAGTAGCCACGGCGCCACATTCGAGTCGTGATCCAGTGTCGTGCACACCACCTCGTCGCCCGGTCCCAGATCGCGGGCTATGGCCCGGGTCAGGGCCATCATGTTGGCCGTCGTGCTGGGGCCGAACACCATGCCTGCCGGATCAGCACCCAGCAGTCGACCCATCGAGGCGCTGGTCCGCTCGGCCAGGGCGTCACAGGCCGCCGAGGCGGCAAAGGCTCCATGGGCGTTGGCGTTGTCTCCACTCCGCTGCCAGTCGGCTGCCGCTTCGATGGCCGAGTCCACCACTTGGGTGCCGGCCGGGCCGTCGAAACGGGCCCAGTCGCCTGGAATGCCGGGAAATCGGTCGCGGATATCGTGGAGGTGGCCCATTGTCGGGCACGCTAGTGGTCGACCCCGAACGGGAAGGACCCCATGGAAGCCTGGGAACTCGACGCCCGCGAGCAGATCCGCGACCTCGTCGCGGCCTATAACGCTCACGGCGACCGGGGTCGGTTCGATGAGTTGCTGGCCCTGTTCGCCAACGGCGCCTCTATGGACATCGGCGATGGTGTCACCTACGAGGGCGTCGACGCGATTCGGTCAATCTTCACCGACACCCGGGACTCAGTCGTCGATGCCGACGGGCCGAAGTTTCTCCAGCATCACGTCAGTGGGCTCCTGCTCACTGTCACCGACCGGGAGTACGCCACTGGGCACGCTTACTTCACGGTCATGACCGACCGGGGCATCGACCACTGGGGTCGCTACCAGGACGTCTACTGGCTGGTTGACGACGTCTGGCGGTTTGGTTCCCGAAGGGTCAGAACCGACGGTCGCACACCAGGTGGATGGGCCGACCAGCGGGTGGGCGGAGGCGGAACGTGACGGCCGGAGTCTCGCCCCTGGATCGTCTGGTCGCCGAGGCCGAGATTCGCCAACTGGTGGCCCGCTACGCGGTGGCCACCGACCGTCGAGACCTCGACGCGCTAGTTGCCCTGTTCGTTCCCGACGTGCGGGTGAGACGCGACGCCAGCGGACACGATGCCCTCCGGGAGTCCTTCGCTGAGCAGCTCCGGTCCGTCGGGGTGACCATCCTCAACGTGGGCACCCATCAGATCGACTTGCAGGGACCCGACGACGCCTCCGGCCACGTGTACTGCAAGGCCGAGGTCCAGGATGGCGACCGGTGGATTCACCAAGCCATTCGCTATGACGACGCCTACCGACGCGTCGACGGTGTCTGGCTCTTCGTGCGTCGCGTCCACCAGCTCTTCTACGGGGCTGAGGTCGGGGCCAGCCCCCTGGGTCTTCCGCCCGCCGACTGGCCCCGTAACCACGATGGCTGGGGCACGCTGCCCGCCGCTGATCCCACCTGGCAGGAGTTCACCGGACCAGAGGC
>JAZADL010000148.1:0-2954 GCA_036123635.1 Actinomycetota bacterium
GGCCGAGCGGTTATTTCGGGCCCACGACACGTACCGGGGGGCCTCGTAGCCCTCGTTAATTCGCTTGTAGGAGTTGACCAACTGGTTGGTTACGGCGGTGATCTCACGGGCATGGTGCAGCAGACCAGCGATGAACGCCCGGGCCACCTCGGACAGGCCGTCCGGGTCGCCGGGGTCATGGAAGGCGTTCTGTCCGTTCCGGAACAACGACAGGTGGGTGTGCATCCCGGACCCCTGGACGCCGTTCAGTGGCTTGGGCATGAAGGTGGCGTACACGCCGCGGTCCATGGCGATCTTCTTCACGGCCAGGCGAAGGGTCATGACCGAGTCGGCCATGGACAGCGCGTCGGTGTACTGGAGGTCGATTTCGTGCTGGCTGGGGCTGTCCTCGTGGAACGAGTACTCGACGGGAATAGAAAGCGCCTCGAGCATGTGGAGGGTCTGCTTCCGCAGGTCGGAGGCCACGTCGGTCGTCGTAAGGTCGAAGTACGACGCACGGTCTAGCGGCACGGGCGCTGTGGAGGTGTCGGCATCGGCGAAGTAGAAGAACTCCACCTCCGGGGCGCAAAACATGTCGAACCCAACGGCCCGGGCCCGCTCCACGTTTCGGCGCAGCACCTGGCGGGGGTCGCCCTCGAACGGGCTGCCGTCCAGGTTCGTGATGTCGCAGAAGATGGTGCCCGACGGCTCCTCGGGGTTGGCCCACGGGAGCAGCTCGAACGTGGCGGCATCAGGGCGGGCAAGCACGTCACTCTCCTGGATCCGACTGAACCCGTCGATAGCCGAGCCGTCGAACTGGAGCCCCTCGTCGAGCACCACCTCCAACTCGGCGGGGGAAATGGCCACCGACTTGTGGCGACCCTGGACGTCGGTGAACCACAAGCGGATAAGGCGCACACCGCGCTCCTCCACGGTGCGCAGCACATAGTCCTGTTGGTCCCGTCGCCGGTCCTCGGAGGTGCTTCCCATGGACCCAGCATGCGGGCACCGGGCGCTGATCACCAGCACGGGGACAGTTCGTTCACATGGTGTTCACAGTCAGAAGACAGTCACGAAACTGTCGGGGTCGTAAGTTTGTTGGTGTCCGGCGGACGCGTCGGGAACTGCTGAACCAACCACGCCGACCCCGGTCGGCCGACCGGGAGAAACCACGATGGCCATCAGGGCTGAGTACATCTGGATCGACGGCACGGAGCCCTTGCCGTATGTCCGCTCCAAGACCAAGATCATCGACGATTCCGAGAACCTCCCGATCTGGGGATTCGACGGGTCCAGCACCAACCAGGCGCCGGGCGACAACTCCGACTGCGTGCTACGCCCCGTGTTCTCCTGCCCGGACCCGATCCGCGGCGGCGACGACGTCCTGGTCCTGTGCGACGTGTGCCTGCCCGACGGGGACATGACTCCCCACCCGAGCAACTCGCGAGCGGCCTGCGTGGAGGTTTACGAGAAGTACGCCGACCAGGAGCCCATCTTCGGCATCGAGCAGGAGTACACCTTCTTCCTGGAGGGTCGCCCGCTGGGCTGGCCAGTTGAGGGCTACCCGGCCCCGCAGGGCCCGTACTACTGCGGAGTTGGGGCAATCGAGATCGCCGGTCGCGACATCGTCGAAGCTCACACCAAGGCCTGCATGGACGCCGGCCTGGCTATCTCGGGGACCAACGCCGAGGTGATGCTCGGCCAGTGGGAGTTCCAGATCGGCCCGGTCAACACGGTGGCCGCCGCCGACCAGGTCTGGATGGCCCGCTACCTGCTTTACCGGGTGGCCGAGAACTTCGGGGTCGACGCCTCAGTGGCCGCCAAGCCCATCAAGGGCGACTGGAACGGCGCCGGTGCTCACACCAACTTCTCGACCAACGCCATGCGCGAGGGCTACGACGCTGTCATCACGGCGTGCGAGGCACTGGGCGCTGAGGGCAAGCCCGCCGAGCACATCGCTGGCTACGGGCTCGGGACTGAGGAGCGTCTGACCGGCGCCCACGAGACCCAACGCTACGACCAGTTCAACTACGGCGTGTCTGACCGGGGTGCCTCAGTTCGCATCCCGTGGCAGGTCCACCTGGACCAGAAGGGCTACATCGAGGATCGCCGCCCAAACGCCAACATGGACCCGTATGTGGTCACCCGGCTGATCACCAACACCTGCTGCGAGGCCTTGGCCAGCTGACCCCCGGACCCCGTTGAGGAACCCCCGGCTTCGGCCGGGGGTTCCGTCGTTTTCGGCGGCCCTTCCTGATCGGCTCCTGACACGACAGTCCGGAGACTCCCGGCCCGGATAGCCGAGGGAGCCCGTCGGTACGCTGCACCCATGAACCGGATCCGGCTAGCGCTGATGCAGATCGACACGGTGGTCGGGGACCTTCCTGGCAACGTGGACCGGATTCGTCAACGGTTGGAACAGGTTGTCGACTGCGACCTAGCCCTCTTCCCCGAGATGGCAGTCACCGGCTACCCGTTGGAGGACCTGGTCCACAAGCCGGGCTTCGTGGCCGACAGCCGGGCTGCCCTTGACGAGGTAGCGGCCCTCAGCGACCGGTGCACCCTGGCCGTCGGCTTCGCCGACCCGGGACCCGACGGAACTGTCTACAACGCCCTAGCCGTATGCCGGAACGGACAGGTCCTCGGGACGGTCCACAAGGAGTGCTTACCCACCTACGACGTGTTCGACGAGGCCCGGGACTTCCGGGCCGGAACCGGACCCCTCCAACTGTTCCGGGTGGCCGGAGTGCGGGTCGGTCTCGCTATCTGCGAGGACCTATGGGTGCCCGGTGGCCCAGTCGAGCGACTGGTGGCCGGTGGGGCCGAGATGGTGGCCACCATCAACGGATCGCCCTACCACCGGGGCAAGCAAGCGGCCCGGGAGTCGGTGGTGACGGCTACCGCGACCTGGTCGGGACGGCCGGTGGCCTACGTGAACCTGGTGGGGGGCCAGGACCAACTTGTGTTCGACGGCG
>JAZADL010000149.1:0-10530 GCA_036123635.1 Actinomycetota bacterium
CGTTCCTTGAGGTGGCCCATCTGCTGGTCCGCGACGAACTTCCGACGGCATCTCAACTGAAGGACTGGCAGGGAGAGATCGCTGAGGCGGCACCTATCCACGAGAATTTCCATAAGCGGATCTTCGAGGGCTTTCGCGACGACGCCCACGCCATGGGGGTTCTAGTCTCCACCATCGCCGCCATGTCCACCTTCTGGCCGGACAGCAAGGACATCGAGAACCCCGACCAGCGACGGGCCGAGATCGTCCGCCTCATCGCCAAGATGCCGACCGTGGCAGCCGGTGCCTACCGCCGCAACGTGGGCCTGCCCTACGTCTTCCCCGACCCGGAACTCGACTACACGTCGAACTTCCTAGCCATGATGTTCAAGATGGGCGACTCGCCCTACGAGGTGAACCCCGTCCTAAGGGATGCCCTGGACATGCTCTTCGTGTTGCACGCTGACCACGAACAGAACTGCTCCACAACGACAGCCCGCGTGGTGGGAAGTTCCCACGCCGACCCGTATGTCACGGTGGCGTCGGCCGCCGCCGCCCTCTACGGCCCCCGGCACGGCGGCGCCAACGAGGCGGTGCTGCGGATGCTCGAGGGGATCGGCGACTACTCGAACGTCGATAACTTCATCACCGAAGTGAAAGCCGGTGAGCAGAAGCTCATGGGATTCGGTCACCGCGTCTACAAGAACTACGACCCCCGGGCCAAAATCCTTAAGGACACTGCCCACCGAGTGTTCGAGGTGACGGGCACCAACCCGCTGCTAGACGTCGCCCTGAAGCTCGAGGAGGTGGCGTTGGCCGACGAGTACTTCGTGGAGCGGAGCCTCTACCCGAACGTCGACTTCTACTCGGGCCTCATCTATCAATCCATGGGGTTCCCGGCCGAGATGTTCACCGTGCTGTTCGCCATCGGTCGGACGCCGGGATGGCTAGCCCACTGGGACGAGATGCTCTCCCGCAACTCGCGCATCGCCCGTCCCCGCCAGCGCTACATCGGCCCCGTCGATCGGGATGTGCCAGACATCGACAGCCGCTGACCAGTCGAGCCGGCAGCCAGACTTAGGAAGCGGCTACGTCCAGGGCGATCTTTCCCACGCTGGCGTTGGTCTCCATGTAGGCGTGGGCCTCGACGATGTCGGCCAGGGGATACCGTCGATCGACCACCACCTCTAGCCGACCGTCCTCGAATCCGGGAACGACCAGATCCTCAAAGGCCCGGCTGACAGCCACCTTCTCTTCCAGGGACCGCGCCCGCAGGGTGGTCCCGACAAGGGTGGCCCGCCGGAACAGCATCTTGCCCAGGCCGAAGGTGGCCGATCCACCACCCATGACCCCCACCTGGACAATGGTCCCGCCGACAGCCAGGGCATCCAGGTTGCGGTCTAGGTAATCAGCACCAACAACGTCGAGAACTACGTCTACCCCGCGTCCCGCAGTGTGGTCGGCCACTACTGCCACCCAGTCCTCAGACGCGTAGTCGACGGCCCGGGTCGCTCCCAGAGACAGGCACCGGTCGACTTTGCCCGCCGAGGCAGTAACCAGGACCTCGGCGCCGGCCATCCGACAAAGCTGGATGGCCGCCGTCCCCACCCCCGAGGCACCAGCGTGGACCAAGGCTATGCCGCCAGCTGACAGCCCGCCCTGCAGAACCAGGGCATCCCAGGCCGTGATGAAGACCTCCGGCATGGCGCCAGCTGTGGCTAGGTCCATGTCCCGGGGCACCCGGACAGCCTGATCCTGATGAACCACTAGCCGTTCGGCATGACCGCCACCGGCCGTGATCCCCATCACCGGGTCTCCAACACCCCACCGGGTGGCCCCGTCGCCCATGGCAACCACCCGGCCAGCGAACTCCAGACCCGGCACCTCGGGGTCCATGGGTGGACCCGGGTAAAGACCCATACGCTGCAGCAGGTCGGCCCGGTTCAGCGCGCTGGCCACTACGTCGACCAACACCTCGGCTGGGCCGGGAACGGGCTCCGGAACGTCAGCAACCTGGAGCACCTCAGGTCCGCCGTAGGCGGTGATGACAGCGGCTCGCATCAGTGGCTCTTCCTCAGGTCGGAAAACGGCACGTCCTTGTCGACTCGCGGTTCACCAGGAAGGCCCAGCATCCGCTCCCCGACGATATTGCGTTGAACCTCGTCGGTCCCGCCCCGGATGGACATAGAAGGAGCGGTCAAAAACTCCAAGTGGCCCGCCGTCTCCGACAGCATCCCGGCGGCGCCTGCCAGAGCTTTGCTCAGGTAGGCCCGCTCCTTGAAGGCGGCAACGCTTCGCAACTTGGCCGCCGAACCCTCCGGACCGGGAGCGCTCCCGTCGGCCGATGCCGCGACTCGGGCCACCGTCATCTGATTCACCCGATACAGGATGAAGGCCCGCATGGCGGCCTGCCGAGCCAGTGGGTCGCCTAGCCATCCGCTGGCCCGCCACTCCTCCAACCACGATGGTAGACCGACGTCCTCGGAGTCTCCGCCGCCGAAGGCCCGGCCCCCAATTGTGACTCGCTCGTGGGCCAGGGTCTCCACAGTGATCCCCCACCCCGCCCCGAGGTCGCCGATCCGATCGGTATCGGGGACACGGACGTCGGTCACAAACACCTCGGTGAAGTGCTGATCGCCGTTGATCTGCTCCAGAGGCCGTACCTCCACTCCGAGGTCCCTCATGTCCACGGCAAACATGGTCAAACCCCGGTGCTTGGCCACCGAGACATCGGTCCGGGCCAGGCACATTCCCCAATGGGCATAGGCGCCGCGGGAGGTCCACACCTTGGAGCCATTCAACACCCACTCGTCGCCGTCGCGTTCGGCCCGCATGCCGGCATTAGCCAGATCAGAGCCGGCGTCGGGTTCGGAGAACATCTGACACCAGATCTCCGAACCGTCGGCGATGGCCCGCAACCAGCGGTCCTGCTGGTCAACTGAACCCTGATCCAACAGGACCGGCCCCACAAGGTTTAACCCCACCCCGTACGGGTAGAGATCAGCTGTCTCGTAGTCGCCCAAAGCGGCGTCGATTCGGGCTGCCTCGTCGGCGTCGGCGTCACGTCCGCCGAATCGCGCTGGCCAGGTAGGCACCATCCACCCGCCCTCGACGAGGCGTTCCAAGTACCGGCAACCAGCCGCCAGGTCATCACTGCCCGCCCCTAGGACCGTCGACGGGGCATCTGGATGGCGACGTTCCAGGAGGCGAGACAGTGCGGCGTGGATCGTCTGGAGATCGGTGGACACAGCCGCAGTCTGCCCGGTGGCCCCAGCACCTGTGTACCCGGCCCCGCTCGGCCATGATGGCCCCATGACCGATCTGAACAACCCCCGAGGAATCGCAACGGAAATCATCGACGACGTAGTGGCCCTCCGTCGCGACATCCACCGCCACCCCGAGCTGGGCCTCGACAACCCGAAGACCCAGGAACGGGTGTTAGCTGCCCTGGATGGCCTCCCCCTGGACGTCCGACGGGGCGTGGCTTGCACGTCAGTGGTAGCGGACCTGGCCGGGGCTACCGATGGGCCGACCGTGCTCCTGCGAGCAGACACCGACGCCCTGCCTATGACCGAGGACACCGATCTGGACTTCTGCTCGACGGTAGACGGCCGCGCCCACGCCTGCGGTCACGACGCCCACACAGCAATGCTGGTCGGGGCCGCGAAGGTGCTAGCCGCCCGCCGAGACGAGATCGCCGGTCGGATCCGCTTCATGTTCCAGCCCGGTGAGGAAGGGTTCGCCGGCGCCCGTCTGATGATCAACGAGGGAGCGCTGGACGGCGTCGACCGGGCCTTCGCCCTACACATCAGCCCTAATCAGCGGGTAGGCAGCGCTTCGTCTCGGCCCGGACCCCTCCTGGCCGGCGATACCTCGATAACCGTCACTGTCCGGGGGCGTGGTGGACACGCCTCGGCCCCCCAACATGCCACCGACCCGATCCCGGCTACGGCAGCGATCATCACCGCCCTCCAGACAGCAGTCACCCGGGAGATCGACGTCTTCGACCCAGCGGTCCTCACCATCGCCCATGTTGTGGCGGGTACCACGACCAACGTCATTCCGGAGACGGCCTTCTTCGAGGGAACCATTCGCTGCATCTCCGAGCACACGCGGGCGCGAATCCGTGAGGTAGTAACCCGGACGGTCCGAGGGGTGGCCGAAGCCCACGGCTGCACGGCCGACCTCGAGCTCGTGGACGGTTATCCGGTCACATACAACGACGAGACCGAAGCCGCACGGTTCGCCGAGGTATGCCGAACCACCCTCGGCGAGCAGGGCCACCGCGTCCTGCCGGCGCCGTCCATGGGCGGCGAGGACTTCTCCTACGTGACCCAGCAGGTACCCGGGGTAATGGCATTCCTCGGTGTGTGTCCGGCGACCGAACCCGATCCACGGTCTGCACCTCCCCTCCACTCCAACCGCATGGTCCTCGACGAGGATGGGTTGGCCCACGGCGTCGCCCTCCATGTCGCCATGGCCACTCACCGATTCGCGGACGAGTAGCCGTGGCCTGGCAGGTCGACAGTTTCGCCACCCTGATGGCCCTCGAGGCCCACGGCCCCGACGTCTATGTGGGGGTCAGCCCCGAGTATCCGTGGGGCCGGGTGTACGGCGGCCAGGTGGTAGCCCAAGGCCTCCGGGCCGCCCAGGCCACCGTGGACGACGACCACCACGTCCACTCCCTCCACGCCTACTTCATCAGGGGGGGTACCAGCGACGAGCCCATCCGCTACGAGGTGGACCGGATCCGTAACGGGCGGTCGTTCGTGACGCGCCGGGTCGTGGCCCGCCAGTCCGAGGGAGCCATCCTCAACCTCTCGTGCTCGTTCCAGATCCAAGAGGACCAGGCCGAGGTCCAGGAGTCCTCCCTGCCCGACGACGTGGGCGATCCGGGCTCGGGCTCCGTGGAGGACTGGGACCTCCTCGGCCGGCGGGTAGCCCACCATTCGACCGGTCGCTCGGCCATCTGGCTCCGGGTCCTGGGCGACATAGGCGACGATCCGGCGATGCAGGCCTGCGCCCTGGCCTACACATCGGATGACATCCCAACCAACGCAGTGGGCAGCACCCACCCGCGGATCGCCGAAGTGGCAGACGGGGAGATCACCTACGGCGACATTTTCGTGGGTGCCAGTTTGGACCACGCCATCTGGTTCCACCGTCCACTGCCCGCCGACGAGTGGCTGTTGCACGACCACCGCTCACACGGCCTGGCTAGCGCACGCGGACTGGCTGTGGGCGAGGTGTTCGCCCCCAGCGGGATCCACGTGGCCACCGTGGCCCAGGAGATCCTGATCCGGGAACGGACTCGCTGAGCCAACGGCCTGGCGACTGGAACTGACCGGGATTCCGGCCACGGACGCTGCTCTTTGCCACCGCTGGGACCCCGGTGCCCGCCACGCCCCGTGACAGACTCAGCAGCGATGGCAGAGCTAGGAAACGCCACCCCTGTCCTCGTCCACCTGGTGGGCAACCACTTCCCCACCCCGGACATCAGGGAACGGTTTCCTGAGGTGGAGTTCGTCCCCGTCCCAACCGACGGGCCGGTGGGCGACGGCGTGTGGGGGGAGGCGTGCCTCACCCAGGCGGCCTACACCGAGAACTTCGCCGAGGTGATCGAGCATGGGGTGCGGTGGATCCATGCCCTCGGCCACGGTGTCGATCATTTCCCGTTCGAGTTACTGGGCGACCGAACCCTGACGTGTGCCCGGGGGGTCAACGCTGTCCCCATCGCCGAGTGGGTGGTGGCCATGCTGCTCACCGCGGTCAAGCAACTACCAGACCGGTGGGTGACCGAACCACCGCGCCACTGGGTGTTGGCCGACCTCGGGTCTCTTTCCAACGCCACGGTGGCCCTAGTGGGATTGGGCTCGATCAATCAGGCCGTCGCCGAACGCCTGAGCCCCTTCGGGTGCCAGATGGTGGCCGCCACCCGGTCCGGTGCGCCCAGCCCGGTACCCGGAGTGGAGGTCACAACCGACATTCGTGCTGCACTGCGCGATGCCGACCACGTGGTGGTAGCAGCTCCCCTGACCCCGGAGACCGACCTCATGTTCGACGACGGGTTGCTGGGAGCGCTCCGGCCCGGTGCCCATCTCGTGAACGTGTCCCGGGGACGGCTGGTGGACCAGGAGGCCCTGCGCAGGGCCCTGGACGACGGACCGCTGGGCCTGGCATCCCTCGACGTCTGTGAACCGGAACCCCTGCCGGCTGGCCACTGGCTGTACGAACATCCGCAGGTCCGGCTCAGTGCCCACGTCTCGTGGGCCGGCCCCGGGGCCATCGACCGCCTCCACGCCGCCTTCACCGACAACCTCCAGCGGTGGCTGGACAACGATCCGCTAGCCAACGTGGTCGATCCGGCCGCCGGATACTGACCCCGTCCCGGGAGGACCCCCATGCCGCTCTCCAATCAGTTCCAGGAACTCTCCGCCCAGGTCCGCAACTGGGGGCGTTGGGGCGACGACGACCAACTGGGAACCCTGAACCTGATCTCCCCCGAGGTGGTCCGGGAAGCCGCCGGCTGCATCCAACACGGTCGAACTATCTCGCTGGCCGTTCCCCTGGAACACGACGGGATCCAGGTCGGGTTCATCCCGGGACGCGACAACCCCGTCCGGACCATGCATGCCGTCAACGAGGGCATGGACCCCGACGGTGACCCCGACACGTTCCACACCAGCGACGACCACGTGTCGTTCGGGCTCCAGGCCGGCACCCACTGGGACGGCCTGGGACACGTCTCGTACTCCGGCCTGCTTTACAACGGCTACGACGCGTCCACCATCACCGCCGAGGACGGCGCAACCCGGTGCGGCATCCAGAACCTGCAGAGCGTCTGTTCCCGCGGCGTGTTGTTGGACGTGGCTCGAGCCAAGGGCACGGACCTCCTGGACTGCCCGTACGCCATCACGGCCAATGACCTGGACGAGGCGGCGGCGATGGGTGGTGTGGAGGTCCGGGCGGGCGACATCGTGCTGGTCCGCACCGGTCGGATGTCGCTGTACCACTCGGGGGGAGGTATGGCTTACTGCCTGGGCCCCAAACAGGACGGATCAAACGCCGGCCTGTCCCTGTCCACCGTGCCTTGGCTCCACGAACACGACGTGGCTGCGGTGGCCAACGACACCCTCGTCCTGGAGGTCTACCCGTCAGAGGTCGACAACCTGGCCGTGCACATGCTGCACGTGGTCGACATGGGCCTTACCCAGGGGCAGAACTGGGACCTGGAGGCGCTGTCCGACGACTGCGCAGCCGACGGCGTCTACGAGTTCTTCCTGGCCGCCACGCCCGAGCCGTTCCGAGGTGCGGTCGGTAGCCCCGTGGCCCCGGTGGCCATCAAGTAGCCGCCGGCTCACTCCTAAGGCCCATTCTGCGTTTTTTTGGTACGCCCCCTAAGGCGCTAGACGATTCCCAGAATCTGTCTTCACCAACTCCAGCGCAGGGCCCCAGTTCTTTCACCGCCTGGCCGGCACCGGGGGGCGAGGTACGCCCCCCGGTGGGCTAGGGCTTCATCGTTGACAGTTGTTCCCGTCGGCTCTAGGACGCAGCTATCACGGGATCAGCCCCGTGCAGTGAGGATCGCGTCGCGTACGGAATCCGAAAAGGCCTCGTCGACGCCGAACGGTCTAGCGTCCAGCCACGAGGCCTCTAAGACCACCACGACGCCGAACCCGTCGTCCCGGTCGATCGACATCTGGCTCCCGAAGATTCCGACGTTGCCCGTCTGCCCGGTCTCCCGGTTCGTGTACCACCCCATGCCGTAGCCCCAGTCCTTTCCGAACTGATCAAGATTGACACCGTCGTACACCCGGGCGATCCGATCCTCGGTCATGAGGTCGAGCGATCCGGTCGACAGCACCTGCTGGTCACCGCACATGCCGTCGCGTAGGTACATCAACAGCAGGGCGGCGATGTCGTCGGCGGTCGTGTAGGCACCGCCCAGGATCGACGGGTTCTCGGTCGGGGCCAGCATCGACACGGGATCCCCACCGACCGCTGGATAGCTGAAGGTGGCGGGATCGAACGGCAACTGGAACCACGGGTTGTTGTAGGCCAGCACCTTGAGTCCACAGGGCTGGACGTAGATCTCGTCGATCAACTCAGCCCACGACTTGCCCGACGCCGCCTCGGCCACCGCTCCGGCCACCTGGTAATCGGCCCCGGTGCCAGGCCACCCGAATTCGGTGTCCGGTGGGACCAGGTCGGCGTCGTCGTCGGGCGTGGTGAAGATCGTTTCGCCGCACCCCTGCAGCGAACCGGCGAAATTGAGGGAACACAGGTACGGGAGGTAGGCCTGACTCGGTACGCCTCCGAGCATCCCCGAACTGTGGGAGAGCAATTGTGCCACGGTGACGCCCGGCATACCCGACCCCCAGCCCACGACGTCGGACACCGGGGCGTCGATGTCGAGCAGTCCGTCCTCGTGGAGGCGTAGCAAGACCCCGGCTGAGTACGTGTCTCCTAGGTTTCCGATGAGCGAGATCCGCCCGGGTTCGAACTCGCCGAAGTCATCCCGGTAGATGACGCCCTCGTCTCGGTCGACCACGATGAGGGTGGCGCCGTTCAGCCCGTTCTCCTCCACGACTCCCTGGACGAACTCCGAGGTGGCGCTGAAGTCGTATAGGAGACCGACCTGGGACCCGCCGGCCGGCGAGTACTCGTAGATCACGTTCTCCAACGAGCTATCGACGTCACTGGAGTTGGCATGGCCGATGACGGTGATCTTCTGCGAACCACAGTCGCCGAACTCGTCGCACGACAACAGGCCGGTGAACCCCTGGTAGTCACGCACCCCGCTCAGGAACTCGCGTACGCCAGCCCGGTCGATGACCAGAGTGCCATCGTCGTCCACGTAGCTGGCCGCGTCGATAGCCTCCACCAGCAGAGTCGTGGCGTCCACGCTGTGGGCCCAGAACGCCGCTGACGGCTTCTCGCCATGGACCACCACGTAGTGTGTCAGGAACCCGTCAGCGCTGCCGCCGATGATCGTCTGGTTCCGGTTGTTGCCGAAGCGAAGGTCCGGACCGGAGAAGTACAGGCCCTCCGACTCGGGCAGCTCCATGAAGTTCGACACCATCAGGCCATCGGCGGCCATCATGGTCACGTCATCCATGCCGGCCACGTCGCCCACCTGCTGGACGATGAAGTCGCCCTCCGGCTGGAAGATCGGGAAGAACAGCAGCTCCGGAGACCCCGCCGCGATCTCGGTCAGGACCGGCACCATGTCGGTGTCGCCCTTGTTGACCGCCGTGAACCCGGTCACCGTCCCACCACCGGCCTCGAACGCATCGGCGAACGCCGTGGCCAGGCCCTGGGTGTACGGATCGCCGTCATGGATGGCCGCCGCCGTGGTCACGCCCAGCACGTCGAGGGCGAACCCGGCGGCCGCCGCGCCCTGGAACAGGTCGTTGTGGGCCGTGCGGTAGTAGCCGGGGTAGTTGTTCTCACCGGCCGTGCCGGCCAGGTCGCTGGTCAGCGACGGGCTGGTGTTGGACGGCGAGATCATCACCATGCCGGCCTCGCTGATCAACGGTGCCGCCGCGGCGGCCGCACCGGAGCAACTGGTACCGATCACGCCGACCACGTCCTCGTCGGCCACGATCATCTGAGCAGCAGCCGCACCACCATCAGCGCTGCACAGGTCGTCCATCCCGGTGCCCATCGAGACCTGGAATCCTTTGACATTCCCTGAAGAAGAACCCATCTGATTGAGGGTGATGTAGATGGCCCGCTGGTTGGGCAGGCCCAGGAAGGCCACATCACCGGAAATGGCGTTCAACGAACGAATCTGGATGTCCTCGCCTGCTTCCACGCGTACATATCCGAGCGAACCGTCGCCCAAGTGGTCGGCCTCCTCCGGAGCTGGGGCAGCTGTGGTAGTTGCCGCGGTGTCGCCGTGGAGGGCCCGGGTGGAATCGTCGAGGGCGGTGAGCATCTCACGCACCTCGTTGGTGACGGCGTCCTCGTGGTCGTGGAACGGTGCGAGTTCCACGTCGAGGGCCCAGTTGCCCGGGTCGAGCGTCTCGCCGCTCTGCTCGCCGGTCACCGTGGTCACAATCCGGGTGTGGTAGGACTCGAACACCGGGTTCGTGATGATCGTGCGTCGCCCGATGGACTTGACGATGCTGGTCACGAGGCACGGCTGCGACTCGGGGACGGCCTTCCACTGGTCGGTGCCGATGCCGATGCAGAATGCACCTGGCTGGCCGGCTACTTCGACCAGGGCGGAGTCCGAGCTGTCGGGATCGGCGGCGAAGACGACGTCGGCGCCCTGGTCGAGGGCGGCGCGGGCCGCGGCAGCACCGTCGCCGGTCGCGTCCTCCACGACGATTCCGACCGCGCCGTCGGCGTGGGCCACGCCGGTCTCGAAGCCGGTCTGCCAGGCGTCGGCGGCGGGTCCGCCGTCACCGTCGACGAGGATGGCCACGGTGCCGCTGGTGGTTAACGAGGCGGCCAGGGCACCGGCTAGGAGGCCTCCGGTCTCGCCGGGGAAGTGGAAGCCGTAGAGCCAGTTGGCGGTCTCGGCGTGCCACTGGTCGATCCCGA
>JAZADL010000150.1:0-4017 GCA_036123635.1 Actinomycetota bacterium
GCTGCTCGAACTGCATGAACACGAGGTTCCAGATCTCGATGAACCGCTCGTCCCCGCCGTGGGCGGGGCCTCCGTCCTCGCCGAAGTCCGGGCCCTTGTCCCAGAAGATCTCCGAGCAGGGCCCGCACGGGCCGGTGTCGGCCATTCTCCAGTAGTTCTCTTCGTCCAGGCGTTGGATGCGTTCGGCGGGCACCCCCACCTCGTCGCGCCAGATGGCCTCAGCCTCGTCATCGCTGACGTGGACGGTGATCCACAGCCGCTCCGGGTCGAGACCCAGGTTGGCCGTCACGAACTCCCAGGCGAAGGCGCAGGCCTCGGACTTGAAGTAGTCGCCAAAGCTGAAGTTGCCCAGCATCTCGAAGAAGGTCAGGTGACGGCTGGTGCGGCCCACTTCGTCGAGGTCGTTGTGCTTTCCTCCGGCCCGGACGCATTTCTGGACGGTGACGGCCCGGGGCCATGGGGCCGGCTGCTCACCTACGAAATACGGCTTGAACGGGACCATGCCGGCCACCGTGAACAGCAGTGTCGGATCGTGCGGAATCAGACTGCCCGAAGCCTCGTGGTGGTGACCGTGCCCCCCAAAGAAGTCGACGAAGGCGCGCCGCACCCCGTTGGCGGTCGACAGGAGTTCCGGATCGGACGCGGTAGTCATAGTCCACCCAGCCTAGAGACCGGGCGGCGGGTTGACGGACCGCGACGGGACCGGTCAGACCACCGACCGGAAGGGACGGTGGCGACGCCGGGCGCCGTACTCGTGGTCCAGGGTGTGGCGTGTCCGACGGACCTCATCACGTCCATCGCGGGTGGCGTCGGTGACCTCTCCGGCGATCCGGCGGACACTGCGCAACATGTCCGTCCCCCGGTCGGCCACCTCCCGGCGCAGGTGTTCCGGCGTGTAGCGCTCCACGCCGCGACGAATCCGACGCCGAAGCCACGCAGCGGTCGCCGTACCAACAAGCCAACCTCCGAGCAACCAGACCAGGCGCCTTCGCATCAGGCCACCCCGCCCCGACGCCGGCCACGCCGCAACTCCACCGCACCGGCCTCCACGACGGCGTCACCCGACCCGGTGGCCAGCGGGCCGCCCCTGAGTCGGCGAACGAACCGGCCAATGCCGGCCGAGACGGCGGCCGCCCCGATGAGGGGCGGCGAGAAGGCTCGGTAGGTGAGCCGGGATGCGGCGTCCACGGTGGTCGAGATGCTCTCGGCGGTATCCAGCAGTTCGTCAACCCGGTCCAACCCGGTGGTGGCGTGGTCCACGGCTTCCCGGAGGTCGACCACCAGGGGAATGGTCTGCTCCCGGAGTATGTCCACCGTCTCGCGCAGGGACCGCAGGGTCCGCACCAGGGAGGACACGGCAACCACCAGCACGACCACGGCGACCAGACACACCGCGGCGACCAACACCGCTGCCACGTCACCGGCTTCCATCGTGTTCCACTCCCCCGTCGGCCCGGCGGCGGTCGGCCATCCGCTCGGCCACCTCGCTCTCCGCGCCGTGCGATGACGGATCGTAGTAGACGTTGCCCTCCACCTCGTCTGGCCGGTAGCGCTGGTCCACCCACCCGGCGGGGTCGTCGTGGGGATACCGGTAGCCGTCGCCGTGGCCCAACTGGGCCGCCCCCCGGTAATGGGCGTCGCGGAGGTGCATCGGTACCTCACCGACCCCCGACGCCCGAGCATCAACCCCGGCGCGGCCCAGAGCCACGGTGACCCGGTTGGACTTGGGAGCCGTGGCCAGGTGCACCACAGCCTGAGCCAGGTTTAACCCGGCCTCGGGCAGGCCGACGAACTCGACGGCCCGAGCCGCGGCATCAGCCACCATGAGGGATGTTGGGTCGGCCATGCCGACATCCTCGCTGGCCAGGATGACCAGGCGGCGGGCGATGAACCTGGCGTCCTCGCCGGCGTCCAGCATCCGGGCCAGCCAGTAGAGGCCGGCGTCAACGTCGGAGCCGCGGATGCTCTTGATGAAGGCACTGATGACGTCGAAATGCTCGTCGCGGCCGTAGCGCAGGGCCTTGGTGCCCAATGCCGCCTCGACGTCGACCATCGACACCCGGTCACCGCCTCGTCCGACAGCCAGCGCAGCGGCCACCTCCAGGCTGGTCAGGGCGTGGCGACCGTCGCCGGCCGACCGGTCCACCAGTAGGTCCAGGGCGTCGTCGTCGGCTGCCACCTCCTCGGCGACTAGGCCCCGCTCCAGCAGAGACCGCACAGCCTCCGACCCCAGGGGCTCAAGTCGAAACAAGGTAGACCGGGACATCAGCGGGGCGTTGACCTCGAAGAACGGGTTCTCGGTGGTGGCTCCGATCAGGACCAGTAGGCCCGACTCCACCGACGGGAGCAGGGCGTCCTGCTGGGCCTTGTTGAACCGGTGCACCTCGTCCAGGAACAGGATGGTTCCCACGTCGCTTTCACCCAGCCGGGCCTGAGCCCGAGCCACCAGTTCCCGGACGTCCTTGACGCTGGCGCTGACCGCCGAGAGTTCGGTGAACTCCGCCGCCGTAACCCGGGCGATCAGTCGGGCCACGGTGGTCTTTCCGGTGCCCGGTGGCCCCCACAGGATCACCGACGAGAGGCGGTCGCCCTCGATGAGTCGTCGGAGCGGACGGTCTGGACCCAACAGGTGTTCTTGGCCGACGACGTCGTCCAGGCGGGTGGGGCGGAGGCGGTCGGCCAGCGGGGCCCGCCTAGCCAGGCGCTCCTGGGCGGCACTGGCAAACAAGTCTCCGGACACATAGTCGACGTTACCCCTCGGCTCGTCGGCGCCGACCGGCGGTGCTGGCCCTAGTCAGTGGGCGGCAGGATCCGCAGGCCCAACTCAGTGAGATGGTGCTCGTCGATCCGGGCCGGAGCATTGGTCAACGGATCAGCACCCGACTGGGTCTTCGGATAAGCGATGACCTCGCGGATGTTCTCCTCGCCGGCCAGGATGGCCGTCAAGCGGTCCATACCGAAGGCGAACCCGGCGTGGGGCGGCGCCCCGTAGCGGAAGGCATCGAGCAGGAACCCGAACTTGGTCTGGGCCTCCTCAGCGCCAATCCCTAGGACAGCGAAGATCTGCTCCTGGATCTCCCGCCGGTGGATTCGCACGCTTCCCGAGCCCAGTTCCCACCCGTTCAGAACGAGGTCGTAGGCCCGGGACCGGACGTCGAGCAGGTCGCCACGTTCCAGGGCGTCGAGGTCCTCCTCGTGGGGCATGGTGAACGGATGGTGGGCTGGGATCGGGTTCCCCGTGTCGTCTAGGCCCTCGAATAGTGGGAAGTCCACCACCCACAGGAAGTGCAGGCCGCCCTCGGTAACTGGCGGGCGTCCCAGCTCCAGGCGGACCAAACCCAGAACGTGGCGGACGGTGTGGCGCTCGTCAGCCACGATGAGGAGTAGGTCACCGATCTCGGCCTCCAGGGTGGACCGCAGGGCGTCCATCTCCTCGTCGGACAGGAACTTGGCCACCGGAGAATTGATGCCGTCGTCCTCCACCTTCATCCAGACCAGGCCTTTGGCTCCCCACTGCTTGCACTGCTCGGTCAGGTCGTCCAGCCGGTTCCGGGACAGGTCGGCGCCGCCCGGCACCCGAATGCCCTTCACGCAGGGGGCCTGGAAGGCCCGGAAACCGGTGTCGGCGAACACCTCGGTCAGTTCAACCAGTTCCATGCCGAACCGGATGTCAGGCTTGTCGGATCCAAAGCGCTCCATGGCCTCGTCCCACGACATCCGGGGGATCTCTCCCGGGCGCTCGCCGGTAACCGCTTCGGTGGCCGACGAGACGGCATACGAAATGAAGGCCAGCACGTCATCCTGGGAGACGAAACTGGCCTCGGCGTCGAGCTGCATGAACTCGAACTGGCGGTCGGCCCGGAGGTCCTCGTCACGCAGGCAGCGGGCGATCTGGTAGTAGCGGTCCACCCCGCCAACCATGCAGAGTTGTTTGAAGATCTGCGGGCTCTGGGGCAGGGCGTAGAAGGAACCCGGTTCCTTACGAGACGGGACCACGAAGTCGCGTGCGCCCTCGGG
>JAZADL010000151.1:0-3171 GCA_036123635.1 Actinomycetota bacterium
ACGAGGTACCAGTGGCCCAGCAGCATGGCGTCGGTGACCGCTCCCAGAAACAGCGCCCCAACCAGGGTGCGTGCCACGGCTAGCAACGCCGGGTCTCCGGCGTCGAGGCCGCCCGCCACAAGGGCTACCAGGCCCAGGGCGGGCGCCACCAGGTCCAGGGCAGGCGGGAACTCCGACACCGAGTCGTCGAAGGTCCGCCGGTCCCGGTCGATGCCGGTCATCTCGGCCACCCGGGCGGTCCGGCGCTCCTCGACCCCCCGCTGGCCGGCTACTCCGGCTCGGCGACGCAGCACCGAGACCACCAGGGCCACTGCGGTGGCGACCACCATCCCCGCTCCAGCCACCTCGCGCACGGGCACCGGGTCCAGAGCTAGGCCGGCCGCTACCCCACCCACCGCCATCAGGCCAAACGTGGTCCGCATCGTCCAGCCGTAACCGATACCCACTTCTCGGCGCCGGCTGGTCACCCACAGGAAGAACAGGCCCCCGGCCGCCCACTGGAGCAGCACGGTGGCCGCGTCGAGATCGATCACCGGCGTACGCGAACTGTCGGACCGGTCAGCCGTCGACCACGGCCAGGCTGCGGTCGATCTGGTTCATGGCCACCGGGCCGTCGGCAGCAGCAACCACAATGTCCTCTAGCCGAGCGCCCCACACGCCAGGCACGTAGATACCCGGTTCAACGGAGAAGGCGTGGCCGACAGCTAGCGGCAGTTCGTTGCCGGCCACGATGTTGGGGTGCTCGTGGGCTTCCACGCCAATGCCGTGGCCGGTCCGGTGAACGAAGTACTCGCCGAGACCAGCATCGTCAATGACCCGCCGGGCCGCCACGTCGACGTCCTCACACGGGGTACCAACGGTGGCTGCCGCCACCCCGGCAGCCTGTGAGGCGTGCAGCACCCCGTAAAGTTCGGCGAACCCGTCGGGAGGCGGGCCGACGTGGATGCAACGGGTGATGTCAGAGCAGTAGCCGACGTCGCCCGGGCCGACCATGGTGCCGCCGATGTCGAACAGCACCCCTTCGCCGTCCTTGATGACCCGGCCCCCTGGCTCGTGGTGGGGACTGGCCGCGTTGGGTCCCGAGGCCACGATCACGAAGTTGATCCGGTGGTGGCCTTCGTCCAAGATTCGACGCCCAATCTGGGCCGCTACGTCGGCCTCGGTTCTGCCAACCAGTGGGACTTGTCCGGTCTGGACGTCAGCCAGGATGCGGTCCACGGCGGCACCAGCCCGGCGCAGAGCCGCTACTTCGTCGGCGTCCTTAACCATCCGCAGTGGCGCCGTGACCTCCGAGGCCCGGGTGAACGACAGGGCGGGACACGCTGTACCGAGGTCGACGAGGAACCCGGCCCACATCTGGTCACCGACAGCCGCCGTGGCCGCCCCGCCGACCAGATCGACCACCCGGGTGATGGGATCCTCGCTGTCCCGCCAGGTGATCAGGTTGAACACCTCCGGACGCTCTACGACCCGCGGGGCCTCCAAGTAAGGCACCACCAGATGGACATCGCCATCGCGGGGTACGACCAGCATGGTGAGGCGCTCCAGCGGCATGGCTTCATATCCGCAGAAGTACGGCAGGTCGGCACCCACCGACAGGAGTAAAACGTCCACGCCCCGGTCGGCCATAGCCTCGCGGGCCCGATCTATGCGCTGGCCGAACACGGCGACAGGCTACGAGGACTGTGGCGGCCGGACGATGACGGGCTCAACTCGCTCGAGCGGACAGGGTCACGGCCATCGAGCCTGCCGCGGCGGACTCAGCTGCCTGTCGGGCGTGGTAGCTGGACCGGGTTAATGGTCCGGCCTCCACGTGGTCGATCCCCCGGGCTTCGCCGTACGCCGCCCAGCGGTCGAAAGTGGCCGGCTCCACCCAGCGTTCCACCAGAAGGTGGTTGGTGGTGGGCCGCAGGTACTGGCCGATGGTCACGATGTCGCAGTCCACGGCGGCTAGATCGGCTAGGCAGCCCTCCACTTCATCGTCGGTCTCTCCTAAACCGACGATGATCGATGACTTAGTAGTCAGGCCTGCCGCCTTCGCCCGGGCCAGCACCGACAGGCTGCGGGCGTAAGACGCTGACGGGCGGACCCGCCGTTGCAGGCGAGCCACCGTCTCGACGTTGTGGTTCAGGATGTCGGGTCGGGCGTCGAATACCGCCCCAAGAGCCTCCGGGTCGCCCTTGCAGTCCGGGATTAGCACCTCGACGGCCGTTCCCGGGTTGCGGTCCCGGACAGCAGCGATGGTGGCCGCGAAAGCCGACGCTCCGCCATCGTGTAGGTCATCTCGGGCCACCGCGGTCACCACGGCGTGGCGCAGGCCCATCTCGGCCACCGCCTCGGCCACCCGGTAGGGCTCGTCGAGATCGGGGGCGTCAGGCCTCCGAGTGTCGACCAGGCAGAAGCCACAGGCCCGGGTGCACCGCTCGCCGTTGATCATGAAGGTAGCCGTGCCGTCATTCCAGCAATCGAACACGTTGGGACAACCAGCCTCCTCGCACACCGTGGTGAGCTGACGGCTGCGCATCACGGCCTTGAGGCGCAGGTAGTCGGGCCCCGTCTCCAGCGGCACCCTCATCCACTCCGGCTTGCGACCCACCAGCGGACGGCCCCCCGCCCCTCCACCCCGGCTAAAGGCACTCAGGTCGTCGGCCCGGTAAGTCCACGCCACGTCGGCCCGGTCCACTGGGCCAGCCGCCCATCGATCGACGGCCCGGTCGACCACACGGTCGACGACCCGGCGCATCGGCGCGTCAATCCCCTCGGCGGCCAACGACGTGACTCCATAGCCAGCGATCCCGCAGGGGACCATGCGGTCGAAGTACGAAAGGTCGGGGTCCACGTTGAGGGCGAAACCGTGCATGGTTCTGCTCCGGGTTAACTTCACCCCGATGGCCGCCACCTTCCGGGGCCGGGGGCCGTCGGGTTCTACCCAGACTCCGGGGTACCGGTCCAGGCGACCCACATCAACAAGACCGAGGTCTCTGCAGACGTCGATGAGGAGGTCCTCCACCGAGCGTACGTAGGCCACCGTGTCGGCCATGCCGCCGCCCCGCTTGCCGGGGAGGTGGAGAAGCGGATAGCCGACTAGCTGGCCGGGACCGTGGAAGGTGATATCACCGCCCCGGTCGGCCCGCTCAAGGTCTGCTCCCACCTCGTTGGGGGGAAGCAGCA
>JAZADL010000152.1:0-15160 GCA_036123635.1 Actinomycetota bacterium
GCTCCAGTTGACATCGACCCGACGCTTGGCAAACGACGGGCAGTCCTCCGGGCAACGCCAGGGCGCCTCGGGCGCGAGGTCCAGGTTGCACTTTCTTACAGTGTCCCCGTTGGGGTAGCTACGGCTCTCGAAGTGCTTGCAGTTCTGGCGCATTGGCATGACCAGAGTGTGCCTCCCCGGGGGCACCCGCCGGGTGACCGACCGGGTCAGCCGATCGAGCCCTCCATCTGCAACTCAATGAGGCGGCTCCACTCCACGGCGTACTCCATGGGAAGTGTCCGGGTGACCGGCTCGATGAAGCCGTTCACCACCATCGACATGGCCTGCTCCTCGGACAATCCTCGGCTCATCAGGTAGAAGAGCTGGTCGTCGGCGACCTTGGACACTGTGGCCTCGTGACCGACCACCGCGTCGGCTGAACCGACCTCCATGTACGGGTAGGTGTCCGAGATGCTGTCGTCGTCCAAGATCAGGGCATCGCACTGCACGAAGCTCTTACAGCCGTAGGCGTCGTCCTCTACTCGAACCAGGCCGCGGTAGCTGGTCCGTCCGCCGTCCTTGGAAATCGACTTGGAGACGATCTTGGATGTTGTCTCGGGGGCGGCATGGGTCATCTTGGCTCCGGCGTCCTGGTGTTGACCTGGCCCTGCGTAGGCCACCGAGAGGACCTCACCGGAGGCTTTGGGTCCGGCCAGGATGACTGCCGGGTACTTCATGGTCAGCCGGGATCCGATGTTCCCGTCGATCCACTCCATGTGCCCCTCGGCCTCTACCCGGGCCCGTTTGGTGACCAGGTTGTAGACGTTCGATGACCAGTTCTGGATGGTGGTGTAGGTGACCCGGGCCGCCTGCTTGACCACGATCTCCACCACAGCCGAGTGCAGCGAGTCGGTGCTGTAGACGGGGGCTGAGCACCCTTCGATGTAGTGCACCTCGGAGCCTTCGTCGGCGATGATGAGGGTTCGCTCGAACTGGCCCATGTTCTCGGCGTTGATCCGGAAGTAAGCCTGGAGGGGCATCTCCACCTTCACGCCGGGCGGCACGTAGATGAACGATCCCCCGCTCCACACCGCGGAGTTCAGCGCCGAGAACTTGTTGTCGTTGGGCGGGATGATTCGGCCGAAGTAGGCGCGCACGATCTCCGGGTGCTCCCGCAGTGCGGTGTCCATGTCGCAGAAGATGACGCCCTGGGCTTCAAGGTCTTCGCGGTTGCGGTGATACACGACCTCGGACTCGTACTGGGCGGTGACACCGGCCAGATATTTACGCTCTGCCTCTGGGATTCCCAGCTTCTCGTAGGTGTTCTTGATTGACTCCGGGACCTCGTCCCAGTCATCGGACAGCGACTCCGTGGGCTTGATGTAATAGAAGATGTCGTCGAAGTCGATGCCTGACAGGTCACCGCCCCACCAGGGCATCGGTCGACGACCGAAGCGTTCGTAGGACTTCAGTCGGAAGTCCCTCATCCAGTCGGGCTCGCCTTTCATCCACGACATCTCGCGGATGATGTCCTCGTTCAGCCCCTTTTTGGGCTTGAAGACGTAGTCCTCCTCGTCGCTCCAGCCAAGCTTGTAGCGACTGAGGTCGAGACCGAGGTCGGTTGCGGCCATCTGTTGCGTCTCCTTGGAGACCGGTTGCCTGCTCGTACCCGACGGCGACCCATCGGGATTTCTCCTACCTAGATAGTAACAATTATAGGTGCAGAATCCCCGCCCCTTCTCCTAGTGGGCGGGGTTGTGGACGACCGCCAGCCATCCGAGACGGACCCCGGTAAACCGGTCAGCCATGTTGACGGCGCTGGCGGTCCAGCCAGCCCAGGAGCATGGCGATGGCCCGAGGGTCATGGCGCAGGTGGTGGCCGGCCCCGGCGATCATCCGCAGGTCGGTGGTTCCGTGCCCCGAGGCCAATACCCGGGCGTCCAGCGGCGGCACTACCTCGTCGTCGCTGCCGTGGACCAGCAGGAGGTCACGGGTGCCCAGCTCGGCCACCGATCGTTCCGCCGAGATCTCTCGCAGAGCCACGGACCATCGTTCAAAGTCGCTGGACGCCTCCTCGGAGGTGACCACCCCGGCCCGGCGGGCATGGAGGAGGAGACGGCGCGGGTTGGCCGCCCAGTCCGACCAGTCGGCCGGAGCGGCCAAGGCGGCCACGCCTCGGATCTCGGGGTCGATCGCCGCAGCGCAGATAGCCAACGAGGCGCCGGTCCCAAACCCGACGGCCCAGACCCCCTCTACGCCGTCCTGGCCGCGGAGGTCTGCGGCGGCGGCTACCACGTCATCTCGCCATCCGTCCAGGCTGAAGTCTCCCTCCGAGTCACCCATTCCACGCATGTGCGGAACCATGGCCACCCAAGCCATCTCGGTGGCGATGCGGAAGGCCAGTTCGGGGAAGGTGGCCACGCTGTTGGCTCCGCCACCTGGTCCGCTGGGGAAGCCGTGGCAGATCACCACGCCGGGCCGGCTGCCCTCGTTGAGCGGCGGGCGGGCCAGGTGGGCGACCAAGCTCAGGTCACCGGACCGAAACCGGTGGTTCTCAAACCCGTCCGGCGGGTCGGGCCTCGTATCGTCGACGGCCACCCTTTCAGTCCAGTCGACGTAGCAACTCGTGGAACTCACGGCCTCGCTGCACATAGACCTTGGCGTTGACCATGTTGGCGTCCTCAGGCACCACGCCCTCGCGAACAGTGGCCGGCACGCCAAGGGCCATGGAGTTCGGGGGCACGATCTGGCCATTGCGTACCACGGCGTTAGCCCCCACGATCGATCCCCGACCAACGACCGCCTCGTGGAGGACCACAGCCCCAACACCGACCAGTGCCCGGTCCTCGATGGTGCATCCTTCGAGGTGGCACAAATGGCCGAGGGTGACGTCGTCGCCCACGATGGTGGCCAGCTCGCCGGTGCAGTGCAGCACGGAGTTGTCCTGAACCGAGGTCCGGGCTCCGATGGCGATGCGGTTGTCGTCGGCCCGGATCACCGCATGGGGCCACACGCTGGAGCCGGGTCCCAGCACTACGTCGCCGATCACCACGGCCAGCGGATGGACGTAAGCCGTGGGGTCGACCTGCGGGACCCGGTCGCCCAGGGCGTAGACGGCCATCAGACGGGTGGCCGGTACCCGCCGTACCGGCCACCGAGGAATACGAGCGGTGAACCCTCGTCGACGTGGCTGAGGTCGGTGACTCGGCCCAGGACGAACCAGTGGTCCCCGGCGTCGACCACATCATGAATCGCGCAGTCGATGGAGGCCAGACACGATGGGATGACCGGAGACCCGGAAGCTGCGGGCACCCAGTCCGTTTCCTTCCACGGGTCCCCGTCCTTACGGAAGAAAGCGTTGGAGAGGTCCTCCTGGGTGTCGGATAGCACGTTGACGCAGAACGACCCGCTGGTCTCGATACGTGGCCACGTGTACGAACTTTTGCCGGGTAGGAACCCGACCAGGGGCGGATCCATGGACACCGAGACGAAAGAGCCGATGACCATGGCCAAGGGCTCGTCGCCCTCTATCCCGGTAACCAGGGTCACCCCGGTGGGGTAACGCCCCAGAACCTTCCGGTAAAGGTCGCCGTCGATCTCCGATCCCACCTGTGCCTCCGTGCTGTCCGGGTCGGTCGAGGCTGGACGCTAGCGCCGGATCAGGCGGTGGACAGGTGGTCTGACTTGTGCAGCGAGATGGTGCGACCCTCGGTAGCCGCCGAGACGTCCGCTACGTCCAGGTCGGCGCACCGCTCGCGGGCTTCTGCCAGGAGGCGGTCAACGGTGTCGTCGTCGTGGGCCGGGTCGTGGTGGAACAGCACTAGTTCTCCGGCGGCAGCCTGGTGAGCCACCTCCAGGGCGTAGTCCACGGTGCAATGGCCCCAGTCGGAGCGCTCGGCGAACTCTTCGGGGGTGAACTGGGCGTCGTGGATGAGGAGGTCCACCCCGTTGGCTAACTCCAGTACCGGATCGGCCACCTCTCGTGGTTCGTCGACAGGCTGCTGGTGGTCGCTCACGTAGGCGACGCTGACACCGTTCCAGTCCACTCGGTAGCCGTAAGTCAGACCGACGTGGGGCACCGACCGGACCGTCACCTGGGCGGGGCCGACCTCGAAGGAGCCCTCGCCCATATCGTGGAAGGCGATCTCACCCGCCAGGTCTCGAACACAGATCGGAAAGTAGGGCGGGTTCATGAAGGTTTCGAACGACGCCTCTAGCGAAGACCCTTCCTCGGCGGGACCGAACACGTCGAGGTGGGCGCCGTCACAGTGGAGGGGGGCGAAGAACGGCAGGCCCTGGATGTGGTCCCAGTGAAGGTGACTAACCAGGGCCGTTCCGCGAAACGGCGTACCGGCACACGGCTCGGCCACACCGTAGAAGCGCAGGCCGGTCCCCAGGTCGAACAGGATCGGCTCCCCGCCAGGCACGTCGAGGACCACGCAGGAGGTGTTGCCTCCGTAGCGGCGGTTCTCGTCACACGGGCAGGGGGTCGATCCCCGAACGCCGTAGAACGTGACGTCGAGTGGCTCCCCCATCGACCGTGAAGGGTACGGACGGGCCGGACCCGGTGGGGCAAATGTGACGCATCTCTCAGGTGACCGACGGCTCAGATCCGGCCGGATTTCGGAACAGTCAGCCAGATAAGTAAGACTCGGCTGGTGGTTGCAGACGTCGGGTCCGCTGGCTTGTCAGACGGCCTGGTGGCCATCGTCAAGGCAGGTTGCCCGGCTTGCGCTCTGGTCGCGCCGGTGCTGGCCGACCTGTCCGAGCGGGCCGGGTTGACCGCCTACACCCAGGACGATCCGACCTTCCCGGCGGTGGCCGACTGGGTCGTAGACGACACCGATCTGGCCATCAGTTGGCACCTGGACCTGGAGGCTGTGCCCACCCTGTTGCGAATCGAAGCCGGCCAGGAGGTTGAGCGGACTACGGGATGGGACCGAAACCGTTGGGAGCAGTTGGCAGGGGTGACCGACCTTGGACCCGACCTACCGGCCTTCAAGCCCGGCTGAGGGTCCCTGACAGTTGATCCCGGGCGGATCGACGAACTCCGGATCCGGTTCAGCGATACCGGCCTGGCCTCCCGTCGGGTTGAACTGGGATCGGGCGAGGACGACGCCGAGGCCCTCTTCGACCGAGGATGGACCGACGGGCTGCCTGTTGTTCCTCCAACCGAAGCCCGGGTGGCTCGCATGCTGGACGGAACAACTCGGGCGGCCGACGAGGTGGTGGTGGTCATGCCCCCTGCCCTGGTCGAATGCACGGTGGAGAAGGTGGCCGTGAACGCCGTGATGGCCGGTTGCCGGCCCGAATATCTCCCGGTGGTGTTGGCCGCTCTGGAGGCCGTCTGTACCGACGAGTTCAACATGCACGGAATCCTTGCCACCACGATGGGGGTCGGACCCGTCCTGGTGGTCAACGGCCCGGTGGCATCACGAATCGGAATGAATAGCGGCGTGAACGCCCTCGGTCAGGGGAACCGAGCCAACACGACCATCGGGCGGGCTGTCCAGTTGGTGGTCCGTAACGTCGGCGGGGGGGCTCCCGGTGGTATCGACCGGGCCACCCACGGCAGCATGGCCAAGTTGGGGTTCTGCTTTGCCGAGGACGAGGCGGGCAGTCCGTGGACCACCTTGTCTGAGGATCGTGGCTTCGACCGGTCCCAGGACGTGGTGACGGCCTTCTGTGGTGAGGGACCCCGGATCCTGGTCGACCAGAAGAGTCGATCGGCCGATTCTCTAGTCCGGGCGCTGGCCGAGGGCCTGCGATCCAGCGTCTCGCCCCGGGTCGTGATGGGCATGGATGGGATGCTGGTGCTCTCCCCGGAACACATGTCCCGGTTCCGAGATGCCGGCTGGGACCGAGACCGGTTCATGGCCGAGTTGGCCGGTCACCTGACGGTCAACGTCGACGACGTCCTGGCCGGAGCGGGCGGGATCGAAGAAGGGCTCCCCGAGGGGTTCGCCGGCATGACCCTCCCCAAGTTTCGTCCGGGTGGACTGCTGGTCGTCCACGCAGGTGGTCCAGCCGGCTTGTTCTCAGCCATTGTGGGAGGATGGCTGAACGGCCCGATGGGCAGCGAGCCGACGAGCAGGGAGATCACGCCGTGAGCCAGCCGACCGTCGTCCTGGACCCGACCGCCGGTACGACCCCGTCGGATCGGACCCGTAGCCACCGTCCCCCCTCCCTGGTTGGTGTGACAGTGGGCCTGTTGGACATCAACAAGCCACGGGGCGATGTTTTTCTAGATCGGGTGGCCGAGCGGCTGGGCGAGCAGGGCGCCACCGTTCTGCGCTACACCAAGCCAACGTTCACCAAGCCGGCCCCTGTCGACCTGCGCCACGAGATCGCCACCCAGTGTGCGGCGGTCATCGAAGCCCTCGCCGATTGAGGATCTTGTACGACGTGCAGTGTGCACGACATCGATGACCTGGAACGCCGTGGCCTGGCCGGTGTGGTGGTGGCCTCCGAACCGTTTGCCGAAGCCGCCGAGGCCCAAGCCCGGGCGCTTGGGTTAGATGTGGCCCGCGTGTTCACGCCGCACCCCATCCAGGACCGGACCGACCAGGAGATGCAGGACCTGGCCGACGACGCCGTCGAGGCGCTGGTGTCGGCCCTGACGTCAGCCTGACCGGGATCGACCGGAAGTCCCGGCCTCAGGTCCCCGGTTCCCACCCGGGAAGCGCATAGCCGCTGACACAGGACACTACGAGGCCGTCGGCCATCAGCGTTTCGACGACCCGGCGGGCCCGGTGAGTGTCTCCCGGCCAGCCCATGACCTCGGCCAGCCTCCCATCGGCCACCGGGCCCACACCCAGGGCGGCCACCAACCGGCCTCGGCCCTGGCGATCTGAACCCTCGAACGGGGTCTGGCCACCTGACACCCCGGCGGAGCCACGAGCCGGATCGGAACCTTCGCCTCGCCAGACGCACCGGTCGGCCAGCGGGCAGTGTCCGCAATCTGGAGTCCGTGCCGTGCAGGTCAGGGCGCCTAGGTCCAGCAGGGTCTGGTTCCACGACCAAACCTGCCCCGAGGGGACCGATTGGTCGGCCAAGTCCTGGGCCTCCCGAGCCGTGAGACGCCGGCCGGTCCACCGGGCCAGGATCCGGGCCACGTTGGTATCCACCACGGCTGCTTCGGCCTCGTAGGCGAAGGCCCGGATGGCCCGCGCCGTGTAGGGACCGATCCCCGGGAGGGCCTCCAGTTCGGTCCGGTCGGTCGGAATCCGGCCGCTGTGTAGAGCCATCACGACTCCGGCCGCCCTGTGGAGGTGAACGGCCCGCCGGTTGTAGCCGAGTCCCGACCACTCGGCGATCACCTCGGCCGGCAGGGCCGAGGCACAGGAGGCCACGTCCGGGAACCGGACCAAGAAGCGGGACCACCGTTCCGTTACCCGGTCTGCCCGGGTTTGCTGGAGCATCACCTCGGCCACCAGGACCGCCCACGGGTCGCGACTGTTGCGCCACGGCAGGTCCCGACGATTCTGACGTCCCCAGTGGAGGAGCTCAGCGGGCAACGTCTGCTGACCGATGGTCGTATCCAAGGCTGGCACCTCCTCGACCGTAGCGGCCACCTCTGGGAGCCCCCGTCGTCCCGCCGGTTCGATCAGCTCCGCGCTAGCGTCGGCGCCCGTGGCCAACGCACCGGATCTCTCCATCCAGTTGCAGGCGGTAGGAGACGAGCCTCGCCACCTGTCGGAGTTGCTGACCACTTTTCCGTTGGCTGCCGTGGTCGTGGACCCGTTCACCCACGAAAGTTCGTGGCTGTTGGACACTGCTCGACGCATCCTGACTGTGTTTCGAGAAGCCGACGTACGGGTGGCCTTTGTGGTAGCCGGAACCGACGGAAATGGCGCGGCCCGCTTCCTCGGACCGCTCACCGACGAGATTCTGACTCTGGCTGACCCTGACCGGTCTCTGGCCCGCTCCATGGATCTTGAGATTCTTCCCGCCTTCGTGGCTATCCGCCAGGACGGCTCGGTCATCGGCTCCGCCGAAGGCTGGGATCCGCGCACCTGGCGTGAGGCAGCAACCAGCCTGGCCGATATAACCCGATGGTCGCGTCCGGAGATCCCGGCCGCTGGCGACCCGGCTCCCTACGCCGGGACGGCGGCACTGGGCTGATCCTCCGACCGAAGGCGACACCTCCCGCCGGAAAGCTGTCGAGCCGATGACTGCCCGTCCTATCACCGTCGCCCCGGACACCCGGCCGGCGATGTACGAAGTGATGTGTCGGGCCGTGATGGCTGGCGGTGGTCGCCTCGTGGAACCGGCCGACGCCGAGGGGCTTGTCTGGGCCGACCCGGCAGGCGTGGACAGTTTCCCCGAGGTGGTGGCCGACGCCAAAAACCTGGAGTGGATCCAGCTGCCCTACGCGGGTATCGAACCCTTCGCCCACCACCTGGACGACCGTTGGACATGGACTTGCGGGAAGGGGGTCTACGCCCCGGCGGTAGCCGAGACGACGCTGGGCATGATCCTGGCCGGCCAAAAGCATCTCCACGGGTACTCCAGAGCCACTTCGTGGTCCGGTCCCGTGGGACGGGTGTTGGCCGGTAGCCGGATCACCGTCTTGGGTGGCGGCGGCATCACGGAGCACCTTCTACCTCTGCTGGCACCGTTTGGCTGTGATGTGACCGTGGTCCGGCGTCAGGAAAAGGCGTTTCCTGGTGCCGACCGGACCATCACCACCGGCCGCCTGTTCGAGGTCCTACCGCGGACCGATGTCCTGGTGGTCGCCCTGGCGTTGACTGCTGAGACCGCGGGGATTGTCGGAGTGGCCGAGATGACGGCCCTCCCCGACCACGCCTGGCTGGTGAACGTGGCCCGAGGGGGTCATGTGGTGACCGAGGACCTGGTGGAGGCACTGCGATCCAACTCTCTCGGCGGTGCGGCGCTGGACGTGACCGACCCCGAGCCGCTCCCCGACGGACACCCACTTTGGTCGGAGCCACGCTGCCTCATCACCCCGCACGTAGCCAATACCCCGGAGATGGGCCTTCGGCTCCTTGAGCCCTTCGTGGCCGAGAACGTGAGTCGGTTTTGTTCCGGCAAGACGCTCTTAGCCCCGGTCGACGTGGCCCTCGGATACTGAACGGGTGTCGAGCTCCCTGGCCGCCTTAGCCTCCTTCGTGCTGGCTGGCACGTTCACCGTCGCCGCCATCCTGAAGTTCCGCGACCCGGCGACCACCCGACGGTCGTTGGCCGGCTTCGGGCTACCGAACCCCCGCCTGCTGGCCGTGGCCGTGCCGGTCACGGAGTTGACCACCGCCCTGCTGCTTGTTATAGACCGGCGGACCGGGGGGCCGTGTGCCGTGGCCTTACTAGTGGCCTTCACCACGCTGATCGCCGGCCGCCTGGTCGCTGGACGGCGGGACTCTTGCGGGTGCTTCGGGACCTGGTCGTCGCGGCCGCTGTCCTGGAGAGATCTGGTCCGGAATGGGGTCCTGACGGCCCTCGGAGTGGTGACCGCTCTCGGCTGAGAGCAGGTCCGAGCCGACTGGTACCGTCCGCGGTACCAGTCCTTCGACCTCACACGCGTCGAAGAGGAGGGAGCCCTGCTATGGACGGCCTGATGATGGACACGCCGCTGTCCCTAATTCACCTGTTCGACCGTGCCACCCGTCTGTTCGCCGACAAGCAGGTGTTGACCGCGACCCCGACGGGGATCCAGCGGATCACGTACGGCGAATGGGGTGAACGAACCCGCCGCCTAGGCGGCGTACTGGACGACCTGGGTATCAGTGATGACGGCCGGGTGGCCACCTTCGCTTGGAACACGGCCCGCCACCTGGAGCTCTACTTTGCCCCGCCGTGCACCGGTCGGGTATCGCACACCCTCAACCTGCGGCTGTTTCCTGAGCAGCTCACCTACATCGTGAATCACGGCGAGGACGAGGTGATCTTCCTCGACCACTCAGTGGCTGGCCTCATCTGGCCACTCATGGAGACCTTCCAGACAGTCCGCCACGTGGTGCTCATGGACGATGGCGCCCCAGCACCCGACGCCGATGCCATCTCTCAGGAGGTCCACGACTACGAGGACCTGCTGGGTGCCGCCTCACCGGTCGACTGGACCACCTTCGACGAGAACAGGGCCGGCTCGATGATGTACACGTCGGGAACCACCGGGAACCCGAAGGGGGTCGTCTACTCCCACCGGTCGATGGTGCTGCACACCTTCGGGGTGATGATGTCCGACACCCTGGGGATCAACGAGCGGGATGTGATCCTTCCTGTGGTCCCCATGTTCCACGCCAACGCCTGGGGCCTGGCTCACGCCGGGGTGGCCACTGGGGCCACGCTGGTCATGCCGGGTGCCGACCTGTCGCCGGGCGCCCTGGCCGCTCTCATCGAGGATGAGGGGGTAACGGTGGCCGCCGGCGTGCCCACCATCTGGATGGGGGTGCTCCCCGAACTCGAGGGGCGAAACGTGTCAGCGTTGCGGGCCATCCCCTGTGGCGGCTCGGCCGTCCCTAAGGCCCTGTCTGAGGGCTACCGCAGGACCACCGGTCTGCCGATCCTCCAGGCGTGGGGCATGACCGAGACCAGTCCGATAGGTGCCGTCTGCAGTATCAAATCCACGCTGGATGACCTGGACGACGAGGCCAAGGCCGACCTCCGGACCACCATCGGTTTGATCTCGCCGGCCGTCGACTTTCGGATTGCCGAGCCGGAGACCGGCGAAGAGATCCCGTGGGACGGTGAGACCAGCGGCGAACTTCAAGTACGAGGGCCGTGGGTGGCCCGTACGTACTACAACGACGACCGGGCACCGGAGTCGTTCACCGACGACGGTTGGCTCAAGACCGGCGACGTGGCTACCGCCGATCCCGAGGGCTACATCCGCCTCGTCGACCGCACCAAGGACCTCATCAAGTCGGGCGGCGAGTGGATCAGCTCGGTGGAGTTGGAGAACGAAATCATGGCCCATCCCGACGTGGTCGAGGCAGCGGTAATCGGCGTGGCCTCCACCAAGTGGGGCGAGCGGGCTATGGCCTGCGTGGTCCCGGTCGAGGGGGCAGAGTTGACCGCCGACGAGGTTCTGAAGTGGCTGGAAGACCGGGTTGTGAAGTGGTGGCTGCCGGACCGGGTGGAGTTCATCGAAGAGGTCCCCAAGACCTCGGTCGGGAAATTCTCCAAGAAGACCCTGCGGGACCGCTTCGCCGACGTGCTCGTGGACTGACGGACCTATCGGTTAATCGTGACTGCGCCTCCCCGGTCGTTGTCGCCGCGTGTGGTGCATGCCATGATCGGATTCTTAAGCCCACACCGAACCGAGGGAGACCTTCGTGGAACTGTTCAGTGACTGGATGGGGATGACCGGGGGCGGTCAGGCCGTCGGCCGGTATGCCCACTATCTGGGTGGGATCACCTGGATCGGCCTCCTGTACTTCTTTAACTTCATCCAAGGCGCGGCCTTCGGAGAAATGAGCGACGGGGCCCGAGGCGAGGCGCTGCGCAAGATCACCTGGCGGACCCTGTGGTGGTTCCGCTGGGCTGCTGCCCTTACCTGGGTGTCGGGTATCTGGATCCTCGCCCACCAGGAGTTGATCCACGAGATGGACTACTGGAGGTCGGCTTCCGGTATGGGAATCGCCTTCGGCGCCGTGCTGGGAACGACCATGGCGGCCAACGTATGGATGGTCATCTGGCCGGCCCAGAAGATCGCCATCGGATCCTCGGTGCGAGTGTCCGAAGGCGGTGAGGCCGACTCGGAGGCCCCGGCGGCAGCCAAGCGGGCCGGACGGGCCAGCCGGGTCAACACACTGTTTTCGATCCCGCTGATCTTCTTCATGATGTGGCCCAGCCATTTCGGCATGAACTTCGGTAACCCGGACTCCGGTTCCCGCGCCACCATCTGGATCGTCTTCGCGGTGATCTGGATCGTGATGGAACTCTCGGCCCTCGGCAAGGTGGGCGGCTACGACAGCGCCATCAACAAGAAGGTGCTGGACAAGCACCAGGACACCATCGTGTACGGCCTGGTCATCACTGTCGTGCTGTACCTGCTCTTCGAGATCGTCGCCTGATCCCGGACGCTTGAACGCTGATCGGCCCGCCCTTTAGGGCGGGCCGTGGCGGTTTTCGGGACTACTCGACGAGCAGCCGGGCCTCCATCCCACCTTCCCGGTGGCCAGCCACGTCGCAGTAGAGGATGTAGCGGCCGGGTTCCAGGATGATGGTCCCGGAGTCCGTCCCCCCGTTCTCGACCTCGAGACGCAGTTCGTCCTCCCGGCCCTCGATGACCAGCGTGTGGTTCTGGAACCCTGAGAGCTGGTACTCGACGGTGACCTCTCCGGCATCCACCCGATAGCCGTCGGCGTCAAAGTCCTGGGTGTCCAGGCCGACGACTCGCAGGACACCGTCCTCGGCCATGCTGGTAATTCCCGAACCGGCCCCACCTCCACCGCAGGCAGAGACCAGGAGGGCGGCGGAAACGGTGGCCCCGAGGATGGTCCGCGGCGGTGTCATGAGGTCGAGGCTATCGATGGGCGATGATGGACCCATGTCGCAGGTAGCACTCCTGATTAACCCTGCAGCCCGCCACGGACGGGCCGCCAGCCAGGTCGACCGCGTGCTAGTCCGGCTCCGGGAGCACGGCGTTGAGCCGCTAGTCCTCGATTCGTCGTCGGCCGAAGTTGCCCGGACGGCCGCCCACCACGCGGTGACGGCGGGCGTCGAGAGAATCGTGGCCTTCGGCGGAGACGGCATCGTTCACCTGGCTGCCGGGGCGGTAGCCGGGACATCCACCGTGGTGGGCATCGTGGCCGGCGGGACCGGCAACGACGCCGCCGAGGCCCTCGGCCTGACCGGAGGGTCTCTGGAGGACCGCGTCGACCGCTCCCTGGAAGCCCCGACAGCGGTGGATGCGATCGTAAGGGTGGACAGCGACGAGTCGCTTTCTGGTCCGTCCCATGCGATAACCAGCTGCGTCGCTGGCTTCCCGGCAGCCGTCAATGCCCGGGCCGAGACCATGACCGTCCCCCGGGGACCGTCCCGTTACACGGTGGCCACCCTCCTCGAGATTCCGACGATGCGACCGGAACTGTTCCGGCTAGTCCTCGACGGCGAGGAACGCGAGGAGCGTGCAGCCGTGCTGGTGGTGGCTAACACCGGCCTGTTCGGCGGCGGGATGCGGATCTGCCCTGATGCCATCCCCAACGACGGTCTGCTGGACGTGTGCCTTGTCGGCGACGTCGGCCGCTTTGATCTGCTGCGGTCCTTCGGGAAGGTCCGGACCGGAGCCCACCTCGATCATCCCGATGTTTCGGTCCACCAGGCGGCCGAGGTTCGCATGGAGGCCGTTGACGCTGACCCGCTGGTGAGGGCCGACGGGGAGCCTTTCGGGTCAATGCCGTGCACCTTGGCTGCCCGTCCGGGAGCCCTTTGGGTGGCCGGTGCCACGACCCGACCGCCTGGTCGCGCCTAACGTCCGGGGCATGGCGAACCATCACGTCCAGATCACCTACTGCGTCCCCTGAGACTATTCCTCCCGCGCCGTGGGCGCGGCAGGGGATCTGCTGGCCAACTACCAGCACGTCATCGAGGACCTTCGACTGGTTACGGGGGAAAGCGGCGTGTTCGACGTGACCGTCGACGACGCAATCCTCTACTCCAAGGACGAAACCGGGCGGCACGCTGAAACGGGCGAAGTCCTGGCCCTGTTCATCGCCCTGATGGGACCTGACGTACCCCGCTACGGCGAGGAGTGACGTACAACCTTCGCTGAGATACGAGCGAGGTGTCCGCGGAGACTACGGTGCCCGCGATAGCCCCAACCGGCAATCCCACCCATCGAAGAGAAAACAGGAGCAACACCGTGAGCCTCGACGGTAGCCAGACGATCGAGAACCTAAAGGCCGCCTTTGCCGGCGAGTCCCAGGCCAACCGCCGCTACCTCTACTTCGCCAAGGTGGCCGACGTAGAGGGCTACCCGGACATTGCCGGCAATTTCCGCGATACCGCGGAAGGCGAGACCGGCCACGCCCACGGCCACCTCGACTACATCAAGACAGTTGGTGATCCGGCCACCGGACTGCCCATCGGCGACACCCTGGAGAACCTGGCCGCCGCCGTGTCCGGCGAAACCTACGAGTACACCGAGATGTACCCGGGGATGGCCAAAACGGCCCGCGAGGAGGGCCACGACGACATTGCCGACTGGTTTGAAACCCTGGCCAAGGCTGAGAAGTCCCACGCCGGTCGCTTCCAGGCGCTACTCGACGGGATCAGCTGACCAACGGTCCGTCGACCGCCCTCTCCCGTGGTCAACCACGCCGGCCACTTCTCCTGAAGGTGTCAGGCATAGCGCGTCTGACCCTGTAGCCGGCGTCGGACGGAAGCCGGAGAGATCACCGCCCATGGCCGACCACATCCCGTACGCCCCTACCCCGGGCCTGTCCTACGACCCCTCGGAAGACGTCTACTGGGACCCCGACGCGCTTCAGGCAGAGGTCGACCGCACATTCGAGATCTGTCACGGCTGCCGGATGTGCTTCAAGTACTGCGATTCGTTCCCGTCGCTGTTTTCGTTCATCGACGACCACCACGACGGCGACGTGCGCTCCATCACCGATACCGAGACAGCGCAGGTGATGGACGAGTGCTTCCAGTGCAAGCTGTGTGAGGTCCAGTGTCCCTACACGGTGCGCGACGGCCACGAGTTCCAGCTGGACTTCCCGAAGCTGGTCCACCGGTACAAGGCCCAACGGCGCCGACGCTATGGACAGAGCCTTCGAGACCGGGTGCTCGGCGACCCGGACCGGACGGCCCGGCTGGCCCGATCCTCCGGCGGGCTGGTCGACGTTTTGAACTCCCGCAGTCGACTGCACCGACGCTTTCTGGAGAAGGTGGTAGGCATCCACCGCGACAAGGACCTCCCGCCGTTCGCCCGAACCCCGTTTACCCGGTGGGCCCGGCAGGTTGGCCTGGTTTCCGACAATCCCACAGTCGGCGAGATAGTCCTCTTCCCCACCTGCTACGTCGAGCACAACGAACCCGACGTGGGCCGTGACACCGTGTCGGTTCTGCAGCGAAACGGTGTGGACGTCACCTGCGAGGAGGGCTTGGCCTGCTGTGGGATGCCGGCCTGGGAATCCGGTGACCTAGACACCCTGCGAGATAAGGCGACCACCAACTTGGACCGTCTGGAACCCCACGTGGCGGCCGGCAAGAAGGT
>JAZADL010000153.1:0-13885 GCA_036123635.1 Actinomycetota bacterium
GGAGGATGGCGTCCGAGCCGACCATCACCCACGGGGTGGCCAGCGCCGTGTCGATGTCGTCGTCGGACATGGCGAAGGCGGCGGTGAGCTTGTTGTCGTCGTGAGCCCGACGCCAACCGGCCTCGTCCAACCGGCCGGGCTCGCCTGCCACCTGCAGGTCTCCGTAGGAGATGCCGTACTTCTCCCGAAAGTTCTTGAACCGCTCAGTCTGGGCGTTGGTGGCCCAGTAGGTGTACGGGTAGGTACAGGCAGTGAGGGCCAGGCCCTCGGCCCGACCGGCCTCCATCTGAGCGATGGCCTCGGCCATCCTCCCGGTTCCCCCAGTGGAGTTGATGTGCTCCACATGGACTGCGCAGCCGGTGCGGCGGGCCACGGAGACCGCCTCGGCCACAGCCTGCTCCTGGGTCCCGGGCTCCAGGTTCTCGGAATACCGCAGGTGAAGACAGAGTGGTACGTCGTACCGGGCGGCCAGGTCGCCGTGGCGGAGCATCTCGTCCAGGGTGACCCCGATGTTGTACTCGGGCTGCTCGTGGATACCCAGGGCTCCGGCCTGCAGGTCCACATCGGCCAGGCGGACCAGATCGGCGATTTGTGTATCGGTGGCGTAGTCGATGCCGATCCCGAGGCTTATACGGTGGGTCGACTGGTCGGTCGCTCCGCCGTAGTTGACCGGGGGCCGATGCTCGGCGGCCTTGGCCAGGAACATGTTCATGGGGTTGTCGATGCCGTGCATGCACAGATTGGTGGTCACCCCGTCGGCCACCTTGTGCCACTCGCCGTAACCGTTGGGCCGGTAGGAGAGAATGTCGATGAAGCCCGGGGCGACGACGAGGCCGCGGGCGTCCAGAGTGGTCCTACCGGTCAGGGGATCGAGGCTGATCCGGGTGACGGTGTCGCCATCGATTCCCAGGTGACCGACGGCGTCGAAGCCCGACTCGGGGTCCATGATCCGACCACCGGACACCACCACGTCGTGGACCTGGTTGGCGGTGGTCGGTGGGGCCTCGTCGAGGGACGGGGGAATTTCGGGGGTGGTGGTTGCAGGGACGGTGGTGGACCGGGGGACAGCCGGAAGGGTGCTTGTCGTACCGGCCTCAGTGGAGGGTTGACCGGGTAGGCGGCGCAGGAAGGCCAACGTCGCCGCGCCGAACCCCAGACCGATCACGAAGCGGCGGCGGGACACGGCACCGGGTCGGAGGTCGTCGTCTGGTCCAGTTGGGACGGCGACTTCGTCGTCGGGCGGCGCGTCGTCTTCGATCCCCCTCCCGGTGGGGGAGGGGGATCCGGTCGGGTCCTCGGAATCCCCGGTTGGCTCGTCCATCGCAGCGGACGCTAGTGGTGGTACCGGGCCCGGGGGCGCCGACCCGACCTGGTCACCGGACGGGGGCTGGCTACCGTGGAATGGTGACCGTGGGCCTGCCCAGACGAGCCGTGGCCCTAGCCGGATTCGTCGTGGTACTCGCTGTCGGAGTTGTTCTGGCAACATCGGGACCCGCCGAGCCCACTACGTGGGTCGACGGCCGACCCCCGTCTCGGGTGGAGGCCCGACTGGTGGTAGATGCCGCGCCGGTGAGGACCATCGACCCGTACGGGGGGTTGGGGACCTGGGTTGACGCCTACGACTTCGACCCGGCCTACGTTCCGGGGGCCGTCACCGTTCGCCCGGTGGACGTGGTCGACATGGCCGACCATGGGGTGCGGACCCTCTACCTGCAGTCCTCGCGGTCTGACTCCCGGGCCACCGGCCTAGTGGCCGACCCGTGGTTGATGGCCGGGTTCCTGCTGGCCGGCGACCGAGCTGACGTAGATGTCGTGGCCTGGTACCTCCCCAAGTGGCGGGACGATGATGAGGACCTTGACCGCCTGCTGGCAGTCGATCGGTTTTCCGTGCTCGGGCGTCGGTTCGCCGGCCTAGCCGTGGATATCGAGTGGAACAGAGACGACCTGGGGGCTATCGAGCGCTCGGACCGCCTGGTGGATCTCACCGATCGGCTACGCCGCACTGTCGGTGGAGATCCACTGGCCGCCATTGTGATGCCGCCGATCATTACCGATCAGATCAACCTGGCCTTCTGGCCCGGGTTCCCGTGGGACGAGCTGGCCGACCGGTATGACGTCTGGATGACCATGGGCTACTGGTCGTTCCGGACCGAAGAGCACGCCGATCCAGCCTTCTACACGGCGGAGAACATCCGCCGAGTACGAGCCAACCTCGACCAGCCCGACGCCATGGTCCACGGCATCGGGGGGATCGGGTCGGCCGACGGGACCGCCATCGTCGATCCGGGTGAACCACTGGCCACCATCGACGACCTGAGACCATTCGTGGCTGCCCTGTTGGACGAGAGGGCAGTAGGCGGCTCCATTTACGACTGGGCTACCACCGGAACTCAAGCCCGTCGCTTACTAGCCGACCTTATGGTCGACTTTCCGGAGGCTTCTACGGCTCGCTGAGAGACAGCAGGTGACGGTAGGGCCCGCCCCAGGGTCCATGGTCGTTGGTGACTGTTTGGGCCGTCTGCTCCGGCAGCAAACCGGCCAGATGCCCGCGATTGCAGGGATCGGGAAGCCCCATTGGTCCGCGCGCGCGGGACCTCTACCATGGAGGGTGTACCGCAGCGCCGTCTTGGCGCCTGGGCGGATTGGGGGGTGACCAGGATGACCGAGCGGCGCGGCGCGACCTCGACCACGGCGTTTGGCGTGGGACGGCGCGAGAACCACGACGCCTCGGCGTTCTACGCCCGGTTCACCGCCCCCGACCTGTCCGACGACGACACGGTGGTAAGGGCCCCCGACCTGGGCGACGGTTGCCTCAACGGCAACGCCCGCGACATGCACCAACTGCCGGACCGCTCGGTGGCCCTCGTGGTGACCTCGCCGCCGTACTTCGTGGGCAAGGACTACGAGGTCGAGATGGAACGAGACGGGGTTCCCACGTCATACCTCGAGTACCTGGCCATGCTCACCGATGTCTTCGCCGAGTGTGTCCGGGTGCTGGAGCCCGGGGGCCGCGTCGCCGTGAACGTGGCCAATCTGGGGCGCAAGCCCTACCGCAGCCTCTCAGCCGACGTCATCCACATTCTTCAGGACCAGTTGGGTCTCTTACTGCGCGGTGAGGTGGTGTGGCAGAAGGCCGAAGGGGCGACCGGCTCGGTGGCTTGGGGGTCGTTCCGGCGGGCTGCCAACCCAGTTCTGCGCGACATGACCGAACGAGTCGTTATTGCCAGCAAGGGCCGGTTCGACCGGGCCCGTCCGACCGCCCAACGTCAACGAGAGCACCTTCCCTCGGAGAGCACCATCACGACCGACGAGTTCATGGAGGCCACCCTGGACGTGTGGCGTATCGACGCTGAGCAGGCCAGCCGGGTCGGCCACCCCGCACCCTTCCCAGTAGAACTGCCCCGCCGTCTAATCGACCTCTACACCTACCGGGACGACCTGGTTCTGGACCCGTTTCTGGGCTCCGGAAGCACCCTGGTGGCCGCTCTGCGGGCTGGACGTCGTGGTGTTGGCTACGACCTCGATCCCGGGTACGTAACCCTGGCCAAGCAGCGCCTGGAAGACGAACGTCGTCGCCTTGAAGAGGTCCGACCCGAGGCGTGGCGGCGCCGCGATCTGTCTGGCACGACGAGTCCCCAAGGGGGCCTGTTCGACGTGGTTAACGCCCCGACAGGTGATGGTCCGCAGACCACCGACCATGTGCTGGATCGGGCCACGGCGGCCGGCAAGAAGGTGGCCGACATCGCTGAGGCACTCCTGATAGAGGCGGGCTTCGAGGTTGTCAGAACCGGGATTGTTCGGCGAGACCTCGGCTTGAAGTTCCCCTTCTTAGTCACTGACCGAGCGGTGGGTCGCCAATGGTACGTCGACGTGGCCGGGGCGTTCACCAACGCTCGACCCGGGATGCGGCGAGCCGACGTCCTGTGGCGGACCCTGGGGCGAGCCCACGTGCTGGCCAACGGTCACCATGATGACCCAGCGGGCCGCCCCCGGCTGCTTCTGTTGACCCCACGGTTGCCTAGGACCGGAAGCGAGGGCGACCGGGCGCTGCGAGCTGGTGGCGGTCACGGTTTCTTCGACGCCCTGGAGTTATTTGACGAGGGGGCGCTGGCTCGGCTCCGCCGTTATGCAGAGGTGTCTCCGGATCGCCCACTGGCCGGGTTCTGGAATGAGGACGAGATCGAGGCCCGGTTCGCCTGATCAGGTTCTTGGCCTATTCCGGTCTTCGGTCCACCGGCGGTCAACTGATAGGGATCGGCTCGAACACCACTTCGAACAGCACCGGCCACCGCTTGCCGGTGAGAAGGAACCGTCCGGCCTCCGGATCGTGGGCGATGCCATTTAGCACGTCGTCGGAACCGAAGCCCGACCGGTCGGCCACCAGATCCGAGGCGTCAACCACTGCGGTAACCCGTCCTGAGGGCACCTCGACGGCCACGATCCGGTCGGTTTGCCAGACGTTGGCCCACACGGTTCCGTCCACGCACTCCAACTCGTTTAACTGGTCCACCGGTCGGCCGTCGAGGATTACCTCCACCTTCGATAACTGCTGAAAACTGTCGGGGTTCCGCAGGGTGAGGGTGGCAGACCCGTCGGACTGGACCAGCGTGGCTCCGTCGAGGCGGCACAGACCCCAGCCCTGCCCGCCGTAGGTCCGGGTGCCCACCACGGTCAGGTCCTCGAGGTCCCAGACGATGGCCCGGCCAGCCTTCCAGGTGAGCTGCAGGGCTCGCCCATCACCAAGGGCCGTAAATCCTTCACCGAACCAGGTGGGATCCAGCGAAGCACTCCGCAGGACCCGTCCGGTGGACCGGTCCACCTCACGGATACCGGACTGGCCATGGAGGCCGGTGGTCTCGAAGAGCCGACCGTCGATCAGCTCCAGCCCCTGGGTGAACGACTCGGGATCGTGGGGGTGGGTGGCTACCACCCGGGGGACTAACCGATGAACGGCCTCTGGCCCGTCAGATGGTGCCGGCTCACCGGAACCGCAGGCCGCCAGCACCGCGGCAAGCAGGACAACAAGGGCCCCAGCGGGGCTTCGGCGGAGATCCGTCCCGGTCATCGGCGTCGACTGCTCGTCTCGTCGCAGGGTCGGGTGGGCGACGAGACTGCCGCCCATGGTCACCCGACCCGCTCTCAAGAATTGTAGAACGTGACAGCGGTGACCGGATCGCCGACCGCCGGCCGGGTGGTCAGCGAGGGTGTCGCAACGGCCTACCTGGACTGGGGCGGTGATGGACCGCCGCTGGTCCTGTTGCACCCCAACGGCTTCTGTGCCGGTCTCTACGACCCGTTGGCTCGTTGCCTTATCGACCGCTGCCATGTGGTGGGGGTGGACCTGCGGGGGCACGGGGCTAGCGACGACCTGACAGCGGTCGACAAACTCGGCAACGACCTGGCGGCTCAAGACGTCCTGGCTGTGGCCGACCATCTGGAGTTCGACCGGTTTTCGGTGCTGGGAGTGTCTTTCGGTGGCGCAGTGGGTATCGAGGTGGCGGCTGCTGCCCCTGACCGGATCGCTGCCCTGCTGCTCTGTGAAGCCATCGCCATTAAGACGGACAGCTCCCGACAGCAGCACTTTGGCGACGACGACGGCGACGACCACCCACTGGCCGTCGGTGCCCGCCGGCGCCGCGATATCTGGGAAAGCCGAGAGGAGGTGTTGTCCTCCTACGGTTCTCGCCCACCGTTAGATGTCCTAGACCCTGAGGCTCTGGCCGGGTACGTGCGCTGGGGGTTTCGCGACCGCGACGACGGGAGGGTCGAACTGGCCTGCCGTCCGCAGACTGAGGCCAGCATCTTCGGTCACGACCGGAGCCATGGTCCGATCGAAGCCTTCGCTGCCCTCGGTCGTGTCGCCTGTCCGGTTGCCGTCATGGCCGGAGCCCGGACCGACCTGGACCCGGGATGGTTCGCCGATCAAGCTGCGGTGGTCGGCGTGGACCTGCAGGTCCTCGACGGGGGACACTTCGTTCTATTCGAGGACACGGCACAGGCCGTCGACCTAGTTGACCGTAACCTCCGGGCCCTCGGGGTTCTCCTGTGACCCCACCCCATCACCCCTGACGAGACGAGGTATACCGTGAGCGAGCGTTCGCTGCACCCGGTAGAGGTGGCCAACCGGGTTATCGATTCCGGTCAGGCCGAGGCTCCACACAACCGGGTTACCCACCAACTTTCGGTGGTCGACGACGACGTGGCCGTGGTCGAGTCGTTCTCCCACTGCTGGGCTCTGCGTACCGACGAGGGGCTGATTTGTTTCGACGCAGGCGGGATCAAGCATGGAACAGAGGTGGTGGACGAGCTCCGGCGCTGGAGCGATCAGCCGGTTACCCACCTCGTTTACACCCACGGTCACCTTGATCACGTCGGCGGCAGTGGTGCCTTCGTGGCCGACGCAGAGGCCCGGGGGCACATCCGACCCCGCTTCCTGGCCCACGAGGCCGTTCCGGCCCGCTTTGAGCGATATCGGGTCACCAACGGATGGAACCTGGTGATCAACCGTCGCCAGTTCGGAGGGATTCGTAATCGGCAAGACCTGGGGATCGGCGACGACGGACCCGCCTTCCTGCCCGACCACGTCGTTGAGCCAGACGAGCTCTTCCGGGACCGGATGTCGTTCACTATCGGGGACCGGACCATTGAGCTGCGACATGCCCGGGGAGAAACCGACGACCACGCCTGGGGCTGGGAAGCCGAACGGCGGACTGTCTACAGCGGCGACTTCACCTCCTGGGTGTTCCCAAACGCCGGCAACCCGCAGAAGGTGCAGCGCTATCCGATCGAGTGGGCGGCCGCCATGCGCGACATGCTGGCTGCCGGTGCCGAGCGGGTTTATCCGGCCCACGGCCTGCCCATCGTGGGTCGGAACCGGGTGGAACAGGTTCTGGGTGATATCGCCGAGGCGCTCGAACACCTGACCGGCCGCACCCTCGAGCTGATGAATGAGGGCGCCACCATCGACGAGATCATCCACGAAGTCCGGGTCCCCGACCACCTGCAGGATCGGCCGTGGCTGGCTCCTCAGTACGACGAGCCTGAGTTTGTGGTCCGCAACGTCTACCGTCAGTTCGGGGGCTGGTGGGACGGCAACGCGGCGAACCTAAAGCCGGCCCGCGAGGCGGCTCTGGCTGCCGAACTGGCCTCCCTGGCCGGGTCGGTGGAGGTACTGGCCGAACGAGCGGTAGCTCTCGCCGAGTCGGGCGACTTGAGGCTGGCCTGTCACCTGGTTGAGATGGCGGTAACTGCCGAGCCGACCCACGAGGGAGCCCACCGGGCCAGAGCCGATGTCTACTGGCGTCGACGGGCTGCCGAGCGGTCCCTCATGTCGAAAGGGATCTACGCCGCGGCGGCCCGCGAGTCGGAGACCGCTCTCGGTGGGGAGACGGTCGGCGATCCCTTGGGCGGTTCGATCCGGGACGCCTTGGGTTAGTCGATGACGGGTCCGACCCCGTCCGTCCCTAGGTACAGCGTTCCGCCGACCGGGCGACACGGCGTCGAGATGTCGTCGGCCAGGAGGTCGGCGGTGGACAGGCCGGGTAGTGGGTCGAGTGCCCCGATGGCCGACGCCAAGTGAGCGGCGGCCCGGATACCGACTGACCCCTCCAGTAGGGAAGTGACCACCACGTCTAGGCCAGCATTGCGGACCCGGGCGGCCGCCTCGGCGGACGCTGATGGGCCGCCGAGGGCTGACGGCTTGAGGACGACTAGGTCGGCGGCGCCTAGGGACACGGCTCGGGCCACCTTCTCAGGACTACTAGCTGACTCGTCCACGGCAATGGGGACAGGGGAAGCAGAACGGAGTACGGCTAGGGCCTCTAGACCGGCCACCGGTTCCTCGACGAACTCTGGGCTGTAGATGGACAGGCGTTCCAGACCCCTGAGAGCTTCTGAGGCTGACCAGGCCCCGTTGGCGTCCAGGCGAATCCGGACACCAGTTCCGACGCGTTCTCGAACGGCAGCCACCCGGTCGAGGTCAGCATCGATCCCACCCACTCCTACCTTGACCTTGACCGTGGTATGGCCCGATGCCGCCGCCTCGGCGGCCGAAGCGGCCACGTCGTCTGGGGTGGTGCCCGTGACCAGGGCGGCTACAGCGACGCGGTCAGGGCTGTCGGGGGCCAGCAGGCGGTGGACCGACGTCCCAGCGACTTGTGCCGCGAGGTCCAGGAGCGCCGAGTCCACGGCAGCCCGGGCAGTAGGTGACCCAGCGGGGAGGATTCCGTTGCTGTCGTCCGAAGCCCACCGGTGGAGGGCGGCCTCAGCGTCGTCCACCGTGTCCGAGGTGAATCCGGCCAGTGGGGCGGCTTCACCGAGACCGGTGTGACCGTCCTCGTCCTCGAGGGACAGAAGCACCGTCCAGCGGTCGTTGACCGGGCCGTGGGCAGTGGAGATCGGGGAGCGGTAGCGGAGCAGCCGGCGTTCGATCCGGACCGTACAGATCTTCATCAGCGGCCTTCCCGCTCCTCGTCCAGTTGGGACAGGAACTCCCGGATGGCGTCAGTCGTCCTATCCGGGTTTTCGAGGTGGGTGGCGTGGCCCGCCCCAGGGATCACGGCGATGGCTGAACGGGTCAGCCCGGCGGCCATCCGCATGGCCACGGCCCGGTAGCGCGGGTCTTCCTCGCCGACGACCAGGAGAACGGGCACCCGGAGGCCAGCCAGGTCATGCCAGTAGGACGGTTGTCGCCCGGCTCCGGCACCGCGCAGGCTGCCGGCTAGGCCGTCGGGATGGTTGTCTAGGCGCTGGGCCCGACTGGCGGCCAAAGCGTCAGGACCGAGGCGTTTCTGGGAGGCGAAGATCGGACTGGACATCCAGTGGTCCACGAACCACTCAAGGCCTCGTTCCAGGAGATCGTCGGCCAGCTCGTCGTCAGACCGGGCCCGAGCCGACCGTTCGGCAGCATCCGACAGGCCTGCCGAAGATCCAATCAGGGTCAGAGAGGTCACGTGCCCGGGGTGACGGACAGCCAGCCCCACGGCCAGCCGTCCACCCATGGAGTAGCCGATCACGTCGGCCGGCTGGAGTCGGTGGCGGTCGAGTAGGGAGGCCAAGGCGTCCACCGTGTGCTCGAAACCGAAGAGCTGGGGGTCGTCGGGGACACCGGTCCGGCCGTGGCCTGGAAGGTCGACGACGGCCACTTGGCGGAGATCGGTCAGGCGGCGGCCTAGCGGCCAGATGGTCACTGCCCCCCCGGTGAAACCATGGAGTAGCAGGAGGGGAGGGCCGTCACCGTCCATCTCGACGTGGAGATCGGAGGAACCGTCGGTAGCCACGTCAGGTCCCGTAGTCGGCGAGAGCCTGATCCACGGCGATAGCCGCCGCCCGGTGGAGGCCCACGTTGGTCGAAGCATCAACGACGACATGCACCAGGTGTAGACCCCTGCTCCCAACGGTCGCCGAAAGAACCTGATCCAGACCGGGCCGGTCGGTTGGACGGTGGAGGTGGCCGCCGGCCAGAGCTGCCGCGTGTCCGAGGTTTAGGCCGTGCGGGGTGTGGAATAGGCGGTGGTGGTCGACGTGCGACTCGTCGGCGATAGGTAGGAACCGGAAGATTCCGCCGCCGTCGTTGTCGACCAACACCACGGTTAAGTCCAGGCCGAGGCGTCCTGCGGCCGTGAGTCCTCCGACGTCGTGGAGGAAGGCCAAATCGCCGGTGAACAAGACGGTGGGCGCCGAGGATCCGGCGGCCACGCCGAGGGCGGTCGACACCTGACCGTCGATCCCGCTGGCCCCTCGGTTAGCCAGGATCCGTAGCGGCCGATCGCTGGTGGGCAGGAAGGCGTCCAGGTCACGGAGAGGCATCGAGTTGGCTACCACCAGGTTTGCCCCGGAAGGCAAGGTTCGGTCCAGAGCAATTGCCACGGCGGGTTCGTCGAACGGGGCTCTGTCCACCAGGTCGGCCACTACTGTCGCAGCCCGTGCGTCGGCGCCAACCCAAGCGGCCGTCCACGGACCGGACCGGTCAGCAGGTGACAGGTGGGTGGTTAGCAGAGCAGCCAATCGTCCCGGCTCGACGGCCACTCGGTCGGTAACACGGAGAGTGGCATCAGGGAATCGGTCCAGGTGATCGACAGCTACGACCCGATCGGCACCTACTCGATCCAGCCATAGCCGGTAGCCCTTGCTGGTCGGCATAGCGCCAAACTGAACCACCACGTCTGGGCGGTGCCGGTCGGACCACGAGGAGCGCATCAAGTGGTCGCCAGTAGCCAGGATCGGAGTCGCAGCGGTGTGGGGCCCCCGCCGGAGTCCGGAGGCTGGGTCGGCCAGAATCGGCCACCCAGTCCGGCGGGCCATCTCAGCCAAGGCGCCGACGCCGGTGGTGTCGAGGTCCAGAGCCCCAGCCACCATCAGCCCTCGTTCGGCTTCCAGAAGCCCAAGGAGTGGGCCAGGGTCGGAGGAAACCGCGTCGGGGGGCAGTGGGAGCAGACCGACGGGCGGTGGGTCGTCGGCCGAGGGCTCCAGCGGCTCACGGAGCGGGACGTTGACGTGGACCGGGCCGGGGATCGGCCGAGTAGCCCGTACCACAGCCTGATGAGCGAGTGAGGCCGCCTCACCGGCCGGTTGGGTTCCAGCCACTGCTGATGTGGTGGCCCACCGAGCGTGGCTCCCGTATAGGCCCTGCTGATCGACGGTTTGTGGGGCACCTCGGCCCTGGAGTTCCGGAGGCCGGTCGCTGGTCAGGACGAGGAGCGGAACACCCGAGTGAAAGGCCTCGACCACTGCAGGCATGTAGTTGGCAGCCGCTGTGCCTGAGGTGCACAGTACGGCCACCGGCCGGCCGGTGGCTCGGGCCAGTCCCAGAGCGAAGAATCCCCCTGACCGTTCGTCCAGATGCATCGACACCTCTAGGCCATCTGTGCGGTCGGCGGCCACCGTCATCGGGGTGGATCGGGATCCCGGGGAGGCGGCCACGTGGGCTACGCCGCAGGCCACCAGTTGGGCGAAGAACGCTCGACACCAGGCCTGGGTGTCGTTCGGGTCGGCAACGGGCAGGAGGGAGACACCCGTGGGGGACTCCCCGAGGTGGGGACTGACGTTCACCGGAGAACCTTCGAGGTGGCCACTACAGGTCCGAGAAGAGCCCGTAGTTTCACATCGGTTTCTAAGAGCTCGCGGGCCGGGTCGGATCCGGCCACCACGCCGGCACCGGCGTACAGGGTGGTATCGGTCGCAGTGAGCAGGGCAGAGCGCAGAGCAACCCGGAACTCGCCGTCGCCCGATCCGTCCAGCCAGCCCACCGGGCTAGCGAACCACCCTCGGTCTATACCCTCGTGAACAGAGCGAAGCTCGGCCGATCGTCCACCTGGGTGTCCGGCTACAGCTGGGGTCGGGTGGAGGGCACCGACGAGGTCCAGTAGCCCCACTGCTGTTGGGAGGTCGGCGTCGATAGGGGTATGGAGGTGCTGGATTCCGTGGAGCTTTAGGAGGCCTGGTTCTCTCGGATGGCGATCGGTGACTCCTAGTCCGGCTAGCGCCCGATCGACTGCATCTACGACCACTGTGTGCTCGTAGCGCTCCTTGGGGCTGGTGAGCAGGCCCTGGCCTAGAGCGGCGTCGATGGCCGGGTCGGAGTCTCGGGGGGCAGAGCCAGCCAGGGCCGCTGTTTTGAGCCTTCCGGCGTGGACGGCGGCTAGGCGTTCCGGAGTGGCGGCCACGAACGACGCGTTGCCGACGGTGATACCGAGAGTGGCACACGCGGGGTAGATGGCCCGGAGGGTGGCCAGGAGGCGGGCTACGTCGGGTCGAAGGTCGACGCGCAGGGACCGGCAGGGCACGGCCTTATGCAGCTCTCCGCGCCCGATGGCGTCCAGGGCTAGGTGGACAAGGTTGCAGTAGTGATGCCGAGTGTCCTCGTCGGCCCAGGAGGCAGGGTCAACGTCGGCCGGGGTTTCAGGGTGAGGTGCAGCCACCACCGGGGTAGGCCGATCAGCGCCGTCAATGCGAGTCACCCAGGTTCGGTCATCCCGACGTAGTACCTGGACGGCCGGAAGGACGAGGCGTCCGTTACCGAAGGGGGCCCACGGCCCTGGTGGGGCAGTGTCATCGAAGGCGAATCCGGCGGCCAGCCGGGGCTGGGGGGCGTCGGCGGGCGCCTCGACTTCAAGGTCATTCAGGAGGCCAGCGGCTCGGTGCGCTGCGTCATCAAACCGGGACGGGCCGTCCAGCGACACCACGTCGGTTGTCCCAAGGCCCACCCAAGACAGGCCATCCTCGGGGACCTCCCAGAACCACCGCTCCTCATGGGCTGGAGCGGTGGCCAGCCAGGCCAGGGGGTCGGTAGCCGGACCGGACCGAACCTCGGTGGTCGTCGCCGGGAGGCCGGGGCGAAAGCCGGGGTCGGTCAGGGCCATCGACAGGTCACCTCGAGTTGGGCGGCGTCGGCGGCCATCAGAGCGTTGGCCAGGGTATGCCGCTCAGCATCGGCTACCCGGTCCAGGGCCCGGTTCACGAGAGAGCGATGGAAATGCTGGGCCACTAGCCGGGTGACGGCAGGCAGGAGAGACCTGACTACCTCAACCAGGGCCTCGTCGGAGCCGTCGGTTCCGGACTTCACGTGGTCTTCGAACAGGGTGATTGCCCGGTCGACTACCTCGTCGACGTTGGCGTTGTGGTCGGCGGCCAGTGCAACGAGCTTGTCGAGTGGTACCCCGGCGGCGCTGATGGCTAGTCCAGCCCGGACCATGGTCACCGCCCCCTCGTCGAAGAGGGGCCCGCCTTCGCCTTCGACCGGTTCCAGAATCCCGTTGTCACACAAGAGCGACACCAGGCCCTCGGGAACATCAGCTCGGTCGGCCACCTCCCGTCGGGTCAGGGTGGGGGAGCGGGTGGCGTCGGCGAGGCGGTCTAGGGCGTCGGATCGGGCCGAAGCGTCGAGATCGGCGATCTGGGCCAGAGAGAAGCCCTCTTCGGCAAGTCGCCGGATCTCTGCCAAGCGGTTGAGATGGGCATCCCGGTAAACGGCTCGCCGGCCCCGGCGGACTGGCGGCTCAAGGAGACCGAGACGCTGGTAGTAGCGGATGGTGTCAACCCCGATTCCGCTAGCCGCCGACAGACGGTCCACGGTAAGCAGGTCGTCGGTCACCGAATCAGGGATGAATTCCACGATTTGATTGTACGAGTAAACACTCTCAGTGTCGATACTCGTATTCTCAAAGATGTGGCTGGAACGCGCTGGAGCCGTAGGACCGTGGCACGATGGCCCAGTGACCTCGACGCAGCCCGTGGACTACATCGCCCTTACCCGGGCCCAGTACGACGCCCTGGGCTACCAGGCGTACCAGTGGGCCGAGCGGCCCGACCCCCCGGACTGGACGCCTATGCCCACCTTGGCCGGCGCTTCGGTGGTTCTGATCGGCTCGGGCGGGGCCTACCGCGAAGGCCAGGTGGCCTACCACTGGAAGGACGACACCGGAATCCGGCATATCCCCAGCGCCGAGCCAGCCACCGATATCCGGGTCACCCATTTTGCCTATGACCTAGAGCCGGCCCGCGAAGATCCCAACATCGTCTTCCCAGTTGACCGCCTCCGAGAACTGGTCGACGAGGGTGTGATCGGGGGCCTAGCGCCCACCGCCCTGGGATGCATGGGCGGGATCTACTCGGTGCGCCGGACCGAACAGGAACTGGCCCCGGCCATCGTGGACGAGGCGCTGGCCATGCGAGACGCCGGTCAAGCCGACGTGGCGCTGCTCGTCCCCGTCTGACCGGTGTGCCACCAGACCGTGGGTCTGGTCGCACGGGCGCTGGAGGCCGCCGGCATGCCGACCCTTTGCCTGACCGCCGCGTACAGCATCACGGCGGCAGCCAACCCTCCCCGAGCAGCTTTCGTCGACGTGCCGCTGGGCAACACGGTGGGGCGCCCCCACGACCCGGAGTT
>JAZADL010000154.1:0-7301 GCA_036123635.1 Actinomycetota bacterium
TAGACGGCTGGGTGGGTAAACATCCAGGAGAGCTGTTCCCAGATGGCGTCTTCGGCGCCGAACCGCACGGCCGAACGGCCCCGGAGGTCGACGTAGGTCAGCACGATGTTGGCGGCCAGCACCGGCAGCATGCCGCCCCATATCGTGGCGCTGACCAGAGTGGTCCAGCTGGTGAACGGCAGGTCTCGGAGGCCGGTTCCGGTCGATCGACCGGAGATGATCGTGGTCACGACGCACACGGTGGCCGTTAGCAGCCCGACAATAGCCAGCAGGAGGCCTATCAGAGTCAGGGCTGTGGCCTGGCGTTGGCCGCCGGCACCCGGCGTCCCGAGGCCTCCGTCGGCTAGGAAGCCGACGATGGTCAGCACGGCACCGATCAGCCATGTCCAACAGGCCAGGGCGGCAGCCCGGGGGAAAATCAGCGTGTTGGCCCCGCATTGGCGGGGCACCACCGTGGTGGCCAATGTCATCAAGGCTGGAAGCACACCAAGCAGGACGAGGGCGACCCGGTGTGCCGACCAGAACTGGAAGACCTCGTCGGCGCTGCCAAACAGGTCAGCCGAGGTGAGGTCGAGGCGTTCGAAGCCGACTAGGAGGCCGGCAATGGCACCGAGGAGAACCGACGTCATACCTCCGAAGCCCCATACCTTGGCCAGCACTGTGGGGTCGGTGGAGGTAACCGCCTCTTCGAGCACGGTGCTGCCGGTGCTGTCTATTTCGTCGGTCGTCGTCATCGGTGTTTCTTCGCTCGGAGTGCCTGTGCCGGGCCTTAAGTCCTCCGTCCGAGCGGTCCCGGACCACAAGAGGCTAGGCGGATCAACACCGAATCCGGCGCTGGAACGCTTGCGAGAAACTAGCCGGTGAAGCGGGCCCCGTCCGGCTTGAACGAGCGGTTCCGGTCACCGGACGAGGACGTCCACGACCATCGCTGCAAAGAGCAGGGTCATGTAGGTGATCGAGTAGGAGAAAAGTCGCATGGCTGTCCGCTCCGACGGATCGCGTCGGACGGCCGCCGCCATAGCGCCGAACAGCAGGCCCAGGATGAGAGCCGAACCTAGGTAGACCAGCCCCATGCCAGCCACCGGGGCAAACACCAGGGTGAGGCCAACCAGAACGACGCTGTAGAAGATGATCCGTCGGGCCGTGTCGGCCAGGGTGACCACCGAGGGGAGCATGGGCACCGAGGCAGCGGAGTAGTCGTCGCGGTATCTGATGGCCAAAGCCCAGAAGTGAGGTGGAGTCCAGAAGAAGACGATCAGGAAGAGGACGACCGGTGCCCAGTCCAGGGTGTTGGTCACCGCCGACCATCCCACTAGTACCGGAACGGCACCGGCTGCTCCCCCGATGACGATGTTCTGTGTCGTGGTGCGCTTCAACCACAGTGAGTAGACGAATACGTAGAAGAAGGTGGCCGAGACGGCCAGCACAGCGCTCAGCGGATTCACCGTTGCGAACAGCCAGGTGAAGGCCGCAACCTCGATGCACACAGCGAAGGTCAGTGCAGCCCGGGGGGACATCACGCCCCGGACTAGCGGCCGGTGCATGGTTCGTTCCATCAGGCCGTCGATGTCCCGGTCGACCACCATGTTCACGGCATTTGCACCGCCCGCGGCCAACGTGCCGCCAATCACCGTAGCCACCATCAGCCAGACCGACGGGACTCCACCCTGGGCAACGAACATGGTGGGCACTGTCGTGACGAGCAAGAGTTCGATGATGCGTGGCTTGGTGAGCGCCACGTATCCAGCCAGTCGTTCCCCGACTGAGAAGACCCGGGCTTCGGTTGGGGAGATGGACACGGGGTGCAGGCTAGGGGTTGCCGGGTCTGATCGGCCCGGCCAAGCCGTCAGTCCAAGAGCCAGTCGGCAGGTGTTTGGCCATCGGGGAAAAGCCGTTGCTGAAAGCGCCGCATACCGCCCAGCCAACGGTCTACGTCGTCGGCCTTGCGGCGCACGTACTCGGCCACGTCGGGATGCGGAAGGATGTGGAACCGGCCGTCTGCCAAGCCCTCGATCACCGCTTCGGCCAGTTCGGCGGCCGTCAGGATCCCGTCGACAGCTGCCGCGCTGGCCGACCCGTCGGCGGGCAGCAGGCCGGCCGTCGGACTGTTGGCACCGATGTTGGTGGCCACCGCCTGGGGGCACAGCACCGAGACCTCGATGCCCAAGTGTCCGTAGGTAACGCTGATCCACTCAGCCAGCGAGACGGCTGCGTTCTTGGTCACCGAATAGTGCAGCGACCCGATCTGGGTGAGCAGGCCAGCGGCCGAGGAGGTGTTGAGAAGGTGTCCACCCCCAGCAGCCGCCATGTGAGGGATGGCGTGGCGGGCTGCGTATAGGTGGGCCATGACGTGCACGTCGAACATACGTCGCAGCTCGTCGTCCGGGGCCTCCAGACCTCCCACGGTGACATATCCGGCATTGGACACCAAGAGGTCGATCGCCCCGTGGGCGGCCACCGTGCCGTTGACCAAGGACCGCATGGCTTCCTCATCAGTGACGTCGCAGGCCACCGCGGTACCGCCGACCCGGTCGGCCACTGCCGCCACGCCGTCGGCGTCTTGGTCCACGGCCACCACGGCCCGGGCCCCCTCAGCAGTGAAGCGCTCCACCAGAGCCTCCCCGATTCCACTCGCCGCTCCCGTCACCACCACGACACGGTTTCTGATCTCCATGGCTACGGATCCTACGGACCCTCGGTCACCTGATCTCGACCCGGACCTCAGCACGCCCCGACCACCGGTACTCGTAACCTCGGGGGATGGCCCTGACGCCTCCTCGGCTATCTCCCGATACCTACCGGCGGATCTGTGCCGTCGCCCTCGGCCTGCTGGCCGCCATCGTCGTAACCGGTGCTGCGGTTCGCCTGACCGGCTCCGGCCTGGGCTGCTCGGACTGGCCGACCTGCGAGCAGGACCGGTTTGTCCCCGAAGCCGAGTTCCACGGCTGGGTGGAGTTCGGCAACCGGTTGATCACCGGCCTGGTGTCGGGAGCCGTGGCCCTAGCCGTGCTGGGCTCGCTGGCCCGAACCCCCCGTCGAACCGACCTCGTGGCCTGGTCATGGGGCCTAGTGGCTGGGGTAGCAGCCCAAGTCCTGCTTGGCGGAATCGTGGTACTCAGCCACCTGAACCCGTGGCTGGTACTCGGCCACTTCGCCCTGTCCATGGTCCTGATATGGAACGCCGTAGTCCTCCACCACCGGGCCGGTGACCACGCCCGACAGGTCATCCACACCACGGCAACCGTCCGACGCCTGACCGGCATCCTCACCGGGCTGACGCTCGCCGTCCTAGCCACCGGGACTCTGGTGACCGGCTCCGGCCCCCACGCCGGAAGCCGGGACGAGCCGGTGGCCCGACTACCGCTAGTCGTCCGAGAGGCGGCACGAGTCCACAGCACCGTCGTGGTGACCCTGCTGCTGGTAGTAGTAGTCCTCGTGGTGGCTGTTCGACGGAACGCCCCCCATCTCCGGGGGCCCGTGCGATGGCTGGTCGGTCTGGTAGTCGCCCAAGCGGCCCTCGGCTGGACCCAGTACTTCACCGGCGTCCCCGCTGTCCTAGTCGGCTTGCACGTAGCCGGAGCCACCGCCCTGTGGGGCTCAGTGGTCATGGTCCGGTTACGGGCCACCGACCGGGTCCAGTCGAACGTGGATGGTTCGACGTGAGTTTCGGGCCAACGCCGTTGGAGGTCGACGACCCAGACCTAGAACAAGACGAGCACGTCGACGTAGACCGACCATGGGTCGTCCTGGTTTGGAACGATCCCATCAACCTGATGTCCTACGTGTCCCACGTATTCCAGAAGTTGTTTGGCTACTCCAGGGCTACCGCCGACCGCCTCATGCTGGACGTTCACCACAAGGGCCGAGCCACGGTCTCCACCGGCACCAGAGAGAAAGCCGAGATGGACGTCTTCCGCCTCCACGAGCACGGCCTATGGGCGACCATGCAGCAGGACAACTGAGCGAGCTGTGATTCTCCGACGCCAACGACCCGTAGCCTTCCAGCGGGTCGGCGACCGGACGCTGATCCGGCTGGAGGAAGAAGAGCGGTTGATGCTGGTTGACCTAGCAGGACAGTTTCGGTCCGTGGTAGCCGATGACCACGACCCCGGCCTGCGGCGCCTCTACCCCACCGCCTACCCCGACAACCCGGATTGGGACGCCGACTACGCCAGCTTGGTCCACGACGACCTGGTCCGGCTCCGCCTGGAGGCCGCTGACACCGTCGAGGCCACCGCCGGCTCTCCGTCACTGGCCGACGATGAGCTGGCGGATTGGATGCAGGTGCTGAACGGCCTCCGCCTGCTGCTGGGAACCCGACTGGACATATCTGAGGAGGACCAGTTCGACCCAGAGGCGGATGACGCACCAGCGCGGGCTCTCCTGGCATGGCTGGGTTTCCTGCTGGAGGAGGCGGTAGTCGCCGCGGGAGAACCGGACGGCACCAATGCGTGACGCGTCTCCGAGGGTCGCTGGTAATGTGTCTCCGCTCTCAGCGAGGTCCGGCCCCCATCGTCCAGCGGCCTAGGACGCCGGCCTTTCACGCCGGTAACACGGGTTCGAATCCCGTTGGGGGTACGAAGGATGGAACGACTCCGGACGTTCCGCCCTGGTCCTGTGGTGCAGTTTGGAGTGCACGCCGGCCTGTCAAGCCGGAGGTCGCGGGTTCAAATCCCGTCAGGACCGCCAATCTCACCGGCTCTTCGGAACAGGTGAGACGCGGTCGGGTAGCTCAGTTGGAAGAGCACTCGCCTGAAAAGCGAGGGGTCCCCGGATCGACGCCGGGCCCGACCACCGCAGAAGGCCCGCCCCCTGGGCGGGCCTTCTGTCGTTTCTCCCCGGTCCCCGGCCGTCTCCAGCAACCAGCCCCGGTTGGCACCACCCATGCCTGCCCGCCATCATCGGGGTGCCTCCGGACGGGCCGCCCGGGGAAAAGGCCGACCACGAGGATGGGTGGAGATGAACCAGCGGAACCAGATCTACATAGGCGGGTCCTGGGTGGACTCGTGCGGGAACGACGCCATCGACGTCTACAACCCCTCGACCGGATCCGTCATCGGTTCGGTGCCCGAGGGCACGCCCGCCGACGTTGACGCCGCAGTGGCCGCAGCCCTGGCCGCCTTCGATGGCTGGGCGACTACTCCGTTGGAGGAACGTCTAGTACTCATCGAGGGTCTGGCTGCCCAGTTCGGCGCCCGCATGGATGATCTGGGCACCCTCATCTCGCAGGAAATGGGCATGCCACTGCCCATGGCCAAGATGATCCAAGTCGGCATGCCTATGGCCACAACCGGTGGCGTACCCGACACGGCCCGAGAGTTCTCCTTCGAGGAGACCATCAGCCGGACGTTGGTGACCCGTGAGCCGATGGGTGTAGTGGGCTGTATCACGCCATGGAACTACCCGCTACACCAAATCATGGCGAAGATTGCCCCAGCCATGGCCGTTGGCTGCACAGTGGTGCTCAAGCCCAGCGAGGTCGCACCTCTGAACGCCTTCGTGCTGGCCGAAATAATCGATGAGTTGGGCTTCCCACCCGGTGTGTTCAACCTGGTCTCCGGTGTCGGCCCAGTGGTCGGTGAGGCCATCGCCGCCCATCCCGACGTTGACATGGTTTCATTCACCGGCTCGACGAGGGCCGGTACCCGGGTTGCAGAGGTGGCGGCCGTCAATGTCACCCGCGTCCACCAGGAGTTGGGCGGCAAGTCGGCCAACATCATCCTTGACGATGCCGACTTCGCGACCGCCATTCCCAAGGCTGTGGGCGCCTGCTACCTCAACTCCGGCCAAACCTGCTCGGCACTCACCCGCCTTCTGGTCCCGGCTGACCGGATTGACGAGGCCGCCGAGCTGGCCGCAGCAGCAGCCGATGCCCAGGTGGTGGGCCCAGCCGAGGCCGAAGGCACCGGGCTGGGTCCTCTGGTATCGCAAGCCCAGTGGGAACGCGTCCAGGGCTACATCCAGGCTGGGATTGACGAGGGCGCCACTCTGGTCACCGGTGGAACTGGCAAGCCCGACGACCTGCCCGAGGGCTACGAGGACGGCTACTACGTGCGTCCCACCGTGTTCGCCAACGTGTCGAACTCCATGACCATCGCCCGGGAGGAAATTTTCGGTCCGGTGTTGTCGATCATCGGCTACGCCGACGAGGACGACGCTGTGGCCATCGCCAATGACACCGACTACGGGCTTTCGGGTGGCGTCTGGGGAACCGACACCGACCGGGCGTTGGCCGTGGCCAAGCGGCTTCGCACCGGCCAGGTCGATATGAACGGTGCTTTCCTCAACCACGAGGCGCCGTTCGGCGGCTACAAGAAGTCGGGCAACGGCCGTGAGTTGGGCCGGTATGGGTTGGCCGAGTTCGTGGAGTCGAAATCAATCAACCTGCCTATGGGCTGACCGCGGTCGACCGCACGGTCACCGCGCCGGCCGGGCTCCTGACTCGAGACCCCGTGGGCTTATCTTCTAGAAGTGTGTAGCCGACTGACAGAAATCGGCATGGCGATAGGGGTACCCGTGAGAGTCAAAGTGGATGCCGAGAAGTGCGAGGGCCACAGCCGCTGCTATGCGCTAGCCCCCGAGTTGGTGGACGTTGACGACTTGGGCAACGCCTTCGAGTTGAACGACGGTGAGGTGCCCGAGGGCTTGGAGGACAAGGCCAGGCTGATTGTGGACAATTGTCCCGAGTACGCCATCACCATCGAGGAGGATTGAAGCTGTGACTGACACCGCTGACCGCTCGACTGATCCGGTGGCCGACTCCTCCCCCGAGCGCTGCCCGATCCACGACCTAGCCTCCGACTACGACATGTTCGACCCGGACTACCTCCGGGATCCGTTCTCGGCGTGGGCCGAGCTGCGTAACGCCTGTCCCATCGCCCACACCGACCGCTACGGCGGGTCTTGGCTCCCCACCCGGTACGACGACCTTCAGGCCATGGCCAAGATGGTCCCTGTCCTGTCGTCGAAATCACCCATCGTCATCGACATGCCCGATGCCCTAGTCAAGAAAGACTCGACCGGCTACAACGCGGCATCCCCCATCAGTGCTGATCCGCCCGAGCAAGGTTGGACACGTCGAGCCCTACTGCCCCACTTCACCCCTAAGGGCATCGCCGCCGAGCGCACCTACTCTGAGCAGCTCTGCCATGAACTCATCGACGGGTTCATCGGCGAGGGGAAGTGCGACGCGGCAGTCGACTACGCCCAGCAAATCCCGCCTCGGGTTATTGCCCGAAAGCTTGGGGTCGACGAGTCGATGGTGGATGACTTCATCGAGTGGGTGCGTGGCGTGCTCGAGT
>JAZADL010000155.1:0-3036 GCA_036123635.1 Actinomycetota bacterium
CCACCCGACAGAGGCTCTCGAAGAAAATCTCGAACCGATGCCTCCAGAACCAGAAGCCAAACCGGCTTCGACGGTGGAGCAGAGGAACTCTGACCTGTTCTTCGCGATCGCCGACGTGCTCGACTTCTATCCGCATCTCTACAACCAGCGGACATACGGGGAATTCCTGCTACCCGGCGGAACCGACCACCCCTTGTCACAGGGATCAACCGTCGTACCCGACCTCAGCTTGGTCGAAGTCAGGGGCTGTGCAACTACCGCCTGTCTGGCTAGCTGGGCTGCAGCCCTCTCGGGGTGGCATCCCACGACCTACACCACCGTCGACGGTAAGACGACATTGCTCTACTGGGCTGAGGTGGCTCCGATGCCGCTGACCATGTCGAACCATCACTCCGCAGAATCGGTCTACGACCTGGCTCGGGTGCTGCTCGGAATCACCGACTTGGAAGCCGAAGAACTGTTCTCAGGCATGCCCTCAGGGTGCTCTGACGATCACCGGTGGACAGCTGACGACCTCCGGGCCATCGGCAAGGGACGGTCGGTGTTCACAAACAAGTGGCCCGATTGACTTTCGAGTAGGCAGCCATACCGGCAGCCACAGGGGTGGCACACGGGGACACAGCCAGACACAAGGCTGTCGTAGAATGGGCTGTTCAGAGCACAAATAACCCGACTGGAGATCCCCGTGGCCCTACTTACGGATCAGAAGGTTGGGGGTTCGAGTCCCTCCGAGCGCGCCAGTCCAGATCCGCCTATCCAGCGCCCCTCTCCAGACGCCCGGTCCTAGGCTCCTGCGATGACCGCATCTGATCCCCGGCCGGCCGTAGACCCGGCCCTGGTGGACTTCGCCGTCCAGATCGCCCGGGAAGCCGGCACTTTGACCTTGCAGTACTTCCGCCAGACCGACCTGGACGTAGAGAGCAAGGGCGACGGCACCCCAGTCACCGTCGCCGACCGGGAGGCCGAGCGGCTCTTGAGGGACCGGATTGCCGAAGCCTTCCCCGACGACTCGATAGTCGGAGAAGAAGAGCCCGACGTCGCAGGGACCTCGGGCCGCACCTGGATCCTGGACCCCATCGACGGCACCCAGTCCTTTATCCACGGCGTTCCGCTGTACGCCAACCTTGTCGCCCTCGAAGACGATCACGGCCCAGCCGTCGGCGTGATCAACGTTCCTGGCCTGGATGAGTGCGTATGGGCCGGACGGGGGCGGGGGTGCTTCGTGGACGGGGAACCGACGCGGGTCGGCGATCGAACCGATCTCCGAGGAGCGTGCGTCGTGACCAGTGGCGTCGACTACTGGCCGTCGGCCGCCGCTCTAGACGCGTTCGTTGGGGACGGTGCCGTAATCCGGACCTGGGGCGACGCCTACGGCTATGTCCTGGTGGCTACCGGGCGGGCCGACGCCATGGTTGACCCGATCGTAAGCAGGTGGGACGTAGCCCCCATGCTGACCATCTTTCCGGAAGCTGGGGGTCTGTTCTGCGACCTGTCCGGAGCAGTTACTGCCGAAGGTGGCGATGCCCTGGCCACCAACCCGACTCTGGCCCCCCTGGTACTGGCCCTCGTCGGCCGTACTTGACCGACAGCGGTCACCCCGTCTCAGGCCAGCGATCGCTCGCCCTCGAAGATCTGAGCCTCGATTCCCCGATCAGCCAGGTCATCGAGGAAAGCCAGCGGCTCAACCATCTCGGCCAGCCCGACCATCCCCTGGACAAGGTGTCGGTCGGCTAGCAACCACTCCACGGTGGTGGCCGCCACAGCCGCCGCCGCAACCGCCGGACGTTCAGTAACACCCAGCACCACTACGTCTTCCATGCCAGCTCGTCGACCTCGAACCTCGACCCGGATAGCCCCGTTGCCACCCTCCACGTGGGGTGGGGACAACATGGGAAGCGGTGCCGTGAGTCGGTCCCGACGGGTCGCAGCAACCCGGGCGGTAATCCGCTCCACCGTTGGGAAGGCGTGGTGGAGGAGGACAGGGTCAGGCAGCGCTGCCCGGTAGCAGTCACGGGGACCGACCGGGTCCGGGAACCAAGCCAGTTCCCGACCCGACCCCCCGGCACGCCGAACCCAGCTGTCCTCGCGCCAGTCGTAGGAACGGCGACTCAAGGCACGGTGGTGGACCAGGGCACAGGCTGGCCCGCCGGTACCCGCCTTGGAGACGTGCATCTCTCTGACCGTGTCAAACCAAGATTGTCCGTGGGCAGCCAGGACACAACTGAACCCGGGAGCAAAGCCGGCCCCGACAACTACCGGGACCCGAGCCCGAGCCGCCGCACCGGCTAGGTGCAGGACGGCAATCGTCTCAGCCAGCCCATTACCGACAAGCACGGCCGGCCTACGGGCCTGGATCGCCGCCTCTACGGCCTCCAGTTGAGTTCCCCGGGGGGTGGCCACAACCACAGCATCGGCCTCTAGATCAGATGGAAACGGGTGGTGTTCCAATTCCACCCGGTCCCCCAACGAGCGTGACACCTGGGCCAGGCGTTCGGCCGACGTGTCGCGTAGGACGATGCGATCCACAGCGTCGGTGCTAAGCAGCTGGCGGACCACCCGTGACCCCACGGCCCCCGCGCCCAACACCGCGACGCGCATCAGCGACGTTCCGGACCGGACAGGAGCCGCCAGCCACCCGACCGACGGGTGACCCCAGCCCCACCACGGAGCCTTAGGGTCCCGGCGATTGCGGCAGCCACCGAGATGGCGGCGAGAGCTCGTCTTATGGCCTGCATGGACGTGGGGCTAGCTGGAATCGAACCAGCGACCTCACCCTTATCAGGGGTGCGCTCTAACCGACTGAGCTATAGCCCCGCAGAACCCGGAACAGTATCCCCGGGGTCCGAACCCTGACTACCCGCTGGTCGGCGGCGGACTAGGCCCACCTGACGGCACCTCCGCCGGGTCAACCAAGACATCACCGCGACGCAGCCGACGCTGCCGAACCGCCGTCTCTTCCTCGATCATCGTGAACCGGACACCTCCGGTCAGATCACTGATCAGATTGAATAGCACCGTCAAGACCACGGTGATTCC
>JAZADL010000156.1:0-7233 GCA_036123635.1 Actinomycetota bacterium
TCACGACGCTGAACATCCCGACCGGGTCCCCACTGGTCTACGAGCTAGCCGGGGACCTCAGCCCGCAGGAGAACAGGGCAGTACTGGAACGGTCCCTGGACCCTAAGGCAGCCCGGGCGGCGGCCGAAGCCGTGGCGCGCCAGGCCGGCTAGCCGGTCCGAAACGAGCTGCTGGCGGGTGCGCCGGGCCGGTTTCAGCCGACGGACACTGTCTCCGGGCCGTACCCAGGTGAGCCGTGTTCGGCGATGTCCAGGCCAGCCATCTCCTCCTCTGCCGAGACCCGGAGGCCCACGGTGGACGCCAACACCTTGAACAGGATGGCCGAGGTGGCCAACACCCAGACGGCCACGATCACCACGCCAATGGCCTGGACCGTCAACTGATCAATACCCCCACCGTAAAAAAGTCCGGCGTCGTCCCGACCCAGGAAGGCGTCATCGTGCTTGGCAAAAAGGCCGATTGCCAGGGTCCCCCACGCACCGCAAACACCGTGGACCGAAACGGCACCCACCGGATCGTCGATCCCCCGACGCTCGATGAACATCACCGAATAGACCACGACCACACCACCGATCAGGCCGACCACGACCGCCCCGGCGAACGTCATCGTGCCGGTTCCGGCAGTGATGCTGACCAGGCCAGCCAGGGCGCCGTTGCCGGCCATCCCCACGTCCATCGACCGGGTCTTCCTCCAGATCACGGCGCCGGCACCCACCACCCCGGCCGACCCGGCCAGCAGAGTCGTCATGATGCAGTGGGCCACCCAGTTGTCCATGGCCAACTCGGACCCGGCGTTGAAGCCAAACCAACCGAACCACAGCACGAAGACCCCAACCACCACGAAGCCCACGTTGTGACCGGGCATGGCCCGGGGCGACCCGTCAGCGCCGTACTTGCCCAGCCGGGGACCCAGAAACACGGCACCCATGAGGGCCGCCCAACCGCCTGCGCTGTGCACAATGCTGGACCCGGCAAAATCGCTGAACCGGGCGTCGCCGATATTGAGGTCAGACAGGATCCCGTCGCCATGCCAGAACATGTGCACGACCACTGGATAGATGAAGCCGCTCATCACCAGGCTGAACAGCAGGTAGGCCGAAAACTTCGTGCGCTCCGCCATGGCCCCCGAGGCGATGGTCACCGCAGTGGCCGCAAACACCACCTGGAAGAAGAAGAACGACGGGGTGGCCAGGACATCACCATCGGCAAACGACTCAGACATGCCGGACAGAAAGAAGGTGTCGGTGCCGATGAGGCTGCCCCCGTCGGACCCGAAAGCGAATCCGAAACCCACGGCCCAAAAGGCCAGAGCACCCACCGCCATGTCGGCCAGGTTCTTGGCCATGATGTTTCCGATGTTCTTGGCCCGGGTCAGACCCGCCTCGACCAGGGCGAACCCAGCCTGCATGAGGAACACCAGGCACCCGGCCACAATCAGCCAAAGGCTGGTCAGCAGAGCGGCGTTGTACTCGGCGGGCGTCAGCTCCTGCGCGACGGCCGGGGTGGCCGACAGCAGGACGGCGGCCAAGACACCGAAGAGGCCGAAGCCGACCTTGCGGGCCCGACTCCTTCTCGTTCGGCGGCTCCAGGCCGCGATGACCATTCGAGCGGCGCTTCTCACGATTGCCTCCTCCGGAGGTGGGCTCCGATTCGGACGACCAGATCGTACGAACGGCTTGTTTCTCGTCTGTTTCGTCTCCGTGAACCAAAGGTCAACTACCCCACGGTGACTGCCTGACAGTGACCACCTGACGGTTAGTCTCCGGTCGCCATGGCTGAGAACCGCTTCCGTCCCAACCACGCGGTGATCGGACTCGGCATCGCCGTTGCTCTGTTCACCGCCGCCTCCGGTGTCGCCTCAGTCGTCAACGGGTTCCACGACGATTCCCCGGTCACTCGTGAGGTTTTCTTCAACGTTCCCGGGCCGTTGAAGCTGGCCTTCTACACCGTGATCCCGGTGCTCATCGTCTACGGAGCCGTCCTGTTCTCACACCGGGTCCAAAACTGGCAGCGCGGCACCCCCGACAACCGGGCCACCACGGCCGGCAACGCCAAGCGACGGTTCGGCGACTTCCGATCGGGCGTCTACATGCAGACCCTGCTTCGGGAACCGGCGGCCGGCGTCATGCACGCCCTCATCTACTTCCCGTTCCTGATCCTGATGGCCGTGACCACCGTCCTGGAGATCAACCATCAGGTCCCCGAGGCCATGAAGTTCCTCCACGGCGACGTCTACCGGGCCTACACCGCGGTGGGTGACATCGCCGGTGTGCTCTACCTGGTCGGCGTGGTGTGGGCCCTGCTTCGTCGCTACGGGCCACGTCGGTTCCGGCCGTACCGGATACGCATCAAGTCGAAACCCGAACACGCCGCAGTGCTCCTGATCTTCCTAGCCATCGGCGTCACCGGGTTCGGCGCGGAGGCGTTCCGCATCGCCCTGCAGTCCACAGCGGCCGGCGGCTACGGGGCCGACGCCGAGACCTGGTCAGTGATTGGTTACCCCCTTGCCCTGGCCATCGGTGAAGTGGACTGGCTGGTCGACGACCTCGCCGGCTGGCACCAGGGCTGGTGGATCGCCCATGTAGGTGCCTTCCTGGCTTTCCTGGCCCTACTGCCCATCACCATGATCCGGCACATGTTCACCTCCCCCCTGAACATGTACCTACGGGATCGAGATCGTCCGAAGGGAGCCATGAAGCCGCTCCCCAACCTCATGGAAACCGAGTTGGAGAGTTTCGGCGTCTCCACCATTGAGGAGTTCACCTGGAAGCAGTTGCTGGACACCGACTCCTGCACGATGTGTGGCCGGTGCACCAGCGTCTGCCCGGCCCACGCCACCGGAAAGCCGCTGGACCCCCGGGAAATCGTGCTCAAGGCAGGCGAGGTCATGGCAGCCACCGGTGACCCGAAGGTGTCACCCCCCCTCGGAACTGACGCCGAGGTCACGGTGCCCGCCAACTGGATGTTCGACCGGATCACCAACGATGAACTGTGGTCGTGCACGTCGTGCCGGGCATGTGACGAGATATGCCCGGTCAACATCGAGATTCTGGACAAGATCCTGGACATGCGGCGCTACCTGTCTCTCATGGAGTCGGACTTCCCGACAGAGTTGGGGGCTGCCTACCGCTCGATGGAGAACTCGGGTAATCCGTGGGGCCTGTCACAGGGCGAGCGGGCCGAGTGGGTCGGCGACCTGGAGGGCATTGAGGTCCTAGACGGCGGTGATCCGTTCGAGTCCGAATACCTCTATTGGGTGGGCTGCGCCGGGTCTTTCGACGACAAAAACAAAAAGGTGTCGCGGGCCATGGCCTCCCTGATGTTGAGGGCCGGCGTGTCCTTTTCCATCCTCGGCCCGTCGGAGATGTGCACCGGCGATCCGGCCCGTCGATCCGGTAACGAATACATCTTCCAGATGCTGGCCACACAAAACGTCGAAACACTCAATGGGATGGGCGTAAAGAAAATCGTCACCCAATGCCCCCACTGCTTCAACACCCTGGCTAATGAGTACCCGCAGATGGGTGGGCATTACGAGGTGGTGCACCACAGCCAACTCCTTGAGTGGCTGATCGACCAGGGCCGCCTGGATATGGAGGGGGCCCGGCTGGAGGAACGGGTGGTGTACCACGACTCCTGTTTCCTGGGCCGCCACAACGACGTCTACTCGGCACCCCGCAACGTGATCGGAAGTCTGGCCGGAATTGACCTGGTGGAGGCCGACCGGCAGGGGACAAAGGGCATGTGCTGCGGAGCGGGGGGCGGTCGCATGTTCATGGAGGAGCACATCGGCAAGAACATCAACGTCGAGCGCTCCCAAGAACTGCTAGCCACCGGGGCTGGTCGTATCGCCACAGCCTGTCCCTTCTGCTACGTGATGATCGACGACGGCGTCCGGGGAGAAGGTGTCGACGACGACGAGGTGAAGGTCGGTGACATCGCCCTACACCTGCTCGAAGCCCTGGAAGCCCGGGACGCTGCCCCGATCGAAGCAAGCAACAAGGGCGTCTGACCCAATCTGGTCGGCGTCCTACAGGTCGAAGAACTGGATGGCGTTGCTGCCCAGCACAGCGGTCCTCTGCCGGTCATCTAGGAAGGCCGATCCCCGTACGAGTTTCCCCGGGTGTTCCTCGCCAAGCGGAAACGGGGAGTCCGAACCAAGCATCACCCGCTCGGACCCCATTACGGACACCAGGAGGCGTAAGGCCTCATCACCGAGGACCACCGAATCGACACTGAACCGGTCCGTGTAGTGCGACGGCGGGTCCGGACAGTCGGCTCGGACTAGATCTCGCCGATGCCAAGCATTGTCGGCCCGGCCGAGCTGGGCGACGAAACTGCCTCCGCCGTGGGCGAAGCACAACCGCAGTTCCTGGGGTAGACGCTCAAAGGCCCCCGAGAGAATCAGCGACAGGATGGCCAAGTGGGTCTCGGCGGGCATGCCGACAATCCACTGCAGCATGTGGTGGGACATTCGGTCGGCGCCCACCGGCTCCCAGGGGTGAACCAATACTGGGATCCCCTCCTTGGCGCAGTAGTGAAGAAACCGTTCCAGTTCGGGATCGTCCAGGTTCCGTCCCGACACTTGGGTGCCAACATGCACGCCAACGTGACCGGCGGCCACCGCCCGGGAGGCCTCGGCGCAGGCCCGGTCAACATCCTGGAGCGGCACCTGGCAAAGAGGACGTAGGCGGTCGGGGTAGTCGGCGCACATCTCCAGAGCTAGGTCGTTGACCAGGCGGGCCCAGGACCTAGCGACCACCGGATCAGCCCTGTATCCGAAGAGCAGCGGCGTAGCCGAGACGATCTGGATGTCGATCCCATGCTCGTCCATCTGGGCCACCCGCAAGGCCGGGTCCCACAGGGAGGCCTCCACCGGGCGGTACTCGTCGCTCCCGACCATGAGTTGGCCCGTACCGTCGCCGTCGTCGCGTAGCCATGGTCCGGCCGAGCCCAGCATCGCCCCCTGTCCCCGGGTGATCCGGGGAAAGAAGTGGGCGTGGATATCAACAACCGGTGTCACCACTGCCTCATCCCTCCCCGGGGTGGACGGCCCCACACCTCGTGCAGGTCCGGGCCTCCAGGTCGTCGTAGAAGGATTCGAACAGTGGTGGGAGGTCGTCCACGATGGAGGTGAGTTGGACCTCGACACGGTGGACCATGTGGTGACAGCTCCCGCAGTACCACTCAAACCCGTCGATCTCGCCCTCTGGTCGGGCGTACTCCACCACAAGGCCGATCCCGTCTGGGTCGGCACGCTGGGGGGAGTGCCTGATGCCGGGCGGTAGGAGAAATACCTCGCCGGCCCGGATCTCCAGGTCAACCGGCGGATGGCCCTCGTCCTCCATGATCCGGAGCACCATCGATCCCTCGATCTGGTGGAAGAACTCGGGCCGTGGGTCGTCGTGGTAGTCGGTACGGCGGTTCCCGCCACCCACCACCATCACGATCATGTCGGAGTCCTGCCAGATCTGCCTGTTGGCCACCGGAGGCCGGAGTTCGTGGCGGTGCTCGTCAATCCACCCCTGTAGGTCGAACGGCAGGCCGAACGGGAACCCCACGGCTCAGCCCTCGTTCCTCAGGCGCGCTGTGGCCTTCACCTCAATCAGCAGGTGGGGATGGGGAAGGGCCCGCACGGCGACTGTGGTCCGGGCTGGGGCCTCCCGGCCAGTGAAGAACTCGGCCCACGCCTCGTTCCAAGCGTCGAAGTGACCCATGTCGACCAGGAAGGCCGTGGCGTCAACTAGGTCGCCGCGATCTAGTCCGTGGTCGGTCAGGATCCGTTCGACGTTGGTCAGCACAGCCCGGGACTGGGCAGCCGGGTCTAGCCGGACCATCCCATCATCGCCGACGTCGACACCTTCAACGGTGTCGTCAAACCTCCGGGCGCTGGTTCCCGACACGTGGATCAGGTCTCCTGAAGCGCGTGCGTGCGGAAATGCTCCCCGGGTGTGCGGGAGCGGATCGCTCACTATTCGAAGTTCTCCCAGTAGCGGCTGGGCCGGGGACCATCCTGGCCGCGGTACTTGGACCCCAGCTCGCTGGAACCGTATGGCCGATCGGCGGCCGTCGTCATCCGAACGAACGAGATCTGGCCGATCTTCATCCCCGGGTAGAGGGTGATAGGAAGGCTGGCCACGTTGGACAGTTCCAGGGTGAGTTGGCCGTCCCACCCGGCGTCGACATAACCGGCCGTCGAGTGGATGAGGAGGCCCAGACGTCCGAGGCTGGACTTCCCCTCCAGGCGAGCCACCAGGTCGTCGGGGACCACCACCCTCTCCGAGGTTGAGCCGAGCACGAACTCGCCCGGATGGAGGATGAACGGATCGTCCTCAGCCGCCTCCACCTGTTCGGTAAGCGAGGAGAGGTCCGTTCGTACGTCGATGTGGCCCATGGTGTGGTTCCGGAAGACTAGGAAACGGTGGTCCAGGTGCAGGTCAATCGACGAAGGCTGCACACAGGCGTCGTCGAACGGTTCGATCACGATGCGCCCGGCGGCGATCTCTTCGCGGAGGGAGCGGTCGGAGAGGATCATGGCCCGCCGATGCTAGGCCGGGTCAGACGACACCGCGGCCGGTGTCTTAGGCGTCGGAGTTGTCGACAGTCCGGCCGGTCCAAGGGTTGGTACCGAAGAACTGGCGGATCAACGCCTCGTAGTGCCCGAGCGGGTTCGAGTCGTAGCCCGGGTCGAAGGCCGGCGAGTCGTACTCGGAGCAGAACTCCTCAGTAAGGGCGTAGTGCGGCGAGTCCGCGTAACGGTCGCGGGTGTTGCGGTCCATACCAAGGTGGTGCCAGAAGTAGTACCCCTGAAAGATCCCGTGGTGCTCCACCATCCAGTGGTTGGCCTCGGACACGAATGGCTTGAGGATCGCCGCCCCCACATCAGGATGGTTGTAGGGAGTGAGCGGATCGCCCAGGTCGTGGAGTAGGGCGCACAACACGTACTCGTCGTTCCGATCGTCGCGTTCGGCCCTGGTGGCGGTCTGGAGGCTGTGCTCGAGGCGATCGACGGGAAAACCGCCATAGTCGTCGCGCAGGTGTTCGAACTGCTCGAGGATTCGGCTGGCGAGGGAAGCCTCGAGTTCACCGCGCTGTTTCATGATCAGCATCCAATCGTCCTGTGTGGACTCTTGGAACGAGCGGAACGACGCCCGAGGGGGAGTGGCCTGGTCGGTCATGATGTGTTCGGTCACGGCATCCCCCTTCAACTCCGTCGCGAACATAGACCGGTTC
>JAZADL010000157.1:0-11214 GCA_036123635.1 Actinomycetota bacterium
GCGGTGATGGACACCCTGACCGAACACGTCAACGAGGTGGTGGGCGCCTGGGTGGATCCGCCGGGCCACGATTTCTTCTTCGTGGTCGACGCCGACGACGCCACCCAGGTCTTTCAGGGCATGTTTCCGATCATCGATGCCGGCACGGCGCAGGTCCGACCGGTCGGCGACTTCGCGGCGATGCTTAAGGCCCGGGCCGAGGCGAACGCCTGAGAAAACCTTGGCGAATCTCCTTCGAGCGCCCTTAGCAGGCCCTCCTGGCTGTTCTGGAATGGAATAAATTAGAGCACAAGCAACCCAACTCAAGGACAGGTCCGTTCCCGGCGGGGTCCGCGTCAGCGGGAGTGGATGGATAGCGTCGGTGACGGGAGTTGGGATGGAATGAGCAATGTCTAGCGAACGGCGAGTGGCAGAAGATCGGATCGCTTGGACTCGTCGCCACATGCCAGTTCTGGTTGAGACGATCGCCGAGTTCAAGACTGGGAAGCCCTTTCAGGGGATGACGGTGGGCTTCCGTATCCACCTCGAGCCTAAGACAGCGGTGCTGATTGAGGCGCTGCTCGCCGGAGGCGCAGAGGTCATCGCCATGGGTAACGCCGGCACGACTCAGTACGCAACAGCCGAGGTGTTGTCGAGCCAAGGATGCGAGGTCCTTGATCGTCCAGGGCAAGGGCCGGAGGCGACCGCTGTCCACCTCAGCAGAATTGCTTCGGCAGGACCAGACTTGGTGTTGGACAACGGAGCCGAACTGATCGGGGCCTGCCTCGACAATGCCAGCCCGCCTCTGGGAGCAACGGAGGAGACCACTTCCGGTGCGTTCCGATTGCGAGAGGACTACGCCGGCCAGGTCGGGTTCCCGGTCATTGTGATCAACGACAGTCCCCTGAAGTCAATCGTTGAGAACAAGCACGGAGTGGGCGAGTCCGTGGTCGACACGATCGTGCGAGTGACCAACATGTCGTTCCATAAAAAGCGGGTGGTCGTCTACGGGTATGGCTGGTGCGGTCGAGGCATCGCGCTCTATGCCCAACGCCGAGGAGCCGATGTCACCGTGGTCGAGATCGACCCCATCAAGGCCCTCGAGGCAGCCATGGATGGGTTCGACGTTGCCGAGCCCTCGGTGGTCTCAACAACCGCCGAAGTCGTGATCACGGCGACCGGCCGGCCGGGCGTCGTCGACTACTCCGCCATCGAGCAGATGCCCGACGGGGTGCTTCTGGCAAACGCTGGTCATGTCGACACCGAAATCGATATCCGTCAGCTCGAACAGCAAGCACCAGGGGCAGAGCTATCACCGTCGCTCAAACGTCACGACCTCTCGAACGGGAAGTCGGTGTTCTCCATCGCCGAAGGCAGGATCGTCAACCTCGCGGCCTTTGGGGGCATCGGGAATCCCATCGAGGCTATGGACCTCGGCCTCACCCTCCAAGCTCGCTCCCTCGCTGCGGTGGTTGATCCCGGTTGCGACCTCAGCCCGGGGCCGCAGCCAGTCCCCGACACCGTGAATGCCCGAGTCGCGACCGCGATGTTGTACAGCATGGGACAGCTCGGCTAATGGGCAGGATGTTCTTCTTGCTAGGTGTGGCTAATGCTGTGGGCGTTCAAGTCGCCCCTCCGACACCACAGGTTCCGCTTGTTTGACGCATGTTGGAGACCTTCGTTTATGACTGTTGACGGTGTGTCCAGTGTTCGGAGGGCCGAACAGGCGGACTATGGGGCTGCCACAGAAGTTCTCTTGCGCTCTCGCCATGCGTCGGTTCCGGCGATTCCCCCTCTTGCGCATCTCGACGAGGAGGTAAAGGCGCACTTTGTGGGGACCGTTATGCCGGTTGCCGAGGTATGGGTGGCTGAAGTCGACGATGCAGTTTCCGGTGTGTTGGTTCTGAACGGGAATTGGATTGAACAGTTGTATGTCGACCCCGATTGGACCGATCAAGGACTTGGTACCGCACTTATAGAACGAGCGAAAGTCGAACGCCCGGAGGTCCTTGACCTCTGGACGTTCAAAAGCAATCGACGGGCACAACGGTTTTATGAACGGCACGGCTTCCGGGCTGTCGGTGGAACCAACGGTGACAACGAAGAGGGAGAACCAGACATCCACTATCGGTGGGCCAAGTGAGTTCCAGCTTCGCTCCGCTCAGCGGTCACCCGGGGTGAGGTAGAACCACATCGGCTGTGGTGCGTCTTGGTCTTGCATTGCTTGGCGGGCAGTCATCATTACCTTGCCGGTTTCGGTCTGGTCGAGAAACCAGCGTGTGCTAGCCCAGGCGACCGGGGCATGGTCAACCATCGCGAGGGCAGAGGTCTCGTAGTAGCTGCGGATGTCGTGGCTGACCCGCATCGGCAACCCCGGGATTCCGGCTTCGGCCCAGGGGGTCCCTTCGGAGACACGGATGAAGGCCTCGATGGCGGCGGGGATGTCATCAGCCGCAACGACGCGGCCCGCGCCGAATCGACCGTCGCTCATCTCGACGCCGCGGAGGTAGGCGGGGAGCAGGCCGCGAGCCTCGTCGATGGCGGGATGGTCGTCGGGGTCGTGGCGCGGGGGGAGTGGGCAGGAGAGCATCTCGTCGCCATCATCGGGGATTGATTCATCGAATTCGGCGAGAACGGGTTCGGTGCTGTTCAGCAGAGCAAACGCGACGTCGAGCACGCGGTGCTGGAACTCCGGATCGCCTGGCTTGCCGAGCGGCCGCCCAAGCGGGAAGTCACACCACAGACCACGGGGCGGGGCCGAGCCCTCAATCTGTTTGCGAATCGATCCGAGAGCGACGGTGGCGATCCCCTCAGCCTCGAAGACGTGGGCGAGCGTACTCACGGTACGCGTGCACAGTGGTCAAACCGGAGTGAGTAGCACGACGTCGACGCCTTGATCCTGCAGAAACTTGGCGCCAGCCGGCCCGGAGTCAATACGGATGGCCGACAAGTCGAACTGGTTGCCGGCGTAGGCCAGGTGCTGATCGGCCACACGACCGATCACGCCGCGTTCGGCCAACTCGTCAAGTCGGTCCAACGGGAACACGGTGTTCATGTCGTAGGCGAATCCCGACCCGTCGAAGTTAGGACTCCAGTGGCCGGTCACGTAATCGCGTCGATTGCCGTCGAGGACGCGGTATCCCGTGTCCATGACCTCGAAATCGTCCTGGTCGGGATGATGTAGCGATGCAGTCGTCACGATCGCGACCGTCGCAGTAGCGAGCGGTCGTGGTGTGGTGAACGCCGTCGTCTCGAAGCTCTCGCCAGGCAGCGCTTCGGTCAGCGCCTTGATATCGGAGTCAGCCATGCGAGTGAAACTATCGCTAGCAAAACGCCTAGCGACGAAGCCGGGACCACCCCACTCGGTAGATCATCGCCGGCTTCTCAACACATCGACACGGTTTCCTCGGAGACTCTGGTAGCTACCCCACCCACGCAAAGGCGAGTAGGCAGTCCGTCGACCATGGAGACCTCGGTTCGTATGAGGCTGGGACGAGCCATCTCCACCCCCTGAGCCGCTATCACTACCGAGTTGTCTGTACCGGTTCCGGCCAGGTTTCTACGAACGAGATAGCAGGCCAGGGCCCGGTTGGTAGTGCCGGTGGCCGCAGCCTCAGGAGTTCCGACAGCCGGGCAAAAGTCGCGGCATCGAATGGTCACCCCGGGGTCACCGGTCTCGGTGGTGAACACGGCCAGCGTGTCTGCTCCGATATGGCGGCACAGATTCGTGATGGCCGCATAGTCCGGGCTGAGCCCCACGATGGTGGCCAGCCCATCAACCTGGACCACCAGGTGGGTGAAATCGGAGCTTGCCACTTCCAGGCCCAATGGCTCGATGATCATCCCAGCTTCAATGCCTAGGAGTGAAGCCACTTCGGCGGCGCCAACCGGGCAAGGTTCGGCAACGGTTGGCTCCAGTTCCAGCATGACCTCCGGTCGCCCGTCGGCCCTTGTTGCCACATCAACTGTCGCCATAGCCTCCGGCGTCCGGAGAGTCCACGAAACCGATTCTGGATCCGCTTCCAGTCCCTTCTCCTCGACTAGCCAGGTGAAGACGGCGATAGTTCCATGACCGCACATCGGGTACTCGGTGAGCGTTGAGAAGAACCTGACGTCGACGACTCTTGCATTCAGATCGGTTACGAAACAGGTAGCCGGCGCTCCCACCTGAGTCGCTATCTGCTGCATCCGTTCAGAGCTCAATCCCGAAGCAGATCCGACCACACCGGCGACGCTGCCGCCACCCGGCACCTCCGAGAAGGCGTCGTAGAGAGTCAGTGTCCGGTCAGATGCGGTCATGCCATGGCTTTACTTGCTCAAGTTCACGGGCCAGACGCAGGACCGTGGCCTCAGCACCAACCGCTGCGCCGAAATGGACCCCAATCGGTAGGCCATCGTCGGACGATCCGAGGGGCACTGACGCCGCCGGACCACCGGTCACGTTGAACAGCGGGGTGAACGGGATTGCATCCAGTAGTCGCTGGAAGTAGCGGTCCCAGTCGTCGGTCTGCATGTCGAGCACACCCAGGGACATTGGCGGCTCGGCCAGCGTCGGAGTGAGCAGCAGGTCGAACCGCTCGAAGAACTCCTCCATGGCGTGGGCCACTCTCCGGGCGTGGCGCAGTGCCGCCTCGTAGGCGGCACTGTCATGGCGAGCGCCAGTTTCGAAGCACGCGACCGTGATCGGCTCCAGTAGCCCTTCCGTCACAGCGGCTGGCTGATCGGTCAGCACGGTCTGCACTACCTGCCGGATATTCGTAGTGAACACCACGTCGAGCGTGTTGCGGAGTACCTCTCCCTCGACCGGTGGTCGTACCTCCTCGACGAGGCAGCCCACGGATTCGCAGAGAAGCGCTGCGCCGGTAGCAGCCTGTACGCATTCTTCCGACACGGCCTCGCCAGCCAGGCCGCCGGTCCACAACGCGACGCGGAGTTCCGGCATTTCACGGACCAGAGCGTCGGCGAAGGATCCCGCTGAACTGTGAAATTCATCGACCCGACCGGGCAGGGGGCCGGCGGTGGCGTCAAGCAGCACCGCCGAGTCACGGACGCTGTGGGTCACGGCATGGCCGGCACTCAGCCCGCCGAGACCCTCGGGCTGGTCGTTACCGAGTGGGACCCGTGACCGCGAGGGCTTGAGCCCGAACAACCCACAGTTCGAAGCCGGAATCCGAATCGATCCTCCGGAGTCGGTGGCATGTGCAGCAGGCACTACCCCGGTCGCCACGGCGACGGCCGAACCGCCGCTAGAACCACCGGCGCTACGGGTCGGATCGAACGGGTTGGGGGTGACCCCGAACAGTGCTGGTGCCGTGCACACGTTTAGGCCGAACTCCGGCGTGTTGGTCTTTCCGAGGAGGACCAGGCCGGCGGCCCGCAGGCGTTCGATCAGGACGGCATCGCGGTCGGGAACGAACTCCGCAAGGGCCCGACTTCCGTTGGTGGCCGGCATGCCTCGAACCCAGGTGTTCAGGTCCTTGACGAGGTACGGCACGCCGGCCAGCGGACCAACCGGGAGGCGTGCACCGATATCGCGGTGGGCGTCGTCGAAACAGGTGGCAACCACGCCGTTCACCGGCCGGTCTGTCGCCTCGATCCTGGCCATGCCCATCTCTACGACCTCAGACGCCGTCACCTCACCGGCGGCCACCAGCGCGGCCAGGCCGACGGCGTCGCGGCGGTTGTACTCGTCGGCGCTCAGCACCAGCAGGCCTCACTCCCAGAACGGATATGAGGACAGGGCTTCGACTCCACCAGCCGTCACCTGCACCATCTGTTCCAATTTCACACCCTGTGTGCCTCCCAGTCGGCCCACGTAGCTCTCTACAGATAGCACGACGCCATCTTCTATCTCACCGTCGTATCCGCAACGATCCCAGTCGTCGGGATACGGAATCTTTGGATACTCGTCGCTCATTCCCACACCGTGGAAGGCACAGACGTAACGCTGGGCGACGACATCATCGGGTTGGCGAAGCACGGCCTGGGACAATTCCCGGAACGAAGCCCCGACGTACAGAAGGGCCGTGTTGTGTTCGATCTCGGCCCGCGCCAGTTCGTACAGGTCGCTCTGCTCGGCGGTGGGTGGTACACCCCCACACAGGAATGTCCGGGAGATGTCGGCGCAGTAGCCGAACGGCCCGATCATGTCGGTGTCGAATGGCACCAGGTCGCCGACTTCGATGGTCCGGTCAGAGGCCTCCTGGTACCACGGGTTGCTACGGGGACCGGAGCACAACATCCGGCCGTCCATCCAGTCACCGTCGTGGGCGATATTGACCTGATGCAGGATGGACCACAGCTGGTTCTCGTTGATTCCGGGGAGCAGCGCCGCCTCCATTGCCGCCATCCCGTGTTCGGCTACGGCAATCGAGTACTGCAGGGCGTTGAGTTCCAGTGGCGACTTGCGACTCCGAGCCAGCTCAACAGCAGTCTCAGCATCGACGACGCGGAGGCCGGCGTCGTGCAGGGCCGCATGCCCGCTGGGCGACGTGCGCTCCAGGCCGACTACGGCCGTTGGCGGCAATCCGACCTCGGAAAGATAGGTGGCTACATCGACGGCAAACCCAGATGCAACCGCGGACAGGTCCAAGCCGGCATCAAAGGCGGTAACCGAATGGGCCGGTCGAACATCATCGATGGTCTCGAGAGAGTCGGAATAGCCGCCGTAGAGCACCAGCGGACCCTCGACAGGAACCATCAGGTAGGTCGAAGGGATGTGGCTCTGGTACAGAGGAAAGCCCCGGTAGTCGACGGCGTACCGGAGGCTCACCGGGTTGGTTAGCACACACACATCAAGACGGTGATCAACCATGGTCTTCCGGAGCTGGACCAGGCGACCGGCACGTAGTGCATCCAGGTCCAGGGGTGGTGGCGGTAGGAACTCGGGCACGGCGCGGACCATAGACCCCGCTGGTCCGGTGGAGAGCGAGTCGGCGGAGAGTTCCCGCGGGCTATAGGGCTGTCAGCACGGAATGCGACCGGCACTTCGGCCAACTAAGCGAAGTGTCCCCGGAAGCCGAGAGCGTTCAAGCCCCCTCCGACATGGCACGTAGAATGAGGCCCGATTCCGCTAGCCAATAGGGACGCACCGGCATGACGTACGCAGGAAACCGGCGGATTATCGACGTCGACAGTCACCTCTTCGAACTCGACGATTTCCTTCACGCGGCCGCGACGGAAGAGGAAGCTGCTTTCATCCGGCCGATGGAGGCACAGACCGAACTACCGGTCTCTTTGGATGCGATCGACCGGGGTCGTGAGCACCTCGAGCGTCGGAACGCCGATCCCGATGTAATGACCAAGTTTGAAGCGGGAATGTTCGACATCAGCCGTAGTCCGTGGTCCCGCCTCGGCGCATTCGATCCGGCCGAGCGGTCCCACGCACTCGACATCCTCGGCTTCGAGCGCCAGATCGTGCTCGGCACGTTCTCGTTCCATCAGATCGCTCACGAGGACAACGCAAAGGCGCTCGAAATTGGTGCCCGGGTCCACAACCGAGCAATGGGTCGCTTCTGTGCCCACGACGAGCGATTACTCGCCGGCGGGTACGTGCCGCTCTCACTTGGTCCCGACGTCGCCGGCGCACTCCTCGACGAGGCGTTCGCCGATGGCTGCTACACGGTCATGGTGGACACGAACGAGGCAGATCCCGAAGCGCTCTCGTTCACGCATCCCGACTTCGATCCGGTCTGGGCTCGCTTCGCTGAACGGGACATACCGCTGGTGGTGCACATAGCAGTGAACGGCCACTACGACCCCGTCTCGCCGAGCTTCAAGAACAACGGGCGCGGCTCCACTGCCGTGGGCGGTGATGCACCGGACTCGAACCTGGGTCTCGTCACGATGAACAACTCGGCCGAACTATTCCTGTCGGCGATGATCTTCGACGAGGTCTTCGAACGTCACGACGGCCTGCGTTGCCTCTCACTCGAGCATGGGGCGTCGTGGGTCCCGGGCTGGCTCCACAAGCTCGACTTCGTGGAACGCTCGACCCGTCCTGTTGCTCCTCGGAGCCGCAGGGCTTCCGACGTCGCCCGCGAGCGTGTCCGCTTTGCACCGTTCGCCGGCGAGCCAATCGGCTGGCTCACCGAACAGCTCGGCCCCGACATGCTCTGCTTCGCGTCCGACTATCCCCATCCCGAGGGTTCGAGCGACCCGATCCGAAAGTTCGAGGCGACCATGGACGGGATTGATCCGGCTGCGGTTGAAGCGTTCTACGCCGACAACGCGGAGCGCTTCCTCGGTACCGCACCGACTCCGATGACTTGAAGGATTTCTTGTGCCCGGCTGCCAAGTCCGATCCGGACAAGACCAAGATGACCCCATGGACATGAGTGGCCTCGACGTTGCCGGATCGGTACTCGACCTCATCGGCAAGACCCCGATGGTGCGACTTCCACATGTCGACGCCGGTCTGCCCTGCCCAATCGTCGCCAAACTGGAGGCTACGAACCCGGGCGGCAGCGTCAAAGACCGGCCGGCGGTCACCATGATCGAGGCCGCCGAGGCTGAAGGTCTCCTCAAACCAGGCGGGACGATCGTGGAACCGACTTCTGGAAACACGGGGGTCGGCCTCGCGATTGTTGCCTCGCAACGCGGTTACGACTGCATCTTCGTTATGACCGACAAGGTCAGCGAGGAAAAGGTGGCCTTACTGAAGGCGTACGGTGCCCAGGTGGTGGTATGTCCGGTGGCGGTACCGCCTGACGACCCACAGTCCTATTACTCCACTGCCGAACGCATTATGCGCGAAACCCCGGGAGCCTTCCGGCCTAACCAGTACCACAACCCACACAACCCGCGGGCTCATTATGAAACGACTGGTCCGGAGATCTGGGAACAGACGAAGGGACGGATTACCCACTTTGTGGCGGGGGCTGGCACCGGTGGCACCATTACCGGGGTCGGTCGCTACCTGAAGGAACAGAACCCCAACGTTCAGATCGTTGTTGCCGACCCTGAAGGATCTGTCTATTCCGGAGGCTCAGGCCGCCCGTACCTGGTGGAAGGTGTGGGCGAGGACTTCTGGCCTGACACCTACGATCCCAAGGTCGTAGATATCACGATCCCGATCAGCGACGCGGACTCGTTCAGCATGGCCCGCCGGGTAACCCGGGAGGAAGGGATCCTCATAGGCGGCTCGGGTGGCACTGCGGTTGCAGCGGCCAGAGAACTGGCCTCCGGACTCGGTTCCGACAGCATGGTCGTCGTTCTTATCCCCGATACGGGCCGGGGATACCTGTCGAAGGTCTTTGACGAGCGCTGGATGGCCACGATGGGGTTCGCCCGCCGCGAGGGACTCATTGTCGCCGACCTTCTCGAGGCGGCGACTGGAGACCTTCCTGACCTCATCTACCTTGAACCGACTGACAGCGTGCGTGAGGCCGTGCTCACGATGCGCAAGTTCGGCGTGTCACAGTTACCGGTCGCCAAGGGCGAAATGCCCATAGCTGCCGCAGAAGTGGTCGGCGCCGTCTCCGAACTTTGGCTCATGAATCAGGCCTACGAGCACGAGGATCTCCTAGAAAAGCAGATCGAGGACGTCATGCAACCGTCCCTACCCACCATCGGCATTGGCGAACCTGTCGACCGGGCAGTTGGGATGCTTGAGAGCGCACCAGCGTTGCTCGTCATCGACGGCGGTCGACCCCGAACCGTCATCTCCAGAACAGATGTGCTCGAGTACTTGTCGCCCGAGGATCTCTGACGTGGTCGGTGGCGAGCCCCTCCTCTCAGGCTTCGAGGATCCCGACGAGTACGGATTTGAGACCCGAGCAATTCGCGCCGGACAGCCTCATGATCCGCGGACTGGAGGCGTCGTCACCGCCATTGCGCTTTCAACGACATTCGCCCAAGACAGCATCGGTGAACCCCGCTTTGGTTACGAGTACGCGCGTACCGGTAATCCCACCCGCCATGCCTACGAGCAGTGCATCGCCAGCCTCGAAGGGGCGACCCACGGTTTCGCATTCGCCAGTGGATTGGCTGCCGAGGATGTCTTGTTGCGCTATCTCGAACCCGGCGACCACCTCCTGCTCGGTGACGACGCATACGGCGGCACTTTCCGACTAATCGACAAGGTTCACGGTCGGGGCGGTTTAAACAGCAGCGCCGTTGACCTAACGGATCCTGAGTCGATTCGTAACGCCTGGACGTCATCGACTCGCATGGTGTGGTTTGAGACGCCTACGAATCCGTTGCTGACGATTATCGACATCGAGCAGGTTTGTTCCGTGGTCCACGAACTGGGTGGCCTGGTCGTCGTGGACAACACCTTTGCGACTCCGTATCTGCAGCAGCCACTCAGCCTTGGTGCCGATGCTGTCGTGCACTCAGCCACCAAGTATCTGGGTGGTCACAGTGACGTTGTCGGCGGGGCGGTAACGACTAGCCACGAGGAGCTAGCCGAACATGTTGGCTTCGCACAGAATGCCGTCGGTGCTGTCGCCGGACCGTTTGATTCGTACCTGGTGCTTCGCGGCATCAAAACTCTCCCTGTCCGGATGGATCGTCACTGTGAGAACGCAGCAGCGATGGTTGAGCTACTCATGGGGCATCCCCGGGTATCGGAGGTTCTCTATCCGGGCCTTGATGAACATCCGGGCCACGATGTCGCCGTGAGACAAATGTCAGACTTTGGCGGCATGGTGTCGTTCCGTCTGAAGGGAGGACGGGAGGCGGCCGAGAAACTTGCTGTGTCGACCCGGGTCTTCACACTCGCCGAGTCCTTAGGTGCGGTCGAGTCGTTGATCGAACACCCCGGGGTTATGACCCACGCATCGGCTGCTGGATCTGCCCTAGAAGTCCCAGACGACCTGATCCGGGTATCGGTAGGTATCGAGTCTGTAGACGACCTCGTCGCTGACCTCGACCGCGCTCTGGCCACCGCGTAAAGAATCTCCAGAAAGTAGAGAGCGGTCGGAGCACCCGCGGAGGGGGCACGGTGAAGTCTCACTCCGACACCACGAAACCCCAAATAGGAAGCAAAGAGATCAATACGGGTACGGTCGACATCGGCGGGTCACCCGGACTCGGCGGAACCAAATGTGGAGCCGAAAATGAGAACTGAGAATCTGATTGCAGCCACGAACATGCGGGCCAAAGACATTCAGATGTCAACCCTGCCGTATGTGGCCATTCACGCGGTGGTGCTTCTGTCGATCGTCTTTGGTGGTTCGGGACTGGAAGCCGATGGCGTCAAGTTGGCGCTCGCGGCGTTTGCCGTATTGGGGT
>JAZADL010000158.1:0-9376 GCA_036123635.1 Actinomycetota bacterium
TGCGCGGTGGCTGCTGCGTTGGTGGTGGGCAGCGTTTTCCTCGGGAAGATCACCTACTTCCGGCTCGTCCGGACCGCCGAGAACGTCCTGCTAGGCCTGAGGGTACGTACCTTCGAGCACCTGCACCGGCTCAGCCTCGCCGAACACACGGCCTCCAAGAAAGGGGTGCTCACCGCACGAGTCACCAGCGACGTCGAAACACTCACCCAGTTCGCCCAGTGGGGGGCCATTGCCTGGATCATCGACTCAGTCCAGGTAGTAGCCGTGCTGCTCATCATGGCCGTGTACTCGTGGCAACTCACCCTCGTGGTCCTGGTGTTCCACCTCCCGTTGCTCCCCGTGCTGCGATGGATGCAGTCCAGACAGCTTGTGGCCTACGAAAATCTCCGAACCCGGGTGTCAGACACCCTGGGTGTGGTGTCCGAGTCAGTCCACGGTGTCGAGGTAGTTCGGGCCTACGGCTATCGGAAGCGGATGCGCCGCCGAGTCCACGGGGTCATCGACGCCCAGTACGACCAGCAGATGGTGGCTGCCCGCTACTTCTCCCTGGTCCTTCCCCTCACCGACGTGTTCGGGGTGACAGCCATCGCGTCGGTCGTCGGGGCCGGGGTGTGGTGGGGTGGCGCTTGGGGGGTGAGCTCAGGTGAGCTGGTGGCCTTTATCTTCCTCTGCAACCTGCTGGTGTCGCCCATCACCAATTTGGGCGAGGTGCTGGACCAGACCCAGACTGCCTTGGCCGGCTGGTGGAAGATCCTGGATGTCTTGGACACTGAGGTGGAGGTGGTCGAGCCGTCCACCGCGGTGCCACTGCCAACGGGGGCCCTGGACGTTCGAGTGGAGGCCGTTGACTTCGCCTACCGCCAGGGCGGCCGGGTCCTCCACGGCATCGACGTGTCCCTACCCGCTGGGGCCTCGGTAGCTGTGGTCGGTGAGACCGGATCAGGCAAAACCACGCTGGCCAAACTTATGGCTCGGCTGGCCGACCCCACCTCAGGTCGGGTGCTGGTCGGTGGAGTGGACCTGCGCGACGTGTCAGCCGAGGACCGCCGTCGGGCCATACGGATGGTCCCCCAGGACGGGTTCTTGTTCGACACGTCGATCGCCGAGAACGTCCGGTTCGGCCGTCCCGACGCCACGACGGGTGACGTGGAGGCTGCCCTCGACGCCTTGGACCTGACGGACTGGGTGAATGGCCTGGGAGCCGGCCTGGATACCCGGGTGGGCGAACGGGGCGAGTCGTTGTCGGTCGGCGAGCGGCAGTTGGTGGCCCTGGCCCGGGCCCACCTGGCCGACCCGGGCCTGCTGGTCCTGGATGAGGCCACTTCGGCCGTTGATCCGGAGACCGAAACCACTCTGGAGCGGGCCTTAGAGCGATTGGCTGCCGGACGAACGACGGTCAGCGTGGCCCACCGGCTTTCGACCGCCGAACGGTCCGACCTAGTGCTGGTCTTCGACGTCGGCCGGATCGCCGAACAGGGGAGCCACGACGACTTAGTGGCCCGGGGCGGGATCTATGCCGGCCTCTACCGTTCCTGGCTGGGCGGCACCCGCTCCCCCGATACCAGCCGGGAGGGGATGGCCCGGTGACTGGCGTCGAACCTCACTGGGATCCCATCGACCCGGTGGCCGGACGCGCGGCCCCCGAGTGGGATGTCGTGATCGCAGGGTTGCCGATTGTGGCCGACCCGTGGCCTCCGTCAGGTTCCCTGGTTCTGATAGCGCCCCATCCAGACGACGAGTTGTTGGCCGCCGGTGCCACTCTGGCTGCCGCCTCGGATGCTGGGGCGGAGGTTCGGGTGGTGGCGGTGACCGATGGCGAGATGTCCCACCCTCATCTGGACGATGCCGGACGACGTCACCTAGCGGACCGGCGTTTGGCCGAGACGGCTGCCGCTTACGCGGCAGCCGGGATCGTGGCCGACCGCCACCGGCTGTTGCTCCCCGACGGGGACACCACGAATCATGCCGATCGCCTCGTGGAGGGACTCCTCTCTGTCCTGGAGGGGGCGGCGACCTGTCTGGCCCCCTGGGAGGCCGATGGCCACCCCGACCACGACGCCTGCGGACGGGCTGCCCTCGAGGCCTGTGCGGTACTCGGGATACCCGTGTTCTTATTCCCGGTGTGGTCCTGGAACTGGGACGATCCCGGCGATCCGGCCATCCCCTTTGATCGGGCGTTTCGGTTCTCACTGTCCGATCGACCGGACGGTGCGGCGTGGATGGCCCGGAAACGAGCTGGGCTGGCCGCCTATACCAGCCAGGTCCTCGTCGAGGACGGACACCGACCGGTCCTCCCGACCGAATTCCTAGCTCACTTCACTCGGTCCGACGAGGTGTTTCTGCGCTCCTGATCCACCTGTAACGCCATTGCGGTGACAACCGCTCTCGGTAGCCTCGGACCACAGGCCCGAGTCCCCTGAGGAGTCTTCTGTGAGCCCGCGTCCCGTCCGAGTTGCCGTCACCGGAGCCGCCGGTCAGATTGGCTACAGCCTCGTCTTCCGTATCGCCAGTGGCCACCTCCTGGGTCCCGACCAGCCGGTGGTCCTCCATCTGCTGGAGATTCCACCGGCCATGGGGGCCCTCGAAGGGGTAGCCATGGAATTGGACGACAGCGCCTTCGCTCTCCTCGACGACTTGGTACTTACCGACGACCCGAACCTTGCCTTCGACGGCGCCAACGTCGCCTTACTGGTTGGTTCCAGACCCCGGTCCGCGGGTATGGAGCGTCAGGACCTCCTTGAGGCCAATGGAGCCATCTTCACCGGACAGGGTCGGGTGTTAAACGACCGGGCGGCCGACGACCTTCGGGTGCTGGTAGTCGGTAACCCGGCTAACACCAACTGCCTGATCGCCATGAACAGTGCACCGGACGTTCCGAACGAGCGGTTCACGGCCATGATGCGCTTAGATCACAATCGGGCCCTGACCCAGGTCGCCCAACGCCTGGGGGTGTCGGTCAACGACGTCACCCGGATGACCATCTGGGGTAACCACTCGGCCACCCAGTACCCGGATCTCTTCCACTGTCGGGTAGACGGGACCAGCGCCGCCGAGGCGGTGGACGACCAGGCTTGGTTGGAGGACCAGTTCATCCCCACCGTTCAGCAGCGGGGTGCGGCCGTCATCGAGGCTCGTGGTGCCTCCAGCGCCGCCTCGGCAGCCAACGCGGCAATCGACCATGTCCACGACTGGGTGCTCGGGACACCGGACGACGACTGGGTCACCATGGGCGTGCCGTCAGATGGAAGTTACGGTGTGCCCGACGGCCTGCTCTGCGGGTTTCCGGTCACCTGCGCCGACGGCACTTACTCCATCGTGCAAGGTCTGGACGTCGACGGGTTCTCCCGCCAGCGGATTGACGCTTCAGTAGCTGAGTTGGCTGCCGAACGGGACATGGTGCGTGGCCTCGGCTTGATTTGAGTGGTCGGACTGTCGGACCCTGCTCTGGTCAGCCTCAGCTCTCCCAGGACACCTCGTCACCGACGGCCAGATCAGCGTCGTTCAAGACGATTCCGTGCACGCCCCCCCGCCAACTGACTTCCATGGCAGCCCGTAGCCCTTGATGGGCGGCGTCCATGAGGCTGCACGGCCGTGTCTCGCCGGTTACCTGGATGCGGGCCCCGCCGACTTTCAGCACCTGCCCGGTGGACTCGACCAGGTTGCCCAGACCGGTGACCAAGATGTTGGCCCGGCGGGCTGAAGGGTCCAGTTCAGAGCCGGCCTGGGCATTGGCGGCTTCCCAGTCCTCGGCGGACAGCACGGTGACCTGACGGCGACCACCCCGTTCGGCATTTCCGACCAGGCCGTGGTCCGACCTTACGGAGGCGTTCTCCACCTCCTGCAGGGGTTCGCCCTTTACGGGCTTCAACCAGATTCGTGCGAGTCGAGCCATATATGAAAGTTACCTGTCAATCGGGCAACGGTTCGTCTTAGGGCTCCCGGACGACGGCGAATACGTCACCTAGGCCGTCGAACACGGCACGGTGCTCGACCAGCAGGCGAGGGTCGCCACTGAGAGTTAGATCCCCGTCGATCACTGCTCGCAGGGGATCTAGCGTGCCGGCGGCTAGGGCTCGGGCCGTGGCCGGGTCGGTGGTGAATCGCAGGTCGGGATGGTCAGCTGGCCCAGCGATTACCCGGACCGAACCGTGGTCGAATACCACGTGCCAGGTAGGTCCACCGGAGGTTAAGTACTCCAATACGAGGTTCATGGTTGCTGCGGCCTCTCGGAGGCCGGCGTGGCCGGCAGCCGCATCGTCGAGCGCGGCGATCCAGGTGTCGGACAACGGTTCGGCCACGGTCCGGGAGCCTAGGTCCCGACCCGGTCGGCTGTGATGGCTAGACGAGCCCACTGGTCGTGCACCGGACAGGGGACGCTACGGTCCGGACCACCGCTGGGGTGGGCTTCCACGGGTCCAGCCCACGGCGGAACCGCAGGAGGGCAACGGTGTCAGAGGTCGGTCGGGGGCAGAAGACCTACGACTTCGGCACGGCCCGCGGGCGGTGGGTCCGCTTGGAGGGACCCGACGACGTACTGGGTTTGATGGACGCTGGAGCCGACGGCCTGGTCGCTGTCGTCAGAGACGCCGGTGCCACATTCCTCGGACCTGTCTTCGACGAGCTGGCCGGCGTGGTGTGTACTGGGGGGACGATTCGCAGCCACATCGGAATCATCAGCCGGGAGTACCGGATTCCAGGGGTGGTGGCTGCCGTCCTGTCCGAGGAGCCGGACGAGGGTGCCGAGGTGGAGTTGGACGCCACCGGTCCCGACGGCGTGGTCCGTCTGGTCGGGGGATGACCGCCGACGTCACCCCCAGTGGTCCCGACGAGGACGCCCCGGTTCGGCGCGACTTGGTGAACGGGTGGCTGGCCACTATCAATCCGATCACTAAGCGGCTGGTCGCCGAGCGGACTAGCTACTCCTCGCAACTCATCCCGGTCACGCCCTACGTGATGGTGTCCTGCATCGAGGCCTTCCTCCGCTACCCGGATGTCGTGGCCACCATCGCGGCGGCCATGGAACCAGAAGAGATCGGGATGGAGGCCCGGCGTCCCGGCTGCCAGGCCAACTCAGTGTTTCTTTGGGGTGTGGCCAACTTCTTTCTCATCGGAAGAAACGTCCTACGGGCGGTGGATCCCGCGGTGGATGACGGCCCGAACGCGTTGGATCGTGCCCACACGGTGTTGGATTTCTGGGCCCGAACCTCACGGGCCTACCGGGGTGGCGACCACCTGCACGCCGCCGAGGTGGACGACCGCCTGGACGTGTTCGACGAGGACACGGTGTCGGCCCTGGTGGCGGCAGCTATCCCGGTCGACGATGGGCGGCGGGATCGGATCCGGCGGGCCAACGCCACCATCATCAACCACCTCTTCCTCCTCTATTTCGACACCCGGGTTGGGCACGGAGACACTGGTCCGTACCTTCTGGCCGACGGTCGGAAGGTGATCATTCGCGACTACTACCGGTTGGCCGAGAGTGACCTGGCCTGGTCTTCGGTGGCGGGTGGTGTTCCCTACGGCAACCTCACGGCAGTCCTCGTCCTGGAACCCGGCGTTGAAGTCCGGATCACCGATTTCGGGACTACGGTCTCGACGCCCGAGGACTACCTTGACCACCTGTCGGGGTTTGCCCTGTTCACTTCAGACGGCGTGAGACCCGGCCAGCCGCTGACACCGCTCTCTGACGACGAAATGGACGCCGTGGCATCGACAGCGCGGGTTGCGCAACGCCACCACTACCGGGACATAGTGGCCATGGGTAGGGACCAGCGGATCGCCTCCGGGGCCTACGTCTACTTCACCTTTCTGCGCCCGTTCGCCGAGCTGGCCGGGGTGGCCGACGACATCGACTGGACCTGTCCTCGGGATACCCCGGCGGACTTGTACCCACTCGTCACCGCAGACGTCGAGACCCCGACGTCCGATCCGGATGCCGATCCCTATCCACCCTTCGGTTGAGGCAGAGGGTGGTGCGAAACCCCCACACCCCTGCAACGAAGGGGTCCCAGAGGCCGCTCCGCTGAGGCTCGGAATGCGATTTGGTTGGGACGACGGTTCCGATTCCGATGGGATGTTTCACTCAGTGGGCTGAACCCGACTACGGGCCAGGCGATCGACGAGAAGAACGACGGCTAATGCCAGGGCGGCTAGCAGCGTCGGCCCTGCCCAGCTGTCGGTTGCCTCCGGCCAACTAAGGGTGGCGCCATCAACTACCTCTTCGGCATGGCGGCTAACCACGCCGACCCCATGGGGCCAGGGCCACAGCACCCGGAGCGAGCCCATCAACAGACCGACCATCACGGCCATTACGTCGTCGTGCCTTCGCGCCAACAGGCGGGCCAGTAACGCTGAAAAGCAGGCCAGACCGATGAGGGCTCCGGCTCCAAAGGTTGCTGCATCGACCACCATGCGGTCATCGACGACCTGGATCATGGTGCCGTACATGCCCACCATGAGGAGGATGAACGAGCCGGAGATACCTGGAAGCACCATGGCGCAGATGGCCACGGCTCCCGAGACGAATAGCGCCACGGGGGAGGGATCGGCGACCGGTGTCCCTTTCAGGCCGAGGACGGCGAACAGGACCGCCCCGACGAGGATTGCGGTGGTTGTACGGGACCCGGTCCACACCACATCTCGTCGGGTGATGAGGATCGCGGCGAACACCAGGCCGGTGAACAGGCCAGCCATCGACTCGGGATGGTCGACCAATGCTTCGTCGATCAGCCCGGCCAGTAAGGCGACGGCGGTCAGTAGGCCGGCTAGGAGAGGGAGAACGAAGCCCCATGGCACCTCGGACAACCGGCGAACCGTGCCGCGCAGGTCGCCACGGACTAGGCGCCCCAGGGCACGAGCCCCGGTGTAGATGGCTTGCATCAGCCGGTCGTAGATGCCGAGCAGCAGGGCGATGGTGCCGCCCGAGACCCCGGGGACCACATCGGCGGCTCCCATGAGGCCCCCCCGGACCACCTGGAGGGCAAGTCGGAGGAGGCGGGCCTGCGCCTTGGGCGCCGGCATCAGCCCTCCCGGTCCGGAGAGCCTGTCGAGTTGGCGACCAGATACGGGGTCAGGCGCTCCACCATGGACTCCGGAATCCTGACCGGCCTCCCGCCGGTGCTGGTGACCGCGGCTACCACCTCCTGGGTAGCCAGGACCTCGTCATTTCGCATGATGCGTTGTCCCCACCGTGATGATGCCCGCCGGATCTCCAGGACCTCTGTCTCGATCACCAGGGCGTCACCGCCCACTGCGGAGGCCAGAAACTTCGTGGCGATCTGGGTGACCACGAACCGGTAGCCCTCGCCCTCCAGATCATGGAGGCCGAGGCCTGCCTCGTCCAGCAACTCCACCCTCCCCGTCTCGAATAGCTGCACGTAGACGCTGTGGTTGAGGTGGCCATAAGGGTCGAGCTCGTAGAAGCGGACCTTCACGGGATGGAGGTGGGGCACGGCGGCGACGCTAGCCGGGGCGGTGTTCGCTGGGTGCCCGGTGTTGGAACCTCGCGTCACGGCCCTCCCTAGGCTGGCTGACCGACCGGCGTTACTCTCGGCTGATGGCCGAAACCGAGGCTTCGCAGAGCATCGAACTGTTTTCCGAGGCGTTCGATCCCGCTTCGACCTGGTCGTCCGGCGACCCTGCCGTGCTGCTGGTATCGGGCGCTGACTCGCACTGCACCCGGTGGACACCAGACCTCATCAGGCCGCTAGCAGACCATGGCTTTCGGGTGGTGCGGTACGACCACCGGGACTGCGGCCTCTCCACCAAGGTGTCGTCCGAGATCGGCTACACCCTGGACGATCTGGCCGACGATGCCCTAGCTGTCCTCGACGAGCACGGGATCGACCGGGCCCATGTGGTCGGTCGATCGATGGGCGGAATGGTGGCCCAGGTTCTAGCCCTCGACCATCCCAGGCGAGTCGAGACCCTCACTCTGGTGTCCACAACACCAGGGTTGGGTGACGACCGGCTCCCGTCGGCCACTAACTGGCTGGTCGAACAGATGGCCGAGCGACTATTCGCCCCACCACCTACTACCCCGCAGCAGCGGGTGGCCTGGATAGTCGAGATGGATGAGATGTTTTCCGGGATCCGCTATCCAGTGGCCACTGGCGACCGGATACGGGTGGCTATCGATGAGGTTGAGCGTTGCTGGTACCCGGAGTCGGGGCACGGCCCGGCGGTCAACTCCTCACCGTCTCGTCTTGACCGCCTCGGGGAGGTGACGGTACCGACCCTCGTCGTGCACGGGACTACTGACCCGGTCTTTTCGGTGGAACACGCCCTGGCCCTGGCCGAAGGGATCCCGGACTCCGAACTGTGGCTGGTCGAGAATCTGGGCCACGAGTTCCCGGACGGGCTGGTCTCCGACCTCCTCCCCCGCTTACTCACCCACTTGGGTCGGACCTGACCGGTCCGGAGAGTCCGGCCGTGGAGGCGGCATCCCTCCGATGGGAGGAGGGTCGGGCTTTGACCCGCCGTCTCAATGCTGGCCAGCGAGGGACCGGTTCCTGACTTTGGCCTTCATGTAGTCACGGTTCATGAGAGCGATGAAGTCCAAGGAGATCTCCTTGGGGCACGCCTCGGAGCATTCTCCGTGGTTGGTACACGACCCGAAGAACTCCTCCATGGCCTCCACCATGGACTCGGTCCGACTCCAACGCTCCGCCTGACCTTGGGGTAGAAGGCCGAGATGGCCGACCTTGGCCGAGGTGAACAACTGGGCGGCCGAGTTGGGACAGGCAGCTACGCATGCCCCGCAGCCGATGCAGGCCGCGGCATCGAAGGCCTGGTCGGCGGCCTCCTTGGGAACCGGGGTCAGGTTGGCCTCCGCTGCCGCCCCCGTGTTCACCGAAATGAAGCCCCCGGCCTCGATGATTCGGTCCAGAGGTGAGCGGTCCACGGCCAGATCTCGGACCACAGGGAAACCGGCGGCCCGGAACGGTTCGATCACGATCTCGTCGCCGTCCTGGAACTCCCGCATGTGCAACTGACAGGTGGCAGTGGCCCTCTGTGGCCCGTGGGCCCGGCCGTTGATCATCACTCCGCAGGTTCCGCAGATGCCCTCGCGGCAGTCGCTTTCGAATGCCACCGGCTCTAAGCCGGCTTCGTTGAGTTGTTCATTCAGGACGTCGAGCATTTCCAGGAACGAAGCGTCGGTGCTGATGGCCTGATGGTGGACCTCGAATCGGCCCGTGGCGTCAGGGCCGTCCTGGCGCCATACCTTCAGGGTTACGTTTATGGTCTCGCCGTGCCCTTCGGACATGTCGGACTCCCTTCCGGCTCCGTGGCTCTACTTGTAGGAACGCTGTGCCAGCGCCACGTTCTCGAAGTCCAACTCTTCGCGGTGTCGGGTCTGGGCAGTGCCGTCACCATT
>JAZADL010000159.1:0-6197 GCA_036123635.1 Actinomycetota bacterium
TGGCCGTGGACCCGGTGCCGGCCAACCTGCTGGCCCAGCTCCTAGAGGTGTCGACGGCGTCCATCGAGGAAGCCTGCGCGAGCTTGGCCGACGAGTTCGAAGCCCAGAGACGAGGCTTCGCCCTAGCTCGGGTGGGGGGTGGCTACCGGTTCCAGAGCCATCCCGACCAGGCGCCGTGGGTCGAGCGTTTCGTGGTTGATGGCCAGAGCAGCCGGTTGACGGCCGCCGCTCTAGAGACTCTCGCCATCGTTGCCTACAAGCAGCCAGTATCCCGGGCCCAGTTGTCGGCCATCCGCGGCGTGGACGTAGAGACGGTGGTTCGCACTTTGCAGCAACGGGGCTACATCGACGAGGTCACGCGAGACCCAGGGCCCGGTAACGCCATCCTGTACGGAACCACCAGAGAATTCCTGGAAAGGATGGGGCTCGACGACATCGGTCAGCTTCCACCCCTTGGCGAGTTCGTGCCCGGTCCGGAGGTCGTGGAAGCACTGGAGCGGGGCTTGAGGTCCGACCCAGAGGTGGAAGAAACCGTGGCGATGGTGGCCGACGGATCCGCCGAGGGAACCCCGGCTGACGCCGACGGGGCCGCTGCGCCGGAGGGCTGAGCGGTGGCCGCACTGTCCGGCGAGGGCGAGCGGCTTCAGAAGGTGCTGGCCCGGGTCGGCATTGGCAGCAGACGGGTGTGCGAGGACCTGATCGCCGAGGGGCGAGTACGGGTAGACGGTGATATAGCAGTGCTGGGCCGTCGGGTGGATCCGGAGACGGCCCTCATCGAAGTCGACGGAGCACCGGTTGGGGTGCGGCCCGACCTCGTTCACTACGTCCTGAACAAGCCGGCTGGGGTGGTGACCACGGCCGACGACCCACAGGGTCGGCCCACGGTGGTGGGCCTGGTGCCCGATGAGCCGAGAGTCTTCCCGGTAGGGCGCCTCGACGCTGATACCGAGGGCCTACTGCTGTTGACCAACGACGGTGAACTGGCCCACCGACTGACCCACCCGTCCTACGGGGTGGAGAAGGAGTATGTGGCTGAGGTGGAGGGTTTACCGACCCGAGCTGTTCTCCGCCGCCTACGGGAGGGTGTGGAGTTAGACGACGGCCCGACAGCTCCAGCCCGCGCCACCCTGATTGATCCGTCGGTAGTGCGCCTAACCATCCACGAGGGACGCAACCGGCAGGTTCGGCGGATGTGTGAGGCCGTGGGGCATTCTGTGGTGCGTCTGGTTCGGACTCGGATCGGTCCGCTGGCTGATCGGAGCTTGGCCCCCGGGGCGTGGCGGGAACTAACCGGCGACGAGGTCCGGTCGCTGCAGCGTGCGGTGGCCGAGCCGGGGTCCTGAGCCCCTTTCTCAGAAGCAGAACTCCCACCGACCGCCCCACGGGAGGCCGGTAGCATCGGTTCCCATGGTGTGCTTTGATCCCGCCGTCTTGGCGCGACTGATCCGATGATCGACGGTACATCCCGACGGGCCACTGTGGTCGGCGTGGGCCTTGTCGGCGGATCGATTGGTCTGGCCCTACGGGCCCGCGGATGGCAAGTCCACGGGGTCGACCCCGACGGGGGCCGCCTGGACCGGGCCGTTGAAATGGGGGCCATTGACGCCGCCGGGTGGGATGCCGAGGCCGAAGTCACCTTTGTGGCCACGCCAGTCGGTCAGATCGCCGAGGCCGTGTCCGAGGCACTGGTCGCCGCCCCGTCCGGCCTTGTGACTGACGTGGGCAGCGTGAAGGCTCCGGTGGTCGCAGCGGTGGGCAACGACCGCTTCATCGGCGGCCACCCCATGGCCGGCTCAGAACAGGAGGGCCTGGACGGAGCGGAGGCCGACATGTTCATGGACGCCATCTGGGTGCTGACTCCTACCGAGACGACCGACGGTAACGCTCTGGCCCAGTTGCGCTCGACCGTCGCCTCACTAGGGGCCGAAATTCTGACCCTGGCCCCCGACCGCCACGACTCTCTGGTCGCCTTGGTATCTCATGTGCCTCACCTGACGGCGGCCACCCTGATGGGCATCGCCTCGGCCCGCTCTGAGGAGCATTCGGCGGTGCTCCGCTTGGCCGCCGGCGGCTTCCGGGACATGACCCGGGTGGCGGCCGGCCATCCTGGTATCTGGCCCGATATCTGCCGAGAGAACGCGACGGCTATCGACGATGTCCTTGATGACTTGATCAGCGCTCTGGATGACGTGCGGTCCGAGGTGTCGAGCGGAGACCACGATGGGTTATTACACCGCCTAGAGACAGCCCGAATGGCTCGGGTGAGCCTGCCCACTGGTGCCCCCCGACCCTCCGAACTTTCCGAAGTGAGGGTTCCGGTGCTGGACCAGCCAGGCGAGCTAGCTGCCATCACACTGCTGGCTACCGACCTGGATGTGAACATCTACGACATGGAGATCGCCCACTCGGCCGAGGGCGACCGGGGCGTGGTGCTGCTAATCGTCGAGTCCGACCTGGCGGAACGCCTGAAGGGCGGCCTGATGGCTAAGGGATACCGGCCCACCACAGCCCCCTTGTCGTGAGGGACGACCGGTGAGCACCCAAGTTGTCGAACCGGGCGGTCCGTTGGTCGGCCGAGTTCAGGTGCCGGGCGACAAGTCGATTTCGCACAGAGTTCTAATGTTGGCTGGTCTGGCCGATGGCACGTCCACTATTCGGGGTCTCAGTGACGGCGACGACGTGGCCTGTACCCGCCGGATCATGGAAGCTCTGGGCGCCACGGTCACCGAAGACGGGTCGTGCATCCTTCGTGTCGGAGGAAGGGGCCTCGAACCGGCAAACCAAACGCTGGACGTTGGTAACTCAGGGACCGGGATCCGGCTGCTGGCCGGGCTACTGGCCGGATTGCCCTTCCGGTCGGTGCTAGACGGCGACGCCTCGATCCGACACCGACCCATGGACCGGATCCTGGAGCCCCTGGCCCTCATGGGAGCCAAGGTGTCGGGCCGAGACGGATCCAGTCTGGCTCCACTGACCATCGACGGGGGAGGTCTCCGGGGGATCGAGTACCGGTTGCCGGTTGCCAGCGCCCAGGTGAAGGGCTGTGTCCTATTCGCCGGGCTGTCGGCCGACGGCCCTACCACGATCGTCGAAGACCGGCCGTCACGAACCCACACCGAGGAATTGATGGCGGCTACCGGGATTCCGCTCGTCCGAGAGACCGACGGTCCTCTAGAGAGGGTGACGGTGAAACCGGGATGCCCGGCGCCTTTTGACCACGAGGTGGCCGGCGACCCGTCCCAGGCCGCCTTCTGGGCCGTGGCGGCGTCGATCGTGCCCGGGTCCGAGGTGGTGGTCGGCAACGTGTACTCAGGCCCGGCCCGATCGGGCTTCATCGATGTGTTGGCCCGGATGGGAGCCGATCTGGTCCACGACCCAGCTACCGGCGACCTCACGGTGCGCCACGCTGGACTGACCGGCACGGTGGTGACTCCCGACGAGGTGCCGGGGCTGGTCGACGAGGTACCGATCCTGGCCGTAGCCGCGGCGTGCGCTGAGGGTGAGACGGAGTTCGAAGGGGTAGGAGAACTCCGGATCAAGGAGAGCGACCGCCTAGCCACCGTGGAGTCCGAACTGGGCCGGATGGGGGCCGATGTCCGGGTCGACGGCGACACCCTGGTCGTTCGGGGCGGCTCCCTGAGAGGTACCAGGGTGGATTCCCACCACGATCACCGGATCGCTATGTCCTGCGCTGTGGCCGGCCTGGTGGCCGACGGCCCTACGACGGTCAGGGGCTGGGAGGCGGTAGCCACCAGCTACCCGGGATTCGAGGCCCACCTGGACGCCCTGCAGGGCAGGGGCTGAGACGATGGTTCCCCGCGTGATCGCCATCGACGGACCCGCCGGGTCGGGCAAGTCGACGGTGTCGCGCGCCGTGGCCGACCGGCTGGGCCTGGAGTACCTAGATACCGGGGCCATGTACCGGGGGGTGGCCTTCGCTGCACTTGAGCGAGGCATCGACCCGGGGGACACCAACGCCGTGGCCGAACTAGCCCGCTTGATACCTCTCGAAGTGACCGGCTCGGTCTGCGTGGTGGACGGCGTTGACGCCACGGTGGCCATCCGGGGTCCCCAAGTCACGGTTGCCGTCAGCACGGTGGCCGCCAACCCGGAGGTTCGAGCCGAGATGGTCACCCGCCAACGGGCCTGGGTGATCGAGCGGGGCGGTGGCGTGGTGGAGGGTCGCGATATCGGGTCAGTGGTGTTCCCAGACGCCGAGCTGAAGATCTACTTGACTGCTTCGCCAGAGGTACGAGCCGACCGTCGGGCCTCCGAGACGCAGGGTGCTGACACCGGGGCAGTGGCTGCCGACATCCGACGTCGGGACGACGCCGACTCCACCCGGGAGGCCAGCCCGTTGGTTGAGGCGGCGGGTGCTGTGGTGGTCGACACCTCGGGTCTGACCGTGGACCAGGCTGCGGACGTCATCGAGGAGATGCTGGGTTGAGTGGCGAATTGGGGCGCCGGATGTCGCCTTTCGATCGGGTGGCCTACCGGTTCTTTTGGTCACTGCTATGGCTTGTCTGCAAGGTGTGGTTCCGGTTCCGGGTGGTCGGCAAGGAAAACCTGCCGGCCGACGAGGCGTACATCCTGTCTCCGGTCCACCGCTCATACCTCGACACGCCGGTGGGGGGGATGGTCACTGCACGCCGCCAGCGGTTCTTGGGCAAGGAATCGCTGTGGCGGAACCGAGCCGCCGGACGGTTCCTGACCATCGTGGGCGGGTTTCCAGTGGAGCGGGGTACGGCCGACCGGGCCGCCCTTCGGGGCTGTCAGGAGGTGCTGGAGCGCGGCGAACCAATGGTGATGTTCCCGGAGGGAACCCGCAGGTACGGGCCGGTGGTACAGGCTGACCTGATGCACGCCGGCCCGGCCTTCGTGGCCACCCGGGCCAAAGTTCCCATAGTGCCTATGGGAATCGCCGGCACCGACCACGCCATGCCGGGTGGGTCGCCGCTCATCCGGCCGGTGAAGGTGGTAATGGTGGTCGGGAAGCCGATCCGCCCACCGGATTTCGAGGGCCGGGTGCCACGTCGGTCAGTGGACGACCTCACCGAACGGCTCCGGATTGGTCTACAGGAATGCTTCGACGAGGCGCAGCGACTGGCCGGGCGTCCCGCCCTTCCGGTGCCCGACACCGGGCAGCCCGCCGACTGAAAACCCTCCGGCCACAGACTGTTCGACAGGCCAGACGGTCAGCTAACAGGACGGAGGCGGTCCAGTGCGGTCAGGGCGCTAGAGGCGTCGATGGTCCGATCGTCGAGGCGGCCGGACGGCGGGGGAGCGCCGAAGCCCAGTCCGGCGAACCCCCGGATGGCCTGAAGCAGGTCCCGGAGGTTCCGGGGAGGCGGGAAGTACTCATCCTCGTCGGTGTGGCGCACCGTCTCGACCCCGTCCGTCGGGTTCAACGCCCGGATCACGGCGTCCACTGCCTCCTCGGGAGCCGACGCCCCGGCCGTCACCCCGACCGTTCCGAATAGGCCGCCGGGAAGTTCCTCAGCCCGGTTGATCCATTCCACCCGCTCGCATCCGGCTTCCGTAGCTAACTGGACGAGGGCCCGGGTGTTGGAGCTGTTGGTAGAGCCGATGACCACCACGGCGTCACAGCGGTCGACTAGATCCAGGAGGGCGCCCTGACGGTTGGTGGTAGCGAAGCACAGGTCGCTACGGCCCGGCGACCAGAGGTCCGACCAGCGTTCGGACGCCGCGTCGACCACGCCCTCCCAGTCCCGGTGGCTAAGGGTGGTCTGGGCCAGGATGGCCACGTCGTCGCCCAGGTCAGGGAGGGCGTCAATCTCGTCGGGGCGTTCCACCCGGTGGATGGCGTCGGGGGCCACGGCGATGGTCCCCTCGGCCTCCTCGTGGCCGGCGTGGCCCACGTACACGATCTGGTAGCCCTCCCGGGCCCGGGTCTTAACCTCGTGGTGGACCTTGGTGACCAGCGGGCACACGGCGTCGACCGTGTAGCCACCCACCTGGTGGGCCCGGCCCACCACCTCTGGCGCCGAACCGTGGGCCGAGAGCATCACCGGAGCCCCATCGGGAACCTCGTCGATGTCGTTCACGAAGACCACGCCGAGAGCCTCAAAGCGTTCCACCACCAGCTTGTTGTGAACGATCTCGTGGTAGCAGTAGACGGGCACGTCGAAGGCCCGAACCAGCCACGCCAGAGCCTTGATGGCCATCTCCACCCCGGC
>JAZADL010000160.1:0-4317 GCA_036123635.1 Actinomycetota bacterium
GCTTCCAGCACCAGGGTGTCGTCAACGTCCAGCGGCACCCCAAAACGGGTCACCGCCGCCACCTCGGCACCCTCGGGTAGATGCAACCCCCCCACTCGTTGGCCGATCAGGCCGGCGTCCAAGCCTTCGGGCAACAAGGCGTACTGGCGAACGGCCCGGTCGGGAAGCAGCGAAGACTTGACCTCGGCCTCGCTGGCCGCCTGGCCGCAAGCCCGAGCTCCGGTGTGGAGGAAGCCGGCCAACTCTCCGGCAAGGCGCAGCGACCGACCGGGATCCGACGACGTGCCAGCCAGAAAGAAGAGAGCGTTGACCAGCTCTCCGGACCCGCCCCACGCCGCTGGAATCCGGATGCCGGAAGCCGCCCGAACGATGACCAGCTGGTCTCTGTCGATGGCGTCGAATAGGGCCACCGGGGTAGCCGTGGGGTGATCGTCCGACGGCTGGATCCACAGCGAGCCGGTGTCAAGAAACCGCTCAGTGACGCTCTCGGTAGGCACCCCAATACGGTCCGACAACACGCTGGATGCCCGGCTGGCTGCCTCAGAAATGTCGGTACCGGCCGGGATAGAGAGCACTACGGCCCTAGCGATGAGACCCGCGTAGTCGTCGTTGCTGCGGAGGCCGTGTCCGGCCATGGCCGCGCTGATCTCCCGGTCTAGAAGGTCGTCGGCGTCTCGCCCCCACCGACGAAAGACGTGCCGAATGGCGCCCGCCCGGTCGGTACGAGGCGTGGCATACAGGTGGTGCCAAGCCCAACCCACGCCGACCACCACCCCGATGAACACCAGGGCGGCAAAGCCCAGCTGAGAGATCAGGAAGGCCGACACGGCGATGCCGATCAACTGGGTCCATGGGTAAAGCGGAGACCGGAAGGCGGGGGCATATGACTGAATCTCTGAGGCCCGCAGGACTAGAACGGCCAGGTTCACCAGACCGAGGGTCAGCAACACGAAGGCGCTGGCCAACTTGGCGATGGCCTCGGCGTCAAAGACCACCACCACCCCGGCGATGGCAGCACCCGTTAGGACCACACCGACCGCTGGAGTTCCGAAGCGGCTAAGGCTGCCCATCCAGGCCGGAAGCAGACCGTCACGGGCCATGGCCATCGGGTAGCGGGCGGCGGCCAGGATCCCGGCGTTGACCGCCGAGGCAAAGGCAGCCAGGGCAGCCACCACGACCAACCACGCCCCGAACTTCGGCAGTACCGCCTCGGCCGCCGTGTGGATAGGCGCCAGGTCGCCATGAAGCACGTTGGCCGGTACTACAGCCACCGTGACCAGTACGCCCAGGGTGTACAGGGTGGTAGCCACAGCCAGAGACAGGGCCATACCCAGCGGGATGCGGTGAGACGGATCGTCGACCTCCTCGGCGGCGCTGGCCACCTTGGTTAGGCCCCCGTAGGAGACGAAGACCAGGCCGACGACTGCCACCACGCCACTGGTCCCGGAGGTGAAGAAGGGGTCCAAGTTCGACCCGTCGAACCCAACCGACGCTGTCTCGAATAGCCCGTCCACGATGAACCAGCCCATGGTGGCCAGAACCACCACCACGAGGGCCAGCTGCATCGAGGCACTGGCCTTGGACCCAATCACGTTCACCAACGTGAACAAGGCGATTAGCGCCAGCGCAAGGTTCGTGGCGTCCACGTCCAGGATCAACACCAGGTAGGCACTCATCCCAACCATGGCGAAGGCATCCTTGAGAACCAGGGAGAGCCAGGTGCCGAAGCCCGCCACCGTGCCCACTGCCGGCCCCAGTGCCCGCTCCAGGAAGTAGTAGGCGCCGCCCGCCTTAGGCAAGGCCGTAGCGAGCTCCGACACGCTGAGCATGGCTGGCACGGCCAGGACCCCGGCCAGCAGGTAGGCCACGACCGCGGCTGGTCCCGCCTTGGAGGCTGCCAAACCGGGAAGCAGGAACAGGCCAGAGGAGAGCATGGCCCCCGTGGAGAGAGCGAAGACGTGGCGGAGGCCCAGTGATCGGGTCAACCGGCCGTGATCGCCCCTTCCCATAAAGAAACCCTAGGCGACGCCTCTAGACCACTTCTCCCTGCGTCTCGACTCAACTCAGTGCATTAAGGAACCCCAGGACAACGGCGTTGGTTCCCTCAGCGTCCTCCTGCTGGATCCAGTGACCGACACCCGGGAGGATCACCGAGGCGTGCAGGCCGGGAAGGGTCTCCGGGAACCGTGCGATGCTGCCAGCGCCAAACGCTGTCGGCCCATCCTTCTCTCCGCCGATGAACAATGAGGGCTGTCGAATCTTCGCTCCGTGCCAAGCCCGGAGATCAAACCAGTCGCGGTCCATGCACCGGTACCGGTTCAAGCCTCCCGAGAATCCAGCACGGGCGAACTCGTCGGCATAAAACGCCAGGTCTTCAGAGGACAGCCAGGACAATGGCCCGGTCCACGGTGCCAAGCGGTCCACGAGCCGGCCCCCGGATTCGGTGAAAAATCGGGGTGGTTCACCGGGTGCTAACTCCGGAGCTTCGCCCGAGGCGTTGAGGTAGAAGGCGCCCAACCAGGCAATCGGATCGGTGGCAATCTCGGCCTCAGCCACATCCGGCTCCTGAAAGTGGTCGATATAGAAGACATCCTTCCCTCCGAGGGATCGGAAGAAGTCGCTCGGTTGCACTTCGTTCCGAGGGGTGTACGGAACGCTGAGCAGAACCACCGCCCGAAACATGTCCGGGCGTAAGAGGGAAGCCGTGCTGGCAATAGGCGAACCCCAGTCATGACCAACGATGACGGCTTCTGACTCTCCAAGGGCTTCGACTACTCCGACGCAGTCGCCGGCCAAATCGACCAGCCGATACGCATCGATTGCCTCAGGGGCCTCAGAGGATCCATAACCACGGACATCGATAGCCACTGCTCGGTAGCCGGCTTCGGCCACGGCTGGCAGTTGGTTCCGCCACGAATACCAAGACTCAGGGAACCCGTGCACGAACAGCACCAGGGGCCCCTCCCCTACTTCAGCTACGTGGATGCGGATGCCGTGTGCGTCCACGTCGTGGCAAACCAACCCCTTGATCTCCTTCATACGGACCTCCCGACGCCATCGGCCATACCCGAAATCACGGATTGCTCCCCACTGCTGGATCTTCGATTCGAACGCCACGGATCACGGTGCCGACGGGAAGGGATTCGGTGACCATGCGGTCACAGCCACCGACCACCGCCGCCTCGACGGCCAGAGCGTCCCGAGTGGTTAGGCCGTACTCGGACGCCGTGTCGCCAGCGGCCAGAACCAGAGAGGCGTCCGCTGGCACTACCGTCAACTCAGCCAATTCGACCAAAGCCCGGCCAGCCACTATCGATTGAAGTGGGCGGGTCAAGAGCGCCGTCACCACGTGGTGAAACTCGGCCAGGCCGGGGCCCGACACGACCAGAGCCGACCCGTCGGTAGCACCCACTAAGGCCCGGGCCGCTGCCTGGCGCTCGGGAGCGTCGTCGTCAAACAGCCGGATGAGGACCGAAGCGTCGACAAAAGTACGGCTCATGGGCCTTCAGGAACAATCGGTCGTCCTCCAGACCCAGCGGCCGAGGAGACCGAGAGGGCCACCAGACGGCGGCGCGCCGCTTCCACCCGGTCGGCGGCCGAATATGCGACCAGCAGGTCTCGAACCACCGCGTTAACTGAAGTGCCCTGCTCAGCAGCCCGCACCCGAGCACGGTGGAGAAGGTCGTCGTCGATAGCCAAGGTCAGGTTTGCCATATATTTATGTGTAGCACATATTATGTGTTACACAGCTATCATAAGACTGAACTAGTCAATCGGGGAGCGGGGCGACCCTCCCGTGGACCCAGTCTCGGTCTAGGTAGCAGCCTTGGAGATACCGATCCGGGTCGGCCTCGCCATCTCGTCCATGAAGGATCCGCTCATTGTCGAACACCAAGCACTCACCGGGAATCAAGGTGAACCGCAACTCAAGTTCCGGCCGATGTAACAGCCGGGCAAAGGTGCGGTAGGCCTCGTAGAACTCAGCCATTTCGCCATACGGCAGATCAAAGGGGGCCGCTGACCGGTTGTTGTACCGCACGGCTCGTACCTCGCCCCGATCGTCCACCTCGACTATCGCCGACCGATTCCGCAAATCGAACCCATCCCCCGCCCACCGGAAGGGCACCCGTCGGCTGGTCAACACGGCGAACGCCTTCGGATCCTCGTGGCGTAGCACCTCAGCGGCACGGAAGCCATCGACCAGGACGGTCACCCCACCGCTCCCGCTGGCTACCAGGCAGTGCAGCAACTGATAGCCGGGAACCGGACGGCGGTACGGATTGTCGGTATGCACATTTAGGGCCCGTGGCGTGAAGG